>JACQFH010000025.1 GCA_016200145.1 Planctomycetia bacterium | reverse complement strand
CCACATCCGCTTCGGGCCCGGCGTCACTTAGTGCGAACGGTTGCACCTGGCGGGCCCGCAGACGGACGCGGCGATCGACGACCGACAGCCAGTCGGGCAGCGCGGTTCCCGCGAGAAAATACGGGCGATCGACGAATCGGATTCCGTGAGCGAAGTAATTCATCAGCGTGTCCTGACGACTTTCTGTAACGTTTACAATTCCGCTGAAAAAATGTCAAAACGCGATTGACGGTTTATCCGGAATGTAGAGAATGCCGCCGCGCTCAACGTCGTTCCTCGCATCGTCATCTCACTCGAAACACTTCCGTCTCGCCTCGATTCCCAGCGTTTCACGGTCACGTCCGTTGCTCGGAACGGATTCCGACGACGATCCCCTCTGTACGTGCCTGGGGAATCGAACTGCGCGCTGTGACGGAGCACGGACGCTACCCGTCACAGCGCTTGTTTTTTTCCGTCCTGGTTTGCGGCGAAGCATGCACAGTGAGCAGTCTGCCCCGGCATTGCAATGGGTTCCGCACGTTCCCGTCGCGGTCAACCTGCGGAGGCTGTTTCCGCGCGCCAGCTTCGTAGGGTGCGGCGACATCCGCGCGGTCGAAGCCACCGACCGCAGCGGCGATTGCCGGGCCAACTCGTTGTTTGCCGTGATTCGCGGCACCCAGACCGACGGACACCAGCATATCCACGACGCGGTCGCGCGGGGCGCGTCGGCTCTGCTGGTCGACCGCCCGCAGGCTGACGTCTCTGTTCCACAGTGCGTCGTTCCCGATGTCCGCCGGGCCTACGCCGAATTGTGTTCGGCGCTCATGGCCCATCCCTCGCGGCATCTGGGGCTGGCCGGAGTCACAGGGACCAACGGCAAGACGACCACAACCTGGCTGATCCGCTCGATTCTGCAGTCGGCGGAATGCCAGACGGGCCTCCTGGGCACAATCGAATACCACGACGGCGTCAGGTCGGATGCATCGCGGCTGACGACCCCCGATTCAGCGACCCTCGCTCGCCGGCTGGCAGCAATGGTTTCCGTCAAAACAACGCATGCCGCAATGGAGCTGTCGAGCCACGCTCTCGATCAGCATCGCACGGCAGGGACGCTGCTCGACGCGGCCGTCATCACCAATATTACGCAGGACCATTTCGACTACCATCGGAACTTCACCGCGTATCGCCGCAGCAAGCTGCGGATCCTCGACTACCTGAAGCCCGCGGGGCTGGCCGTCGTGAACATCGATGATGCGGGAAGCCGTTCGTGCCTCGAAGACGCGCCCAAGCGCGCCGCCACCTACGGACTCGATCAGCCTGCCGACGTCACTGCGACAATCCTCTCGGCGACGCTGGCGGGAAGCCAGTTTACCCTGACGATGGGGACCGGGAGCATCGCGGTCGAGACGGCACTCGTGGGGCGGCACAACGTTTCGAACTGCCTGGCGGCTGCCGCCGTCGCTGCACACTTTGGAATTGAGCTGGAAACAATTGCTCGCGGGATTCGAGCGCTGCGGGCGGTACCCGGGCGCCTCGAGTCGGTCGAGGCCGGGCAGCCGTTTCCGGTGTACGTCGATTATGCCCATACCGAAGACGCCCTGCGGAACAGCCTGGCGTCGCTGAGACCGCTGACGAACGGGCGCATCATCTGCGTGTTTGGCGCGGGAGGCGATCGCGATAAATCAAAGCGCCCGCTTTTGGGCCGCGCCGCCGACGAAGCAGATCTGCCGATCGTAACGAGCGACAACCCGCGGTCGGAATCCCCCGAGGCGATCGTGAACGACATCCTCGCGGGTTTTGCCGGGGGGCGCCGCCAGCCGTATGTCGACGTCGATCGCCAGCGGGCGATCCGCTGGGCGCTTCAGCATGCCGGCCCCGGCGACTGCGTGCTGATTGCCGGCAAGGGACATGAAACAGAACAGATCATTGGCAACGAGCGGCTGCACTTCGACGACCGCGAAGTGGCCCGCGCTTGCCTGGCCACATTGTTTCCCACGTCGAAGGCCCCGCCTCCCCACGTTTCGCTCCGCAACCCTCTCCGCGTCTAGGACAGCATGGACCCCGTCTCGCTCATTGACATTTTGACCGCGACCCGCGCCGAATCGGCCGGGATCGACGACGCGCAGCGCGTTGTCACGCGCGTCAGCGTCGATTCGCGGACTCTGGAATCGGGCGACCTGTTCTGGGCGTTGTGCGGAGCGAAACACGACGGGCACCGGTTCACCAGCGAGGCTCTGCGCCGCGGCGCGGTCGCGTGAGTCGTGCAGCGCGGCCGCGACGTTTCGGCTGAGGTCCCGCGGATCATCGTCGACGACACGGGCCGGGCCCTGGGTGATTTCGCCCGCTGGTATCGCCACCGTGTCGAAGCGCTGATCGTTGGCGTGACGGGCAGCGTCGGGAAGACGACGACGCGCGACATGCTGCAGGCCGTGCTCTCGGCGCGGCACTCCGGTCGCAGCAGCTTGAAAAACTTCAACAACGAAGTCGGGCTCCCTTTGAGCCTGTTGGAATTGAAAGCCGGCGACGAATTCGGCGTGATGGAGATGGGAGCGGCACGTATCGGAGACATCCGGTCGCTGTGCCAGATCGCCGACCCTGAAATCGGCGTGATCACCCGCATCGGCCCCGCACACCTGGCGACCTTCGGAACACTCGAAAACATTTTCCAGGCGAAAGGCGAACTGCTCGAAGCGCTGCCGCAACACGGCTTTGCCGTCGTCTGTGGAGACGACGAACAGATGAGGGGCCTGGCCCGACGGGCTAAATGCCGTGTACTGTTCGCCGGCGAACGACAGAACAACGAGGTGCGGGCCACCGACGTCGATTTCCGGCCGGGACGGTTACGATTCCGGGTCGAGGGTCAGTCTTATGAAATGGCGGCGCCCGCGCGGCACTACCTGACGGCGGCCCTGTGCGCCCTGGCCGTGGCCCGCGAAATCGGGATGGAACCGGCCGCGATCGCCGGGGGATTGATGAAATTCGCCGGGCAGCCCGGACGCTGCACGGTCGAGCGGTCAGGCGAATTCACGATCATCGACGACACGTACAACGCGAGTCCACTGTCGATGCAGGCGGCGTGCTTCACGCTGCGCGACTGGCCCGCACAGCACCAGCGGCTGCTCGTCGTGGGTGACATGCTCGAACTCGGGGACGAATCGCAGGCTTGCCATCGCGAGTTGGGGGCCTGCGTGGCCGCGGCGAGTCTCGACCGGCTGCTGGCCTTCGGCAACAGCGCATCGTACGTCTCGAGCGCTGCACTGGGCGCCGGCATGAACCCGCACACCGTCGCTGAATGCAGCGGAATCGAGGCGCTCCTGGCTGTGCTCGACTGCTGGCTGGAGCCGGGCGACGTGGTGCTCGTCAAAGGGTCTCGCGGGATGCGGATGGAGCGGGTCGTCCAGTGGTTGAAACAACGGAGCGCAGGATCGCGACAGGAAAACTACACCCCGCCGACGGCTCGTGCCGTGGCGTAAGCGGCGGAATCTTTCGGAATACGAGGCAAATCAAGTCGAAGTTCTACTACGTGCATTGGATTTGCGGGAATCCTGGTGCACTGTCCGCTGTGGTGATTCATCACAGTCGGATAGAAGCAATTCAGGTTGTTGGGTCAAGTGGTTACTGGGTCAATCACTCCAACAATCGCTTCGTAGTAGAACTTCTTTTTTTTGACCGGGCGCCGGAGCGAATCGCTCCGGCGCCCGGGGAATTTACAGTCGCATGCTGATCTGGCTGTTACACCGCTTCGGTCCGCTGCTCGAGCGGCTCGAACCGTTCGCCGCGGGCGAATCGCGCGTCTTTCTGACGACGCGAACGGCGCTCGCCAGCCTGACCGGCTTTCTGATGGCCGTGCTGCTCGGGCCGGCGGCGATTCGCTGGTTGAAGAGCCGGTTCCGCGAACGGATCGCCAGCGACTCGGAACGGCTGAATGAAATTCAGGCCGGCAAAAGCGCCACCCCGACAATGGGGGGCCTGTTCATCCTCAGTGCAGTCGTCTCATCGGTCCTGCTGTGGGGTGATCTTTCGAGCCGCTACGTGCAACTGGGGCTGGTGGTTGCCCTCGGAATGGGCGGCGTCGGGGCCATCGACGACTGGGTGAAGCTCAACACACGGCGCAACGGACTTTCCGTCCGCCAGAAGCTGCTCGGGCAAGTCGTCGTCGCCACACTGGCCGGCTGGATCCTCTATTATCATCACGCCGGCCATCCGCAGGGACATCAGCTCATCTGGCCGATCGGCGGCGCCGGGTTCGCATTGGGGGCCGGATTTCTGCTGTGGAGTATCTTCGTGCTGGTCGGCAGCTCGAACGCCGTGAATCTGACCGACGGGCTCGACGGACTCGCCGGCGGCTGCATGATTTTCGCCGGCTCGGCCTTTGTGGCCCTCACCTATCTGGCCGGGCACCGCGTCATGGCCGAGTACCTGCGAATTCCCTATTTCGCGGGGGCCGGCGAATTGGCCGTTGTCCTGGGAGCGACGGTGGGGGCAGTGCTGGGCTTCCTGTGGTTCAACTGTTACCCGGCCCAGGTCTTCATGGGCGACACGGGATCGCTACCGCTGGGCGGACTGATTGGCCTGGCGGCGCTCGTTACGCGGCAGGAGGCTATTCTGGTCATCGTGGGAGGCGTGTTCGTTCTGGAAACGCTGTCTGTCATCGCGCAGGTCGCCTGGTTCCGGTGGACAGGCAACCGGATCCTGGCTTGCAGTCCGCTGCACAACCATTTTCTGTTTCGCGGCCAGCACGAGATGAAGATTGTCGTTCGTTTCTGGATCGGCGCCGCCCTGCTGGCCATCGTCGGCGTCGCCAGCCTGAAAATTCGCTGACCGTTGGTCGTACCGCCTTCAGGCGGTCGTGTCGTGCTTGCTTCTTCGCGATACACGTTGCTGTCAGTGTTCGAGTGACATGCCCACGCACCCGTGGACTCACGTCCACGGCTCACCCGGCTTCACTGCGGCACAACTGATAAATCCGACACCATCCTCACGGGCGCGGCCGGCGGGAACCGATCCTGAAGATACGATTGAATCTGTTTTCTAGATTCGGTTCTGGTCTGCTCGCCCGTGGACAACGAACGCAAGCTGTTTCTGTCGATGGTCGCCGTGCTCCTCGGGTTCGGGGTGCTGATGGTGCACAGCGCCAGCATCACGTCGCGCCCCAGTGAAGTGGAGCAGGTGTTTCTCTCGCGGCATTTGATGTTTGTCGCCGTGGGAACCATCGCGGCGATGATCGCGGCGTGCATTCCAGCGAATCGCTGGCAGGCGCTCGCGCCGTGGTTGTTCTGGGGAGTGCTGGTACTGCTTGTTCTGGTGCTCGTGCCGGGGGTGGGGGCCAAGGTCAACGGCGCGCGGCGCTGGTTCCGACACGGTTCGCTGTCGGGACAGCCCTCGGAGCTGATGAAAATCGCTTTGCCGCTATTCGTGTGCTGTGTGGCGGCGCGGCACCGGGACCGGCTGCACTCGTGGTTTCGCGGTACGGTCGTGGTGACATTTCCGCTGCTGATCGTCGTGCCCGTGGTGATGGTCGAGCCCGACCTGGGGACGGCGCTGTTCCTGGCGGCGACGGGCGCGACGGCGCTGTTCGTCACCGGCTGGCCGATTCGCAATTTCCTGGCGGCCGGCCTCCTGGCGGTTCCGGCGGTGATCGCCGCTGTGCTGAAGCGGCCGTATCAGATGCAGCGCATCTCAGGCTTCCTGGAAACCTGGGCCGACTGGACGCAGGCGCCGTACCACCTGAAGCAATCGCTGGTGACGCTGGGCGCCGGCGGCATCTGGGGAGTCGGACTCGGCAAAGGGTTTCAGAAGCTCAGTTTCCTTCCGGAGGCCAACACCGACTTTGTCTTTGCCGTGATTGGCGAAGAACTGGGACTGCTGGGGGCTTTGAGCGTGATCGGGTTGTGGCTGGGAGTGTACGTTCTGGGACTGCGTCTGTTGCGATCGGTGGAGCGCAACTCGTTCGCCTACAACGCGGCGTTCGTTCTGCTGACGCAGCTTGTCTTTCAAGTGGCCCTCAATGTGGCCGTCGTGACGGCGATGGTTCCTCCCAAGGGGATTCCGCATCCGCTGATCAGTTACGGCGGCAGCAATCTGGTCGTCAGCCTGGTGACTGTCGGGATCATTCTCAGCCTGACGCGGCGCACAAATCCGGTTGAGGCGCGCCCTGTGGTTGCGAATTGATTCAGCAGCCGTTCAAATGGCGGCATGCACTGCAATCTTGATGGCAAAGTGAGCCTCGTCACCGGCGCCGCGCGAGGAATCGGGCAGCAGATCGCCAATCGCTTCGCCGCGAATGGCTCGCGCGTCGTGTTCACCGATGTCTTGCCCGACGTGCATCAATCTGCCGCGCAGGCCGGTCAGCACGCGTTCGAGATGAACGTTACCGACGCCGTGCAGATCGAACAAGTGATCGGCAAGGTCGTCGAGGAATATGGTCGGCTCGACATCCTGGTCAACAACGCGGGAATCAACACCCTGGCGCATCGGGTGACGCTCGACGAGTTTCCCCGTTCGGAATGGGACAGAATCCTGTCCGTCGACCTCGACGGCGTGTTTCAGGTCAGCCAGATCGCGTCGCGGGTGATGCGGCGGCAGGGTTCGGGGCGGATCATCAACATTGCATCGATCGCCGGGCTTGTTCCATTGCGCCTGCAGTGTGCGTTCATCGCAGCCAAAGCAGGAGTCGTCAACCTCACCAAGGGGATGGCACTGGAACTGGGCCCGTTCGGGATCCTGGTCAATGGCATCGCGCCGGGTTCGACGTTGACCGAAGGCACGAGGCAACTTTTCTACGGCGAAGGGGGCAAGTTCCACGAGAAGGTGCAGCGGATGCTCGATCACGTACCACTGGGCCGCCCCGCGACGGTCGACGAGATCGCCATCGGCGCGCTGTTTCTGGCCGACCCCGAGAATTCGTACATGAACGGCCACATCCTGACGATCGACGGCGGCTGGACGGCCGGCTATTCGCGAGATTTCTGACAGCTACGATGGCGCTTCGGCGCCGTGAAGCTGAACGACGACGCCGTCGAGGAAAGTCGCCAGTCGCTCGGCAGCCCCCTGGGCCTGTTCGCGCAGCCGCCACAAGTCCTGCACGCTCCCCAGCCGTTTGAAGATCGCGCCGGCGACTGCCCCCCAGCGGGCCGTGCCGGCTGTTCCCACGACCGACAGAATCTCTTTCGGCAAGTCGACCGACAGATCGTCGCTGATGACCCTCACGGCCAGAAATTTCGTTTTGGCCTCGCGGCAGACCTGCGCCACGGCCAGGCTCTCCATATCGACGGCGATGGCCGCGTGCTGCTGTGCCAGCTCCTGCTTTTCGGCAATCGTGCGGACCATGCGGTCGACCGTCAGCAGCCGGCCCACGTGGAGTCCGGCGGCGGGATTGGCCGGCATCTTCAGATCGATCGATACCTGCGTGCCCTCCACGTCGACGATCGAGTCGCCCACAACGATGTCGCCGATCTTCATGCCGGACTGGAGTGCTCCCGAAAACCCGGCGGAAACGATCCAGGCCGGAGAGTGCCCGTCGATCAGTGCCTGCGTGGCGAGCCGGGCCGCCTTCGGTCCCATGCCCGATTGCGCCAGTGCCACACGAATGTCACCCAGCAGGCCGCCGCGAAACACAAGGTCGCCGCCCGTGTACTTCCTCACCCGCTCGCAGCGCTCGAGAAAAGGGTTTACTTCCATCGCCGTGGCGTGGACGATGCCGACGTGGGCATGCGCAAAATCGGGCTGCGGCTCGGCATCGGACATGGTCGATTTCACGATTCTCGCGATTCGAAGTCGCGCATCACGTTGATCAGCGCGTCGACTCCTTCAGGGGGAAAGGCATTGTACAGGCTGGCGCGCATGCCGCCCACGCTGCGGTGCCCCTTGAGTCCGTCGAGTCCCGCTTTCTTCGCCGCCGCGATGAACTTGTCGTCGAGCGCCGCGTCACCCGTCACGAAGGTGACGTTCATCATCGACCGGCTGTCGCGATCGGCCGTGGCCCGAAACCACCGGAACGAGTCGAGGTACGCGTACAGCTTGCCGGCCTTGTCTCGATTGGAACGCGCGATGCCCGCGAGCCCACCCCGCTTTTTGATCCATTTGAAGACCAGCCCCATGATGTAGATCCCGAACGTGGGTGGGGTGTTGTACAGCGAATGGTCTTCGGCATAGGTGCGGTACTGCAGCATGGTCCCCAGGTCGCGCGGCGCGCCATCCACAAGGTCTTTGCGGATAACGACCAGCGTCACTCCCGATGGCCCCAGGTTTTTCTGCGCTCCGGCGTAGATCAGCCCGTACTTGTAGATCTCCAGGGGCCGGCTGAAGATATCGCTGCTGGCATCGCAGACGAGGGGCGCCCCCGCGGGAATATCGGGCTCGCCGGCAAACTCGGTGCCAAAAATCGTGTTGTTTGACGTGAAATGGACGTAAGCCGGCTTCGGGCTGAACGTGCACTGCCGGGGGATGTAGCAGAAGTTGCGGTCTTCGCTGCTGCAGGCAACGCGCACATTGCCGCAGCGCCGCGCTTCGATGACCGCTTTCTGCGACCACGCCCCGGTGACGAGGTAATCGGCCGTCGTGCCCGGAGCGAGCAGATTCATCGGTACCATGGAGAATTGCAGCGACGCCCCCCCTTGCAGGAACAGGACGTGAAAGTCGCTTGGAATTCCTGCCAATTCGCGGCACAGCGATTCGGTCTCTTCGTGCACCGCAAGGTAGGCCTTGCCGCGGTGCGAATGTTCCATGATGCCGATGCCCGTATTCCCCAGGCTGAGGAGGTTTTCACGGGCCTCTTCGAGCACCTCGACCGGCAAGACCGCCGGGCCTGCCGAAAAATTGTAGATCCGCTGCGTCATGAGTGTCGTTTTCCCTGAATCGATGGTCGTCCGCCCGCGCGTACTCTCGTCGCAAGGCTCCTTGCCTGCTATACATTCTGCGGGTCGATTGCGTCAATCGTTGCGCGTCGCGTGAAGAAGTGCGGACCCACGGGACACGGCCCGTGGGCTTGGGGTTCGTGCGGCGTGTGACGATGTTGCGACAATTTGTCGCCGATTTTGACGTTTTTTTGCTTTTTTCGAAATTGACGAATGCCAAATCCCGTCTCTCATTCGCGTGCTGTGATTTTTGATATGGATGGCGTGCTCGTCGATTCGTATCGAGCGCACTGGCAAAGCTGGCATTTTATGGCCGACGAGTTGGGAAAGGGGCTCACCGAGGCGCAGTTTGTTTCCACCTTCGGGCGCACGAGCCGCGAGATCATCGCCGAGCATTGGGGGGCCGGCTGCCTGACGCCGGATGAGATCGCCGCATTCGATCAAAAAAAGGAGGCCCTCTACCGCGACATCGTGGCACGCGATTTTCCGGAGATGGATGGAGCAGGTGAGTTGATCCGCGAACTTGCGGCGGCCGGGTTTCGGCTGGCCGTCGGTTCGTCGGGGCCACCCGAAAATGTCGACCTCGCCGTTGAGCGCCTTGGCGCACGGAAGTATTTTCAGGCCCTCGTCACCGGCAAAGACGTGACGCGCGGCAAGCCCGACCCCCAAGTCTTCCTCACGGCGGCAAGCCGGCTGGGTGTCGCGCCGCACGATTGCGCCGTGATCGAAGACGCGCCGGTCGGCATCGCGGCAGCCAACGCCGCGGGAATGGTCAGCATCGCGCTGCTCAGCACGGGTCACACGCGTGAGAGCGTCGCCGCCTCCGGGCTGATTGTGAATTCGCTGCGAGAGCTATCGCCACAGCGGATTGCCGGACTGATCGACGTAGCCCGCGGGAAAGTGGCACGCGGAATCGAGTCCGCAGTATAATCCGGCGTTGGGGCCCAATTCATTCCATCCGGTCCGGGATCGATGACTGAATCATTGCGCGGACAGTTTTTGATCGCAGGGCGCAATCTCCGCGATCCGAATTTCTTCAAATCGAATCCCCCGTCATCGACGGTTTGTTCGCGGGCAGCAGCCCCGAAGCGTTCGAAGACGTGATGCGCCGCGCCGCCGACGGCGATCAGGACATGCAATTTCGCGTTTATTTCGGATGCGCCGGTTGGGCGCCCGAGCAACTCGAAGGCGAGCTGGCCCGCAACGACTGGCTTATTGCGGAAGCCAGTACCGAGTTCGTTTTTCACGCGAATGCCTACGAAGTCTGGGATCTGCTGGTCGCCGACTGGAACAAGTCGCACCCCCCGCTGCCCGGCTCGCAAGGAGACCATCGCCTGAATTGACGGCAGCCGCCGGCGGGCACGCCCCATGAATTGGAATGAACTGAACCGCCGGATTGTCAATTGCGAGCTGTGCCCCAGGCTCCGCAAGTACTGCGCGGCAATAGCCGAGGAAAAGCGGCACGCGTATCTCGACTGGATCTACTGGGGAAAGCCGGTCGCGAATTTCGGCGATCCGGCCGGCCGGCTGCTGATCGTGGGACTGGCGCCGGCCGCGCACGGCGCAAACCGTACCGGGCGGATGTTCACGGGCGACCGCAGCGGCGAGTGGCTGTATCGCGCCCTCTACAAAGCCGGATTTGCCAATCAGCCCGTCTCGGAACGCAGCGACGACGGCCTGCGACTGGTGAATTGCTCGATCACGGCGACCTGCCACTGCGCGCCCCCGGGCAACAAACCCGCGCCTCGTGAAATCGCGAATTGCCGGAACTGGTTTCAGGGCACAATTGACGCAGTGCCCTTTAAAGTGTTTCTGGCGCTGGGGCAGATCGCCTGGCGTGCGACAATCGACGAGTGCCGGCGCCGCGATTGGTGGAGCGGAAAATTGCCCCGATTCGGTCATGCCACCGAAGTGAGTCTGGCCGGCGACCGCGTACTGATCGGCAGCTATCATCCCAGCCAGCAGAACACGTTTACCGGAAAGCTGACCGAGCCGATGTTCGATCGTGTGTTTGCGCTGGCGCGAAAGCACTTGCGCACAGGCTCGCGACACACCGTGTAGGTCCCGCCTGCCGGGCGGGACGTTTCCACCGGCAGTGGTGCCTTCCAATCCGAGCATTGCATCGCAGTATTGTTTAACCCGGAGCCGGGCTAAACGACGGGTTGCGTGCGCGAAACGGAATTGACACGATTAGTATGCAAACCAAACCCCGTCCGGCAGGCGGGACCTGCTTGAAGGAGACGTCCGTGGCGCTGCCGCTGGAGAACATTCGCGTACTCGACCTGTCCCGCGTCCTCGCGGGGCCGTATTGCACGATGATGCTCGGCGACCTGGGGGCCGAGGTCATCAAGGTCGAAAGGCCCGTACTCGGAGACGACACGCGACAATGGGGACCGCCGTTCGTCGCCGGCGAGAGCGCCTATTACCTGTGCTGCAACCGCAACAAAAAGAGCCTGACCGTCAACCTCAAGACCGACGTGGGGCGAGAACTTGTCGCGAAACTGGCGGATGCAAGCGACGTGCTGGTCGAAAATTTTCTGCCGGGCATTCTCGACGGCTGGGGACTGTCTTACGAGACCCTGTCGCAAAGAAACCCGCGACTGGTCTATTGCAGCATCACCGGGTTTGGCCAGACCGGGCCCCGCCGCGACGAACCGGGATACGACATCATGATTCAGGCGCTCGCAGGAGTGATGAGCATCACCGGCGAGCCGCACGGCCAACCGGCATGTTCGCTGCAAACTCGATTGTGGCAGCCCTGTACGCGCGCGAACGGACTGGACGAGGCGACCGCATCGATACCGCCTTGTTCGATTCGACGATTGCCTGGCTGGCCAATGTGGGCTCAAATTTTCTGGTCAGCGGCGCGGTGCCTCAGCGGCTGGGGACCGCGCACTCCAGCATCGTCCCGTACCAGGCATTCCAGGCGGCGGACCAATCGCTGATCATCGCGGTCGGAAACGACGGCCAGTTCGTCAAGTTCTGCGAGGCGATCGGACGGACCGAGCTGGCTGCCGATCCGCGATTCAAAACAAATGCACAGCGCGTGCAGAACCGCGGGGAATTGATTCCGCAGATTTCCGCCGAAATCGCGCGGCGGCCAGCCGCCGATTGGATGCACATGCTGGAGCGGGTAGGCGTCCCCTGCGGCCCCGTCAACACGATCGATCGGGCATTTGCCGAACCACAGACCGCCGCACGCGGCATGCTGCTCGACATTCCCCACCCGCAGATCGGCCCGCTGAAAATGGCGGGTTCGCCGCTCAAGCTGGCCTCCATCGAACGCCCGCCGCGCCGCCCTCCGCCACTGCTCGGAGAACACACCGACGACATTTTGACGAATGTCTTGAAACTGAGTTCGACCGACATTCAAGCGATGCGGAAGAACAAAGTCATTTGAAGTCGAACCTACACCGATTTGTCTTCCGGCGGGGCGAAACCACGGCGGAGGGTGTTCTCGGTGATGTTGACGGGGATCACGAACT
>JACQFH010000423.1 GCA_016200145.1 Planctomycetia bacterium | reverse complement strand
TCGCAATGGACGTGCATTGTGCATTTTCGGAGATCGCGGTCGTGACCAGTCAAGGCAAGCGTGTGCGGCGAGAGACGTGTGACACGACGATTCCCACGATCGTCGAACGGCTGAAGGCGGTGCGACGACGGCGGCGGCTGACCTTTGAGGAAGGTCCGCTTGCCGACTGGCTGGCGCGTGAGCTGCGTTCGCATGTGGACGAGCTCGTGGTCTGCGAACCTCGGCGGAATCACTGGATCGCGCGCGACGGGGACAAGGACGACCCCATGGACGCGTTCAAGCTGGCGGAGTTGTATCGCGGCGGTTATCTGAAAGCAGTCCATCAGGTGAATTCGCTGGAACGGTCGCTGCTGAAACAACAGGTGCTGCTGTATCACGACCGGGTGCGGGAACGGGTCCGGCAGGGCAATCAGCTCGCCGGACTGTGTCGCCGGCACGGCGTATTCGTGCGTGCGGCCATCCTGCTGGATGACGCGGTCTGGCAGCGCAGCCTGGATTCGTTGCCGGGGGATGCGCTGCTGCGGTGCGGCTGGCAGTACGTGCGGGAGACCTACGACCTGTTGTGGAGCCGCGAGGATATTCTGCGGCGCTCGCTGGTCGGGGTGGCGAGGAACATCGCCGAAGTGCAGCGGTTCGCGGCTCTTCCGGGCATCGGTTGGATTCGCGGAGTGACATTTTACGCCCTGATCGACACGCCGCATCGGTTCCGCAGCAAGGCGGCTCTGTGGCGGTACTGCGGGATCGGCCTGGAACGCAGGCACAGCGGGAACGGTCCCGTACGCACGCGGCTGTCGCGGCAGGGACACCGGAGGCTCAAAGACGTGCTCCTGGGGGCAGCCAAGTCGGCGATTGCCCTGGGAGACAACCCCTTCGCCGACAAGTACGAAACCTGGAGGGAGCAGGGACTCCATGCGTCCAACGCGAAGCGGAACGTCGCTCGCGCGCTGACCGCCACCATGTGGAGTCTATGGAAGAACGGACAAGCGTATGATCCGGACCGAGTCGTGCGCGGCGCGACGAGTGACCTACAGACGTGAGGTGATCACAGAACAGTGCGGCGGAGTTCCCAGGGTGGCACTGAACGAGGCCCTGTGGCCTCGGTTCCAGGGCGTGACTGAACCCGCCGCGCCGTATCGGCACGTTCGCAAATCTCCCTGGACCTCGAGTCCCCGATAGGTGCATGGGCGACGATGCGGTGACGCACCGACAGCCCGTCGAACGGAGAACAAAGATCACACCAAACACGTCTCGTGAAATGACTCGTCGCAGCAACGTCGACACCCACCGGACCATTGAAACCACAAGACGAGGCCCTCCGAAGCAAGGAGAAATGGGCCTCACAATCCGGAATGCGCCTCAACTTCGGACTTCCTATAGGTGCCACACGGCCGTTTTTGGCGGATTTGTGGTGCGGCCGTCTCGGCTGCAACGTGGCAGGCGAGACGCCTGCACCACAACTACGTCCCCGGCTCGGCTCTCCAGCAATCGGGAAGGTCGGGCAGAGTGTCGCGGAGGATTTCGAGAATGGCCTGGCGTTCCTGAGCCGGCAGGTGGGCGAATTTCGGTGACTGATCCTGGCCGCTCAGCACTTCCCACAAGCGCCGCATGACGTAATCGCGGGCCGTCGCCGGCAATTCGCGAAAGCTCGGGGAGTAAATCAGATAGCTGCAGCGATACTTGAACATCCGGGTTTCGAGGTCGAAGTCGCGCAGCGACCGGCCGTGCCGGTCGCGCGGGCCGATCTGTGCGAACTCATTTGCGAACCCGGAGGTCCCCTGGATGCGGTGTGTCAACTCGGCTTCATCGCAGAAGAGCAGGTACTCGACGAGGGGCTCGCCGGCGCTCTTGATGCGCGACTTCGTGCTCTCCCAGACATGGTCTTCCGGTTCGTGCAATTCGCGGTTGAGGGCCTGCTGGTAGTGCAGCGCCTGCCGTGTGAGGAAGTTGGAGCGGGCGATCAGGTTCTGGGCCTCGGTCTGATGTTCCAGGACCATCAGCGCCACAATGTCGCTGTGCGCCGAAAGGTAACGGTCGGACGGAATTCGATCGCCCAGCTCCTTCAGATTCATTCCCGCCTGATTGTCGATTTCGCGGGGCACCTGATTGCCTTCGATCGTCAGATTGCCGAGGTGTTTTTGCGGACCATGCGTCCCGGTGACGTACCAGCCCCCCCACCGCTTTTCCAGGGGGCTCGTGTGTTCAATGCGGTAGGTTCCCGCCGACAGAATCGGGAATCCGGCGGTATCGGTCATCACCGAGCGCACCAGATGGCCGGGCACGTCTTTGGTCTGCGACGAACTGTGGCAGATGAGGCAGTTGTCGGCCTGCCGCACAATTCGCGGAGGTCCCGCCGGGTTCTGGTCGAGGGTGTAGAACACCGTTCCCAAGTTTGGATCGACGGCCGAGAGCTCCAGAACGTCTCCCTGCTGGCAGAAGCCGACGTAGACATCGTCGCTAAAGTACAGGCCCCGGGGCGATTGCGGTGCGATCCGGTGCCGCTGCAGGCTGGTCTTCGAAAACACCAGTGTCTGCGACGACACGGGAACCGAAAGTTCATTCAGCAGCGAACGCAGATAACCCATTTTGCCGTCGTACTGCAGCCGGGCCTGGCCGGACTCCAGACGCTCGATGAGCTGCGAGACGCGATTGTGCGGGTCAGACTTGCTGTACCGAATCGGCTCGTGCTCGTATTCCTGCGACCAGACCGGCTGCGACAGCGCAGCCCACAAGCACGCCAGTACTGCGAAAAAATAAGGCTTCGAAATACACATGTCCGTCCTCCCACCGGCAGATCTCGTCTGTCACCACGGCATTCCGCGTCAGGCGGCCGACGATTCGGCCAGCTCGCCGGCGCTCTGGTAATGTCGCGTGATCAGATCGTTCTGCAGCCACAGCAACTTGTTGAAGGCCCGCACGGCGCGGACTTCGGTGTCGCGATCGAGCCCCAGGCTGAAGATCGTGGCGATCAGGGCGTCGGCGACGAAGCCCATCAGCGCGTTCATCTGTACGAGGGGCACATCCAGTTCTGGCGAGCCGGCCTTCGGCGTGTGCATCTTGCCCACCGTATCGAGGTAGTTGATCATCTTGCCGTCGTAGGGCCGGGTGACGAGCGCCGTGAGATAGCGGGCCAGATGGTTCTTGCGGAACTGGATCATCTCGTGATCCATCTGCAGCGATTCGAGGCTCTCGGGAACCGGGCCCGCATAGCCCGACTGGCGCGGCACGAAGTGCCGTTTCGTCGCATCGTATGAGAAGAGCTTGTCGTAGACGGCGTCGACCAGCGCCGGCACGACGGGGCCCAGGACGGCGGCTGCCCCGTGTATGGCCTTGATATCGTCGCCATTAAATCCCATGAATTCGCCGAGATACTCCACGCGATAGGCAACATCCGCTTCCAAACGTGCTTCGTCGATGCGTTTCATGATCAGCGCTCCTGAATATTCTGCGATTGACGAACGGGCTCCCGAAGGTCAAAATTGGATTCATGCATCCAATTTCTCTCTCTCAGAATATCGACTGACAACTGGATGTCAATGTCCAATTTATCAGATTTAGGGAACTTTCTGTGATTTCTCAAACTGTGGAATATGCCCTGCGGGCGGTGGTGCATCTGGCCAGCGAGGCCCCGGCGGCACGCACCACCGATCAGGTGGCGAAAGCGACCCGTGTCCCACGGGCCTACCTGTCAAAGGTGTTGCAGAGCCTGGGCCGGGCGGGGTTGGTTCGTTCGCAGCGCGGCATTGGGGGCGGCATGACGCTGACCAAGTCGCCTGCCGATCTCACGATTCTGGAAGTGGTGAACGCCGTCGAACCGATCCAGCGGATCCGCACGTGCCCGCTGGGTCTATCGGCGCATGGCGTGCACCTGTGCCCGCTCCACAGGCGACTCGACAACGCCCTGGCGCTGTTTGAAGAAGCCTTTCGAAAAACGACGCTGGCCGAAGTGCTGGCCGAACCCACGACCAGCATCCCGCTGTGTCCGTTCCCTGCCGTCAAGCGCAAGGCTGTGCTGGCCAAATGAACGCAGGGCCCGCATTGCAATCGGCGCAGCGCCGATTTCCTGGCGCGTGTGGTTATTTGTTGTTCCGTTTGCCCTGGGAATGCTGGTTCTCGACGAGATCCGCAAATGGATCGCACGCAAGCACATGAACTCGATTCTTCCGATATCAGGAAACGCAAAACCGGAACCGGGGGCTTGACAGTTCGGGGCCACTCTTATTAAAAAGGGTGGTGAAGCATGTGCCCGCGACGGGCACTTGCAACCGAAGGCTATGTCAGCCCTTTTGCATTTCGAAAATGCCGAAGGGTTTTTTGTTTGGCTATGACAGCCCCTGCCGCGCGATGGTCGCCCGGCGGGGGCTTTTTTGCGCGCGGTGAACGGCAAATCCCTCCCCACAACCGGAAAGGAGAAACGAAGACGATGTCACGAGAACTTCCGAGCAAATGCCGCTGGTGCGACCGTCAGTTTGCCGGCAATCGAAAATTCTGCAGCGCCGAATGCCGGCTGGCGTCGCAGGAAAGGCAGTCGTCGGATCCGAGCCCGCAGGAAATCCGCGAAATGTGCTGCCAGATTCGCGAAGCGGGAGGCGACGCCTGGGAGCGCACGCACACCTGCTATTCCCTTCAGCCCGTGCAGATTCGCACGGTTGCTGCGAGCCATTGTTGTCTGGTTGCCCTCAGCGACTGATACCGTCCAGCCGTTTCTCGTACAGAGGAGAACGCAGATCATGCGTCGTCATGACACCATACTGCTCGTGATCGTTGCCGCGCTTCTGGGTATGACCTGGTTGCTCCCGTCTCCCTCGTCACGTGCGGATGAAGAGACCAAATCCACCGAAAAGGCCGCCGCGAAAGACAAGCCGGGAGTTAAGAAAACGGTGTTACGGGCGTTCATGCAGAAAAAGCTGGCGGCCTCGCAAAGCGTGCTGGAAGGTCTGGCGGTCGAGGACTTCGACCTGATCGCGGAGGGCGCGAAACAGCTCAAAACCACCGCCGGTGCCGCGGAATTCATGGTCCTCAGCGACGCCGAGTATCTGGAGCACGCCAACGACTTTCGCAGAATCGTGAACAAATTGGCCGTCGCCGCGAAGGAAAAACGCCTGGACGGCGCGACCCTGGCCTTTCTGGACGTCACCATGAGCTGCGTCGATTGCCATCAGCACGTCCGGAATGCACCTGTCGACAAGTAAAAGAATTGCCACCGCAGGATGATGACATGAAACGAATCGCGGTGCTCACGAGTGGCGGCGATGCTCCCGGAATGAACGCGGCGATCCGGGCGGCCACGCGTACCGCTGTCGATCGGGGGGCTGAGGTTCTGGGAGTCCGTCGCGGTTATGCCGGGCTGATCGAGGGGGACTTCATCCCCCTCACAGCACGCGACGTGTCCGGGATCCTCGAATTCGGTGGCACGATCCTGGAGAGCGATCGCTGCCTGGAATTCAAAACGCCGGAGGGCCGCGAGCGAGCGAAGGCCCAACTGAACCGCGCAGACGTGCAGGGCCTGATCGTCGTCGGTGGAGACGGCTCGCAGACCGGCGCCCTGGCGCTGTCGAGCGAAGGTTTCGCCGTCAACGGCGTGGCGTCGACGATCGACAACGACCTGCCCGGCTCCGACGTGACCATTGGAGTCGATACGGCGATCAACGTGGCCCTCGAGGCGATCGACCGGTTGCGTACCACGGCCTCGTCGCATCGCCGGCTGTTCATCGTCGAGGTCATGGGACGAAACTGCGGCTACCTGGCGCTGGCCGCGGGGCTGGCGGGAGGGGCCGAAGTGATCGTCTCTCCGGAGCATGATCTGTCGCCCGGGAGAGTGGTTGAGCTTCTTCACGAGGCCCGCCTGCGCGGGAAGCGGCATGCCGTCGTCGTCGTGGCCGAGGGGGCGAGGACGAACGGCCGAACACTGTATCAGCATTTGCGCGACGTGCACGCCGTCGACTTCGATCCACGCCTGACAATCCTCGGGCATATCCAGCGCGGGGCGCGCCCGGGCGCGTTCGATCGCCTGCTGGCGACGCGCCTGGCGGCCCGCGCGGCGGAAATGCTCGTCTCGCGGCAAGCGGGTTACCTTATCGGACTGCGAAACGGCGCCGCGACGGCCACTCCCCTGGTCGACGTGATCGGGCAACCCAAGCCGTTGCCTGCTGAATTCCTGGCGCTTGCCGAAACGATGCAACTCTAGCCGAGAAAGAGACAATCATGTTTCAACGAATTCTGTTCCCCACCGATGGTTCGGCCGCTTCGCTGCAGGCCATCGACGCCGTCGCCCGTCTGTCGCGGCCGGAAGGGCACCTCCAGGTCACGGTGGCTATCGTCTTTTCGCCCGTCAGCGCCGAATCCAGCGACTATCGCAGCGACTCGATTGAGCCGCACAATGCGTGGTTGCGGAGCGAATCGCAACGGATCGCCAAACGCGTCGAAGATGAGTTCCGCTCGCGCAATCTGACGACCGTGACGAAAATCCTCGAAGGAAGACCGGTGTCAGCCGCGCTGGCGCAAGAAGCCGCCGCCGGCCATCATGACCTGGTCGTCATGAGCAGCCGCGGGCTGGGTCAACAACACGACAAATTGCGTTATCTGGGGAGCGTCACGGAACATGTCATCCGCCGCGTTTCCATTCCGGTTCTTGTTGTGCCTGTGACTGAGGAAGACGAGGACTAATTCTCTTGACTCCCTGCGGGCGTGGTGTTAGAAGTTGAGGCAGAGAGTGTGCTCGTGACGGGCACAAATTGACGAGGCTACGAGAGCCTCCGGCACTTTTCGGGTGCCGGAGGCTTTTTTCATCCGGCTATGACAGCCCCGGCCGTGCCAGTGGCACCCGACCGGGGCTTATTTATTCCACGGTCTCCCAATTCGAGGAGAAGGCCATGAAGACTCACAATCGAATTCTGTTCCATTGTCTGTGCTGCGGACGCGTCGTTCACGCGGAGCCCGAGACGGCCGTTCCGAAATGCTGCGGACAGCGTATGACGAACGCTGCCGCGGAAACGGTCACCGATTCCGAACGCGACGCCCTTTGTGACGACGTGTGCAGGGCAGGTCGCGACGAGCCTCGGCCAATCGTTCGACCGGTTTCCCGATAGGCGCGTTGTCTCAAATTCGCAGCGAGATGGTCAAGCCGGCAGGCCCCGACGGACATCGAGGCGGCCACAGCCAGAGAAAGGATCAAATCATGAGTTCCGTCAAATCAGGTAACCCGCAGGTCGATCAGGCACGGGAGACTCTGTGTCAGGAAATTGCCCGCTGCATGAGGGATAATAAGTTTTCGGTGCGGATTCGCATTGCCGAGACTGAAGGCACGCCGGCTGAGGCCTCGTTCTATTCGCACGGCCCGGACGGCTGGCAGAAGGAGTCGCAGCCAATCACCGACCGGCTGCTTGTGAACGCAATCCGCGAGACGCTCGAAATGCTGGAGTCGAACGAACACCACGACTGGTGGTCGGTGCGCCACCAGTCGCACTCGGATGGAACCGACACGGAGCTACGGTTCCAGTCGGAGAAACTGACGGGACGTCTGGGCGTACAGCTCGAATCGCTGCTGATGGGGGCCCTGTTTCGCGATCAGCACGATTCGCGGAAAGACTCGCGCCGGAATATCCGCACTCCGCGGCCGAAGAGCGCCCGTAAGTAACCGGTTCGCCGGTTGGGCTGCAATCGAGTGGATTCTTCAAGCTGCTTCTCACGACCTGAAGCGACTGAAAGCGAGTTCGCGATGTTATCCAAACGCGCGCGGCGCAGCGTCATGTTATTGATGCTTGCGGGCGGTCCGCTCGCCGGCTGGTTGATTAACGGCGATCGGGGAATCGTTTTTGGTTTGGCCGTCAGCGCCTTGGCGGTTGTCTGGTTCCTGCTCGAACAGCGGAAAATCGTGTGAATTCGAGCAGGCCAAACCCACCCATTCCAGCGGCCACCGGTTATTCAACTGAAACCGGCGATTTCCGGCCCGCCTCTTCGTCCCGCCGCGTTGCGCCTCTCCGAATCGCCGCCAGCAGCTTGACGGCCTCGACGATTGTGGCCGGAAACGCCGCCAGCAATAGCACCAGCGTCCAGTCCATTTGAGGTTTCGAGGAAATGGCGAACCACGGGCGCAACGCCGGCAAGAACACGATGCCGATTTGCAGTCCGATCGAAGCGATGATCGCCAGAAGCAGGCTGGGGTTGCTCATCAATCCAAGCTGCAGCGAGAGATATCGGCGACTGCGGCAAGCCAGGGCAAACGCCAGTTGCGAAAACGCCACGACGCAGAAGGTTGTCGTTCGGGCATTGTCGAGCCGTTGCGGATCCCCGCCGTACGAGAGGTGGAACGCCGTCGCGCCGGCCGAGGCGACAAGAAATCCGTGGAACAGAATCGTGAGTCCGCGGGACCACGTAATGACCGGCGCGCGCGGCGGGCGAGGCCCGCGAGTCATGCTGCCGGGACCGGGGGGCTCCCTCGTCAACGCCAGCGCGGGCAGACCATCGGTGATCAGATTGATCCACAGCAATTGGATGGGCCGCAAAGGCACCGGCCAATCGATGAGCGTTGCAAACAACACGAGCAGGACTTCTCCCGAATTGGTCGCCAGCAGGTAATGCACGACTTTCTGAATGTTGTCGAAAATGCCGCGGCCTTCCTCCACGGCATTGACGATTGACGCGAAATTATCATCGGTCAGAACCAGGTCGGATGCTTCTTTGGTGACATCCGTGCCGGCCAGGCCCATCGCGATTCCGATGTCGGCGGCCTGCACAGCCGGCGCATCGTTGACACCATCCCCGGTCATGCCGACGACCGCTCCCTGGCGCTTCCAGGCGTGCACCACGCGAAGTTTGTGCTGTGCCGTCACTCGCGCGTAGACGGCCACCCGGGCAACCCGTGTTGCCAGGTCGTCGTCGCTGAGCTGATCGAGTTCCCGGCCCGTCAGCGCCGTTTCATCGCTCGACCGTGCGATATTCAAGTCTCTGGCGATCGCCAGCGCAGTGGCCGGATGGTCGCCAGTGATCATCACCACACGAATCCCCGCCGTCTGGCACTTCGCCACCGCGGCTTTGACTTCTTCCCGCGGCGGATCGATCATTCCCACGAGACCGGCCAGGATCAAGTCCTGCTCATGAACGCTGTAATTCGCGGCACCGGCGGGCACTCGGTCGCAGTAGGCCAATGCGAGTACCCGCAGCGCACGGGATGCCATCTCGGCGGCAGTTCGCAACACCTCGTTCCGCCGTTCCGCCGTGAACGGGACGACGCGTCCCTCGATCCGCTCGCGAGAGCACTTTCCGACGAGGACTTCGGGGGCCCCCTTCGAATACAGCTCGACGGCCCCCTCGGAACCGCGGAGCACGACGCTCATCGTTTTGCGGTCGGAATCGAAGGGCATCTCATGCAGCAACTGCCGGAGGGAAGGGTCGGCGTCGAGACCGTATTTGCGTGCTGCGAAAATCAGGGCGGCCTCGGTCGGGTCGCCAGAGACCTGCCAGGCGCCCGTTCCTGCGGGTGGCCTTTCGACGCGGGCATTGTTGCACAGGGCTCCGATGGTCAGCGCCCTGCGCAGGTCTCCGGCGGTTTCATCGCCGAGCCCGGCGGAGAGCGCAGATTCGGGCAGGGACTCGTCGCGGGAGCGTCGAAATTCTCCGTTGGCGTTGAATCCGACGCCGGACACGGAATAGCGATTCGCCCCCACGATCACTTCGCGGACCGTCATCTCGTTCTGCGTCAATGTTCCTGTCTTGTCGGTACAGATCACCGTCACGGCGCCCAGGGTTTCAACGCTGGGCAGCTTGCGGATCAGGGCGTGGCGGCGTGCCAGGCGCTGCAAACCCAGTGCCAGCGAGATCGTCACGACAGCGGGGAGCCCTTCCGGCACAGCCGCCACGGCGAGGCTCACCGCGAACACGAACACACCGGCAAGTTCCTCGCCACGCGCCAACTGCAGCACGCTGATGATTCCCACAATTCCGAGGCAGACGCCGATCAGGATGCGCCCCAGTTCCGCGAGGCGTCGCTGCAATGGAGTTGGTTCCGGCTCAGGCTGCTGCAGCATCGTGGCGATCCGGCCCAGCTCGGTTCGCATTCCCGTGTCGATGACGACGGCGGTCCCTTTCCCGGCGGCGATGATTGTGCCGAAATGAACCAGATTCGTACGCTCCGCGAGCGGTGTCGCGCCTGACAGCACCGACCGGGCGACCTTTTCGACAGGCGTCGACTCGCCGGTGAGGGCAGATTCCTGCGCCAACAGGCCAGTCGATGTCAGCAGGCGCGCATCGGCCGGCACGCGATCTCCCGATTCGAGCCGCAGAACGTCTCCAGGAACGATGGCCTGCGCCGGTACGCTGGCCGGCCGGCCACCGCGGATCACATTCGCGGTAGGCGACGTGAGCTTCCGCAGCGCTTTCAGGGCAGCCTCTGCCCGCGCTTCCTGAAAATAGCCCAGCAGACCGTTGAGCAGCACGATGGCGATGATCGCCAGTGCGTCGGTCCAGTCACTGAGCAGACTTGAAATGATCGCGGCCGCGATCAGGATCCAGATGACAAGCTGGTTGAATTGTGCCGCGAGCCCGATCCACCAGCGCCGTTGCGGAGGCGCCGCCAGGGCGTTTGGTCCGCTGATTGCCAGACGTCGTTGCACCTCGGGAATCGACAGTCCCAGATCCGGGTCGGTGTCGAGTTCTTCCAGAACCTGCGACAACGGTTGACAATATCTTGCGGGTGATTCAGACATATCGGAATCGATTTGCAATCGAAGTTTCGCGGCGCCGCGAATTGGGATGATAGGGGCCGGCATGCCGAAACGTCACCACTCGTCAAAATAAATTTGACAACGAAATCACAGCCGCCTATCGTTCAGGCAGCGAGGCATCTATGAGAGATGCTTCCAGAAAAAGGCTTCGACAGCCCCTCGGCGCAGAGTTCGCGCCTGAGGGGTTTTTTAATTGACCGGCGGGACACGCAGCAACCGCCGCAGTTACCGCACCCTGACAGGAAAGGACCTGCGATGAGCGCCACAGGACTGACGGTTTTCGACACAACGGTTCAGACCACCAACATCTGGCTTGACGAGATCATGGAAGAGCTGAATTGGAATGACCGCCACCGGGCCTATCACGCCTTGCGGGCGGTCTTGCACACGCTGCGCGACCATCTGGCGGTCGATGAGGTGGCCCAACTCTCGGCGCAATTGCCGCTGTTGGTGCGTGGTGCCTTCTTTGAAGGTTGGCGGCCCGCTCACAAATCCATTCGGGAACGGACGGAAGACCAATTCGTGTCCCATGTTTCCGAATCATTCGCTCTCGACCTGTCGGGAACGCACCCGCGGCAGATCACACGCGCCGTACTGGCCGTGCTCGAAAGACATGTCTCGCGAGGCGAATCGTTGAGCCTTAAGCACGTGCTGCCAGCCGGGATTCGGGGACTGCTCGACTGACCGTCAACCGCGATCAACATCGTTTTTTGAGGAACTGGAAAGGCTGTCGGACATGTCGGAAGAAGTCAAATTGAACAAGCCGTGGCTGGTCGCCGTGTGGCCGGGGATGGGTCAGGTCGCCGGCAGCGCGGGCTACTACCTGATGGCGAAACTCGGAATGCACCTGCTGACCGAACTGTCACCGCAGGGTCTGTTTGACATCGACGCCGTGGCGGTCAAGGACGGCGTCTATCAGAGGGCCGGGCTGCCGCGAAACCGGCTGTTCGCGTGGAAAGACCCGCGCGAGCAGCACGACATTGTGGTGTTCATCGGCGAGGCTCAGCCTCCCGTCGGCAAATATGCATTCTGCCAGAAACTCATCGAGCAGGCGCAGCAACTGGGAATCGAACGCGTATTTACGTTTGCGGCAATGGCGACCGCGATGCACCCGGAGCACGAATCGCGAGTGTTTGCTGCCGCCACCGATGAATCGTGCCTGAAGGAGCTGCAGGCGTTCCCCGTCGAGATTCTGGAGAGCGGGCAGATCGGCGGCCTCAACGGAGTGCTGATTGCGGCAGCGGCTGAAAGCGGCCTGCGCGGGTACACGCTGCTGGGTGAGATGCCGCATATTTTCGCGCAATTGCCGTTCCCCAAGGCCGCCCTGGCCATCCTGAAGGTTTTCACGAATTTCGCCGGAATCGAGATCGATCTGACGGAGCTTGAAGAGCAGGCACGATTGATGGACCGCAAACTCGGCGAATTGCTCGCCAGGGTCGAAGATTCACTGAGCGGGCAGCGGCAGCAGCCTGAAGAAGAGGAATTCGGCGCAATCGAAGAACAACCCGAGAAACGCCTCAGCCCCAGGGATCAACAGCACCTGGAGGACCTGTTCGAGGTGGCCCGGCACGACCGCTCACGGGCGTACGAATTGAAACACGAACTCGATCGCCTCGGCGTCTTTGCGGATTACGAAGACCGATTCCTTGATTTGTTCAAGAAACCGGACTGAATTTGACTTCACCTACCGGTCGCCCGGCGTGTCGCGGACGTGCTTGTGGCATTCGACACAGCGGATCGTCATGTCCACATACGTCAGGGTTGCGCCGTCGAGACGCTTCTCTTTGGCCTCTTTCGAGAGTTTCTCGACGACCCGGCGAAAGCGATTGGCATGATCGATATACGTGGGGTCCTTACTGACCATGAATTCCGCGCCCTTCGCAACGACGTCGAGCTGCTTCGCTCCTTCCGCCACAAGGTCAAAATCCTCCACGACCAGGCCCTCCAGCACGCTTTGCGAGGCCGCCAGCTTCTTGTGCATAAACGCCCGCAGCAACTTCTTTTTCACGCCCGGCTTGTCTTCGGCGGTCGTTTTGTCTTTGGAGTCGGTTTTGTCATCCGCCTGGGACGCAGGCTGCCGCATGAGCCACGTCGCTGCGAAGAGGGCCCCGGTCATCAACGCAAGACAGCAGACGTTGCGACGCATGGTTTGTCCTTCCGTGTTTGAGGTTCGACAGGTTTATTTGAATTCTCAGCAATCCGAAAACAAAAACGCCCGGGACGTGCAAAGGCATTTCCCGGGCGATCATGGCCTTGAACTCCACCCGTCGCGAGCAGAGCTGAATCTGCCGGGCGATATATCAGATTCCTGGGCGTCACGTCAACGCCTTTCCGGTTTCGTAAATCCTTGACAACGATTGCGGAAGCGCGTACAAAGAATCGAGACATTTGGCTCCGCTCCTGCCGGGTGGAGTATCGGGTTATGAAAGCCCCTGCCGAACGATCCACGTTCCGCAGGGGCTTTTTGTTTTTCAGGATCCGGATTGCGGGAAACGCGCTCCATGCCGTGGGAACCCATCATCAAGTCCCGAAACGACGCGGGAATCGCACCCAACCTGGCCGATTACGAGTCCCTTCGCGCGGGCTTCCGCTGGGAACAGGCGCGGGCCGAGCTCGACGGTCTTCCGGACGGAAGGGGATTGAACATTGCGCACGAAGCCGTCGACCGCCACGCCACCGGAAGTCGCCGCGACCACGTTGCCATTCGCTGGATTAACAAGACCGGCCAGTCTCGCGACATCACCCACCGGAATCTCTCATCCCTCACGAGCCGGTTCGCCAATGTGTTGAGCAGCCTGGGTGTGGCTGCTGGAGATCGCGTTTACGTGCTCGCCGGGCGGATCCCCGAACTGTACATCACGGCCCTCGGAACGCTGAAGAATCGCAGCGTGTTCTGCCCCCTGTTCTCGGCCTTCGGGCCTGAACCGATTCGCTCGCGTCTCACGATCGGCACAGCGAAGGTCCTGGTGACAACGGAATCGCTGTACCGTAAAAAACTCGCCGGAATTCGCGATGCACTTCCGTTTCTCGAGCACGTTCTGCTGGTGGGCGACGACCATTCGACCACGAGCGTGCCCGGCACCCGCGATTTCGCCTCGCTGATGGAGGCCGCCAGCGACGATTGCATCATCCCGCCCACCGATGCCGAAGACCTGGCGCTGTTGCACTTCACGAGCGGCACGACGGGGACGCCCAAGGGCGCCATGCATGTACACGGGGCCGTCGTCGCCCACCACATTACGGGCAAACTCGCGCTCGACCTGCACCCCGACGACGTGTTCTGGTGTACTGCCGACCCGGGTTGGGTTACAGGCACGTCCTACGGCATTATCGCACCGCTCACGAACGGCGTCACCAGCATCGTCGACGAAGCCGAGTTCGACGCCGAGCGCTGGTACAGGACCCTGGAACAGCAGAAAGTCAACGTGTGGTACACGGCGCCCACGGCGATTCGAATGATGATGAAGGTCGGCGCGGATGTGGCGAAGAAGTACGACTTACGTGCACTGCGGTTTCTGGCGAGCGTCGGCGAACCGCTCAATCCGGAAGCCGTCGAGTGGGGGCAGGAAGCCTTCGGATTGCCGTTCCACGACAACTGGTGGCAGAGCGAAACCGGCGGGATCATGGTCGCCAATTATGCGTCGATGGACATCCGCCCCGGTTCGATGGGGCGACCGCTGCCGGGGGTCGAAGCGGCAATTGTCGAGCGGGATGACGCTGGCCAAGTGCGGGTGATCGACCGGCCCGACGTGCAGGGCGAACTGGCCCTGCGGCCGGGGTGGCCTTCTATGTTTCGCGGATACTGGAACGAACCGGAGCGCTACAAAAAGTGCTTCGCCGACGGCTGGTATCTCACAGGGGACCTGGCTCGCCGGGATGCCGACGGGTACTTCTGGTTCGTCGGTCGCAAAGACGACGTCATTAAGACTTCGGGGCACCTGATCGGCCCGTTCGAAGTCGAAAGCGTGCTGCTCGAACATCGCGCCGTCGCCGAAGCGGGGGTGATCGGCAAGCCCGATCCGGCGGCGTTCGAGATCGTCAAGGCGTTTGTTTCACTCAAGCCGGGTTTCGAGCCGGGCGACGCGCTGCGTCGCGAACTGATGGCCCTGGCCCGCACGCGACTGGGAGCCGTCGTGGCCCCCAAGGAAATCGAGTTCCTTCCCTCCCTGCCGCGGACGCGCAGCGGCAAGATCATGCGTCGTTTGCTGAAAGCCCGCGAACTGGGACTGCCCGAGGGAGACACCTCGACTCTGGAGACCGCCTGACATGGTAATACCGAAGTGCGCCGCGCGCCCGGACTGCACCCGCGAGCACGGCCTGGAGCTCTTGTATCAGATGATCCGCATCCGGCGGTTCGAAGAAAAATGCGCCGAGCTTTACAGCCGGGGAAAGATCCGCGGGTTTCTGCACCTGTATATCGGCGAAGAGGGGGTTGCCGTCGGTGCGCTCGCGGCATTGGACGAAGACGACGCCATCGTGGCCACCTACCGCGAACATGGCCAAGCGCTCGTGCGTGGCATTCCCGCTGGGGAAATCATGGCGGAAATGTACGGCAAAGCGAATGGCTGCAGCCGCGGGCGAGGCGGGTCGATGCATCTGTTCGACGCGCGCCGCCGGTTTTTCGGCGGCAACGCCATCGTCGGCGGAGGCTTGCCGATGGCCGTCGGCCTGGCGCTTGCCGACAAACTTCAGAAACGCGAACGCGCCACCGTATGCATTTTCGGCGATGGAGCGGTCGCCGAAGGCGCATTTCACGAGTCGCTGAACCTCGCCGCGCTGTGGAAGCTTCCTGTGCTGTTTCTGTGCGAGAACAACCTGTATGCGATGGGGACCGCGATCGAGCGCCACCAGTCGCAGACCGACATCGCTCAAAAAGGGGCCAATTACGGGATTCCGGCCGAGGCCGTCGACGGCATGGACGTCCTGGCGGTCGAACAGGTGTCGCGGCTCGCGCTCGACGGTGTGCGCAGCGGCGCGGGGCCGTTTCTGCTCGAAGCCCGCACCTACCGCTTTCGAGCTCATTCCATGTACGATGCCGAGTTGTATCGCTCGAAAGACGAAGTCGAACAGTGGAAGCGCCGCGACCCGATCGCGTTCTTGACGGCGCGGCTCCGGGAGGCTCACCAGTTGTCCGACGGCGAGCTGGCGGCCCTTGAAAGCCGGGTCGCAGCAGAGATCGACGAAGCGGTTGCTGTGGCCGAGGGCGGACCGTGGGAACCACTGGCGGACCTGACGAAAGACGTCTACACGCCGCAGAGCACTGTCGGCGCCGGGATAACGCAGGCAACCCGAGCAAGTCGTAATGCGGTGTCGCAGCCGCAGGTGACGCCATGACGAAAATGACCTATCGCGAAGCGGTGCGGGCCGGGCTCCGCGAGGCCCTCCAGAACGATCCCCAGGTGTTCCTGATGGGCGAAGACGTCGGACGCTACGGCGGCTCGTACGCGTGCAGCAAAGGGTTCCTCGACGAATTCGGTCCGGAACGGATCCGCGACACGCCCCTGTCTGAGAATTCGTTCATGGGCGCGGGGATTGGCGCGGCATTGGGGGGTATGCGGCCGATCGTCGAAATCATGACGGTGAATTTCAGCCTGCTGGCGCTCGACCAGGTCGTCAACAATGCGGCGGCGCTCCGCCACATGTCGGGCGGGCAGGTCAGCGTCCCCCTCGTCGTGCGGATGGCGACGGGGGGCGGTCGGCAACTTGCCGCGCAGCATTCCCACAGCCTCGAAGGCTGGTATGCCCATGTACCCGGGATCAAAGTCGTAGCCCCCGCGACGATCGCAGACGCCCGTACCATGCTGGGCCTGGCGCTTCGCGAGCCCGATCCGGTGTTCATTTTTGAACACGCCATGCTGTATCCGCAGGAGGGGGAATTCGATGAAACGACCCCGCCATCCGGACTGGAAGGAGCAGCCATCCGCCGGCCGGGGCGCGACGTCACTCTCGTCACCTATGGCGGGTCGCTGGGTAAATGCCTGGCGGCCGCAGAGACGCTTGCGCCAACCGGCGTCGCCTGCGAGGTCATCGATCTGCGCTCGTTGCGGCCGCTCGATATGGACACCGTACTTCAGTCGGTTGCCAAAACGCATCGCGCCGTCATTGTCGATGAAGGCTGGCGCACCGGCAGCCTCGCCGGCGAGATCAGCGCGCAGATCATGGAGCGCGGTTTTTACGACCTCGACGCACCGGTCGCCCGCGTGTGCAGCGTGGAAGTGCCGATTCCGTACGCCAAGCATCTCGAAGACGCGGCCCTGCCTCAGCCCGAACGAATCGTCTCCACCATCCAGGAACTGCTGGCCAGCCATGACTGAGTTCAAAATGCCCAGCCTGGGGGCCGACATGGACGCCGGACTGCTCGTCGCCTGGCAGAAGCAGCCCGGAGACGCGGTTCACCGCGGCGACCTGATCGCGGAGGTCGAAACCGACAAAGGGATCATCGAAATCGAGGCCTTCGGCAGCGGCGTGCTGGACAAGATCCTGGTGCCAGTCGGAGAAAAGGTTCCGGTCGGCACCGTCCTCGCCCTCATCCGTGACGACGGTGTGGCACCCGGCGCCGTCTCTTCCAAAGTTGCAGCAGCCCCGGCGGGTCCTTCAATTACGACGGCACCGCAGCAGGTTCCGGCGCCAGCACCAGCGGATGATTTCCACAGCCAGAACCGACTGCCGATGTCTCCGTCGGCGCGAAGGCTCGCACGCGAACTGGGGATCGATCCGACAACTGTGCGCGGAACCGGTCACGGCGGCGCGATCACCCGCGAAGACATCCAGCGCGCCGTCTCGACTTTGCCCGTGAAAAAGGAGCAATTGCCGGGCACGATCGCGGCTGCACCAGTCGCAGGCGCCGGTGAATCTCGTGCCGGCGCTGCAGCGCCCGCGTCGACGGCCGCCGAGCGTTCAGCCCGCATGCGGCAGATTATCGCGGCTGCCATGTCGCGCTCGAAACG
>JACQFH010000447.1 GCA_016200145.1 Planctomycetia bacterium | reverse complement strand
GATCATTTTTTCGAATTTGGAGGCGCCGCCATGCCCGAAGGCCAGTCACCCCAGTCGTCGAAAGGACCTCCCAAGCAGGCCAGGAACCCGGTCGAGATGATCATCGTGCGGGGCCTGATTGCCGCACTTCTCGTGGCCGTGGTCATTGAGTTCATCGGCTCGCGTGGACACAGCAAAGCCGCCGAGGCGTTGTCCAATAAGATGAAAGAAGCCGAAGCCAATCCCAAGGCGCCCGAAGTGACGGAAGCCGACGTACGGGCCGTTCTTGGCGACAAAAAGCCGGCGCGGAGCGAAGACTACTCGAGCCAGAAAGCCGGTTCCCCGACGTCCAAGAAACTCGAAGTCTATTCGTGGTTCTCATTCAACCCGTTCCGCAAGCGTGAGATCTTCGTTCATTACGCCCGGCAAGGCGTCAAGGAATCCGGCCCGCCGGTCGTCTTCTACGTCGCCACCGATCAAGAGGAGGCTGCGCCGGTGAAACAGGTTGACGCGCCGGCAACCGCTGGCGGGATGCCCCAGGGCATGCCCCCCATGGGAGGCGGTCCCGGCGCTCCGGCGGGAGCCCCCGGACAAAGAGGTCCTGGCGGTCCCCAGGCCGGCAACACCAAGGCCGATGATACCAAGGCCGCGAACTCCCCCGACGCCGCGAAATCCGACGAAAAGAAGCCAGATTCGGAATCCGAAAAGCCGGAATCCAAACCGGAGTAACCGCAGTCGTCATTCGTTCCAAAGCGATTCTGATTCTCAGCCCGGCTCCGCGGTGGGGCCGGGCTGTCTGCTTTCGCCGATCCGGCGGATCTGTGTGATCCCCGTGCATTTTCGGAGCAAACGTTGTTTGATTTGCTGATTCGGAATGGCACGATCATCGACGGCGTCCGCACTCCGCGCTGGCGAGGTGATATCGGCGTCAACGGCGATCGCATTGCGGCCATCGGTGAACTTGGGGATCAGGCCGGCAGGGCCACGATCGACGCAGCCGGTCGCGCCGTCGCACCCGGTTTTGTCGACCTCCACACGCACTCCGACGGCTGGCTTCTGAAAACGCCGCATTTGACCGCCAAGACGACCCAGGGATTCACCACCGAAGTCCTGATGCCCGACGGCATCTCGTATGCGCCAGTCCGACGCCACAACGCCGCCGAGTGGATCTACTACCTCCGCTCGCTCAATGCGCTGCGACAGGACGAATACCGGGGGTGGGAGTCTCTCACCGACTATCTGGCCCTGCTCGACCGCCGCAATGCGCAGAATTCCGCCGTCCAGATTCCATACGCCAATGTGCGCGTCAACGCCTGCGGCTGGGGCCGCCAGCCGCCTGACGACTACCAGATGCGCGAGATTCAGGGAGCCATCCGGCAGGGGATGGACGAAGGCGCCGCCGGCCTGTCGACGGGCCTCGATTACATCTCCGAGTGCTTCGCCACGACCGACGAACTGGTCGAAGCGTGCACTGCGCTCGTGCCCCGCGGCGGCCTGTATGTCACGCACATCCGCTACAAAAAGGGAATACTGCCGGCGCTTCGCGAGGCAGTCGAAATCGGCCGCCGCGCCGGCGTCGCCGTCCACATTTCGCACCTCAAAGCGCACGACGCCGCTGAAGCCGAACAGGTGCTCGATTACGTCGACAAAACCGCCCGGCACGAGGTCGATTTTTCGTTCGACGTTTATCCGTATCAGCCCGGTTCGACGATGCTGAGCTACCTCTTGCCGAACGAAGTCTGGGAAGACGGCCCCCTGGCGGTGCTTCCGAAACTGGGAGACAAGTCTGTGCGCGCGCGCTTTGCGGCCGGGCTGGAGGCCTATGATCTCGAACTCGATAGAATTCACATCGCGTGGACGCTGAGCAAAGACAACTCTCGCCACCAGGGAAAACTGCTGAGCGATTACGTCGCCGAAATGAATCTTCCGCCGGAAGACGCGCTGTGCAATTTGCTGGTCGAAGAACGGCTGGCCGTGCTTCTGGTCTTCAACCAGGGAGACGACCGGCTCGTGCATCCCTTCCTGGCGCACGACCTGTATCTGATGGGGACCGACGGCATTTACTTCGAGGAGGGTGTCATCCACCCGCGAATGTACGGATCGTCCGCCCGCCTGCTTGGGCAGTGCGTGCGAGACTGGAAGCTGTTCTCGCTCGAAGACGCCGTGTACAAGCTCTCGGGAGGGCCGGCCACGCGCTTTGGCCTGCGCGACCGCAGTACGATTCGCATCGGATCGTACGCCGACCTGGTCGTTTTCGATCCCGCAACGGTGGTCGACCTCGCGACGTATGCCGAGCCGCATCAATACTCGGTTGGCATCGAGCACGTCATCGTCAATGGAGTTCCCGTCATTTCCGGCGGCAAGCCGGTGGATTCACTCGCCGCACCGTATCCCGGCCGCGCCCTGTGCTGTGAACGAAACCCGGAATCGAGGACATCATGAAACTCTGCTTCCTGTTCTACGAGCCGATTGCTGATCTGCGCGAGTTGTCGCGGCGCATGGCGGTGCTGAAAAAGCTCGGCTACCAGGGGGTTGAGCTGACAGCCAGTTACCCTGCGCCCCACGCGGCCGCAGAACTGCTCGGCCTCGCGCGTGAGCACGGGTTGCCGATCGTGTCGTTTCTTTCCGGGTGGTCCTACGGCGCTGAAAAGCTGTGCCTGGCAAGCCCCGACGCCGGAATTCGAGCCCGCGCCGTCGAGCGTCTGATTTCGTACTCCGAGTATGCAGCTCAGCTCGGTGCACACGTCGTCGTCGGCCTGATGCAGGGCTTCCGCAGCGACGAACCCGATGAAGCGATCGCCGCCGACCGAATTGCCGATTGCTTGAGACAGGCCGCGCGGCGCTCCGAGACGTTTGGCGGCAGGCTCGTCCTGGAGCCGGTCAACCATCTGCAAGTCGGTTTCCACCACACGGCTGCCGAAGCAGCAGCCCTCGTCGCGCGCGTCGGATCACCGGCCCTGGGATACATGCTCGATACGATCCACATGCACATCGAAGAGCACAGCCTGTTCGATACGATTCGCGAGCATGGCCCCGCGATCCGGCATTTCCACCTGTGCGAATCGAACGGCGGCCCGTTCGGCAGCGGCAGCATCGATTTGCCCCGCGTCGTTTCAACGCTCAACGCTTCCGGCTACGAACGGTACGTCTCCATCAAGATCTACCGCAAGCTCGGCTGGGAAGACGCCGCCCGCACGGCCGCCGAAAGAATTTTGCCGCTTCTACGGCGGCAGACCCAATCGTAAAATGGGCTGTGTAGGATGGCCTTCCAGGCCTGCCGTGCGTCACTACTCTTAAGTATTCTCGAACAAAAGATACGGGCGGCCTGGAAGGCCACGCTACGAATCGCCGCGCAGCCTCACCCTTCGCCTAGCGCCTTGAGGCCTGCGCGGAGAACTTGTTCGATGCGATCGACATCGTAGACGCAGCCGCCCCATGTGCCGCCGCTCACCTGCTGAAGGATGGCCCACAAGCGCGTGTCGGCCGGCAGGTCGGGATCGGGTTTCAGTTCCAGCGCCGGCTGCCGCGAAGCCAGCAATTTGGCCCCCTGCTCCGGCGTGAGGCGTTCCTGTGACGTGCCGACGAAGTCGATGCTGCCGGTGAGGTTGTTCCGATCAACAATGATCTGGATCAGGTCGCCGTCACGAACTTTACCGACGGGGCCTCCTGCCAGCGCCTCGGGGCCAACGTGCCCGATACACGCCCCGGTCGAAACCCCCGAGAAGCGGGCGTCGGTGATCACGGCCACCTGCTTGCCGAACTT
>JACQFH010000446.1 GCA_016200145.1 Planctomycetia bacterium | reverse complement strand
GTCGGGATCGAACGCGTAGAGCGGGCTGATTTCGACGGTGGCCTGTTCCGGGATCGTGGCCCCCGCACTTCGCAGCCAGCCAGCATACAGTTCGGAAAGGCTGCGCTTCACGTGCTCGGCCGAAAAGTCGCCGGACTTGTTCTTGAGCGGGCAGAATTCATCGTCGCGGCGGGCTTCGACAACCAGCGAACGCTCGGCCAGCGGCAGCACGTCGAAGATGAACCTCTCGAATTTGATTGCGTTCTCGGCCTTGGGCTCGACGAGGGCTCCCGCGTCGTCGATGTGAGGCACCGCTTTGATCGCCCGGTGAAAGGGCAGCTCAATCCGGGCGGCGCGAAGTCGCTCGAGAAACGAGCGGCTGAATACATGGATCGCTGTGCTCCCCGCCCAGAATTTCAATTCTCCCGCCGCGTCGCGCTCGGCCGCCATGTCGTGCGGCAGGTCGCTGTACTCGATGATCTGCGTGCGCCCGTCGAGTTCGACGGCCACGCCCATCCGTTCTTCGGGCGAGAGCTTGGCGACGACTTTCGTCGAGACCTCGCTTCCCATCCGCAGGTGAAAGCCCAGAAACGCCGGGTCGCACACCCGTGCGAGGGGATTATCGACCTGGTGATAGTACACATAGTCGATCCCCGCGTCGCACATCTGGTCGAGCAAACCAGAGCGGTCGAGCGCGGCAAGAAAGCCGCCGTGCCCGTCGGGGTTGAGGACCAGCTCATGGCGTGAGGCCATCAGCAGACGGCCGGTCTGGCGATCGACCGCCGGCATGGCCCCCTGCCGGAAAAAGTGCACGTCGCGAGGATCCATCCCAAACGCGGCATGCTGCCGGAAGAAATCAACCGTCTCGTCGTGGGTGGAGTCGCTGGTCATCACGTACCAGGGGATGCGCGCCCCGGCGGCGCGCGCGCGGGCCCGCAACTGCTCGGCGAACAGTTGAAACAGCGGCTTGGCGCTCACCGGGCCGATCGGAAACTGCCCCTTGGGATGCGGAAATCCCAGCCGCGAACCTTCCCCCCCCGCGACGAGCACCGCGCCGACCCGGCCCGCCCGCAGCAAACCGCCTCCGGCGGCGCGCGCCTCGCTCCACTCACGGCGATCGGCATCGCTGTGCGCCACGCGAACGAGCTGGCGCGGGGCCGCCGCGCGACGCGCGCGCTCGGCCGGCGATTCCTCGCGCTCGTCTTGCCCCGTGATCTGCTGCCAGGCGCGGTCGAGCTGGTCGAGATCGATCTCGGCAAGTTGTCGCGCCAGTGCGTCTCGCTCGGCAGACTTCAATTCGCCCCACCAGCGCAGAACGTGGTCCTGGCGGTGAACGCGCAATTGCTCGGCGAGGGGCTGCGGCACTTCGGTCGTCATGGGAAATCCGGATCGTCGGTGAACGGCGAATCCGAATCATCCCGTCCCTGGAATCGAACGGCAAGCCGAGTTTCTCAGATGTGCTGAACCATCAGCACGACGCTGTAGATCACGACCCCCATCACGGCAACGGTCGCGAACAGGAGCACGCGGCGGGCCACGTCGATTTTGCGGCGGGCGATCACCTGGCAGATGATCGAAACGACCGCCACCAGGCCGAATTTGAACCAGGTCAGTCCGTCCGGCCCCCAACTGTCGAGAAAGTAGCGGGCGATCGGGTTGCCTTCGACGAACGAAATATGACTGGTCGAAGTACTGCTGGTGATCAGATACCGCGTCATGAACACGTCGAGCGCACTGGCCAGAATGAACAGGCCCGTCTCGACCTCCAAAGGCAGGCGAAACCGCAAAGCCAGTGCCAGACCGCGAACAGCCGAGGGGCGGTCGTCGTGAGACATTTCGTTCATGCGGGGAACCCCTTCCGTGGGTGCGAATCGAACACAAAGAAATGACGTGCCTTCTCTTAAATACCTCGTTTTTGCATTCGCCGCAAGTTCTTTTAACCTGATCTTCACAATTCCTTCACCAAAAACTCGCAATCAGAGCCATTTGCGGAACGACCAGGCAATGTAGTCACGGAAGCGCGTCAGCCATGAGCGGCGGGCCACGTCGGCCTCAGAAATCCGCCGGCTCTTGCTGATTTCATACCGGCAGATCCGCTTGAGGACGGTGACCACAGTCCGGGCGTGGATGACCGCCAGGAATTCCAGATTGTACAGCAGACTCCGCGGGTCGAGGTTGCACGATCCGACGATCGACCATTCCTGGTCAATCACCATCACCTTGCTGTGGACCATGTTGTCCCCCTGTTCGTAAATGCGAAATCCGCGCTTGAGCAGATAGGCGTAGAAATGCCGGGTCGCCCATTGCACGGCCTGCACGTCGCTCTTCCCCGGAATAATGATCCGAATCGTCACCCCCCGCTTCCGCGCCCGAACGAGTTCCCGCAGGATGGCCCCCTGCGGAATGAAATACGCCATCGAGACCAGGATGTTGCGTTGCGCCTTGCGGATCAGCGGCACGAACACGCGCTGCGCCCGGTGATAGCGCAGCGCCGGCCGGCAGTCGAAAAAGAAGATACTCTCGTGGCGCGAGAGCAGCATTTGCGGGATTGGCCAGACCGGCCCCCGGCGGCGGCTCTTGTGAATGACGTGCTTCCACAACCGGTTGAAGGCGCCGGCGACGTCGGATTGCTGCCGCCCAGCCAGCCGCACGTGTACGTCGCGCCACCCGGCCGAGGCCGGCAGGCGCCGCGCCTTTGCATCGGCGGGGGTTTCGATGCCCCGCTGGTCGACGATGTTCATCCCGCCGAAATACGCGATTCGGTCGTCGACGATCAGCAGCTTCCGATGATCGCGTCGATTGCAGATGCTCAGGAACGAAAACTCGCGCACGGCCTGCCCCAGCGTATGGAAGGCGTGCACCTTGACTCCCTTCTCGTTCATGCGCTCAAACATCGACCACGACGTGCGGATGCTGCCGAACCCGTCGTAGATCACGCGGACGTCGACCCCCGCGGCGGCCCGCTCGGCCAGCGCCGTCGCCACCGACTGCCCGGCTGCGTCGTCGGCGAAGATGTAGCTCTCCAGCCAGATGCGCGATTTGGCCGAGTCGATGTCCCGCAGCATCGACGCGATCAGCGACGACGAGTGAACGAAGAACGTCAGCTCCTGTCCCGCCACGTTCACCGTCACCGGCGCCGCAGGGTCGAATCTCACCGGCGGCTCGGCGGGTATTGCAGGTTCGAGGCTGCTCATGACAGGACGGTCATTTGACGACGTGGATTCGACCCGCGCCGGGGCCGGAAATCCGACCGACGACCGCGGCGGAGACGCCGCGCGCCTTCAGTTGTGCCACGGCCCTTTCCTGCTGCGCGGCGGGAACCGCGGCCAGGAGGCCCCCCGAAGTCTGCGCGTCGCAGAGCAACAGCCGCTCTTCCTGGCTCACGTCAGGGGCGAAATCGACCCACTCGGCAAGAAATTTCAGGTTGGCGCGCGTCCCCCCGGGAGCGATGCCGGCGCTCACGTATTCGCGGGCGGCCGCCAGCACCGGCACCGAGCCGGCCCGGATATCCGCCGTCACGCCGCTGGCCGCTGTCATGTTCCGCAGATGCCCCAGCAGCCCGAATCCGGTGACGTCGGTGAGCGCGTGCACGTCGAACTCGACCAGCGACTCGGCCGCCACGCGGTTCAGCGTCGTCATCACGCGAATGGCTTCGGTGATCGCCCCGCGCGAGTCCTGATCGTTCTTCGCCGCCGTGGTGATGATGCCCAGGCCGATCGGCTTCGTCAGAATCAGCACGTCCCCGGGTTGCGCGCCGGCGTTGGCCAGGACGCGCTGCGGGTGAACCGTCCCCACGACGGCCAGGCCGAAGATCGGCTCTTCGCTTTTGATCGTGTGCCCGCCAACGATGCTCGTTCCCGCCTCCGCCGCGATTTCCGAAGCGCCGATCAGGATCTCGGCCAGAATCGTGGCCGGCAGCGAATCGGGAAAACCGACGATGCTGAGGGCCGTGAGGGGCTTGCCTCCCATCGCGTACACGTCGGAAAGTGCATTGGCCGCGGCGACCCGGCCGAAGTCGCGCGGCGCATCGACGATGGGAGTGAAGAAATCAGTCGTCAGAACGAGGGCCAGTTCGTCCGACAGCTTGTAGATCGCCGCGTCGTCGGAAGTTGAGCTGCCGACCAGCACATTCGGGTCGGTTACCGGCGGCATCAGCCCCAGCAGCGGCAGCAGAAAATTCGGCGGATGCTTGGCCGCGCACCCGGCACGTTTGGCCAGTTTCGTCAGTCGGATCGGTTCATCAGAGTTCATTCTGCAATTGTAGCCGGGCGCTG
>JACQFH010000445.1 GCA_016200145.1 Planctomycetia bacterium | reverse complement strand
AACGGTTCTGTACGAAGGAGATTTTAGAATCGTCTCGCGCGACTTCAACAAAAATCACGCTGTTTTCCCGCGGATTTTCGCGATTCAGCGCGACGGCAATACAACTCTCAGCCACTACCCAGTTTTGCGCTTCGGGTTCGAGACGTAGCGCACGTTGCCGGGGCCGAGGACCTGCTCGAGCTCGGTCGCCAGCTCGGTATTGGCGCTCACCTTCAGCGTTGACGCCGGCTGCAATAAGTACCTGAATCGCAGCGTCGGGTTTTGCTCGTCGTACGAATCGATGACGATCGCCACGTCGCAGCGCCCCGGATGACGCCGCAGGATTTCGCCCACGCGGTCGACCTCGCCTTCGCTGTGCCGGCCGCGCTCGAACTTCACCGCCACCTGGTCGGTGAATTTGTTCGAGGCCTCGTCCAGCGTAATCAGGTTGTTGACGACGACGTTCGGCTCGCGGCCGCGGCGATCGACGCGCCCCTCGATAAAACAGATCGCCTCGGATTTCACGTGTTCGCCCAGCCGGGCGAAATCTTCGGGCCACATGATGCACCGCACCGTCCCCTTGACGTCTTCGAAATCGAAGTTGGCGTAGCGCGTGTGCCCGTTCCGGCTGGGCTTTTTGGTATTCGTGCGCTTGATCGCCGAAATCATCCCCCCCAGGCGCACTTCGGCCCCGTCGCCGAGCGCCGCCAGGTCGGCGGTGGCATGAGTGGAATAAAGCTGCAGCTTCGACGAGTGCTCGGTGAGGGGATGCGATGTCAGGTAGAACCCAAACACTTCCTTCTCGTCGGTCAGCCGCTGGCTGTGCGTCATGGGGGGCACGTCAGGCAACGTCACCGACGACCCGCCCGCCGCCGCCTGCGCGTCGTCTTCGCCGCCGAACAGGTTCTTCTGCCCTGCCTGGCGGTCGCGAAGTTTCGAGGCCGCGTTCTGGATCGCACGGTCGGCCAGGGCCAGGTGCTGGTTCCGCTCGGGCCCCATTGCATCCAGTGCCCCGGCGCGGATCAGAATCTCCAGCAGTCCCTTGGGAAGCTGTTTCGGATCGACGCGCTCGCACAGGTCGAAGATGTCCTGAAACTTGCCGTTCGCCTCGCGTTCGCGGACGAGCGCTGAAACCGCCTGAATTCCCACTCCCTTGATTGCCGCCAGCCCGAATGTCAGTTCTTTCCCCGCCACGCCAAATTCGACGTCCGACTGGTTCACGTCGGGGGGCAACACGCGAATCTTCATGCGCCGGCAGTCGTCGACGTGCTCGCAGATGCGGTCGGTATCTTCCATCCCGCACGAGAGCAGGGCGGCCATGAATTCGACCGGGTAGTGCGCCTTCAGATACGCCGTCTGGTAGGCGATCGCCGCGTACGCCGTCGAATGCGACTTGTTGAAGCCGTATCCGGCGAATTTCTCAATCAGGCTGAACAGGTTGGCGGCTTCGTCGGCCGACATGCCCCGTTGCTGCGCTCCCTGGATGAATTCGGCCCGGTTCTTCTCGATCGTCTCCGCCTTCTTCTTGCTGATCGCTTTGATGCAGGCATAGGCTTTCGAGAGCTCGATGCCCCCCAGGCGATTGAGAATCCGCATCACCTGTTCCTGGTACACCATCACCCCGTACGTTTCAGCGAGAATCTCGTCGACGACGGGGTGCAGTTTCGGTACCGGTTCGACCTTGTTCTTTGGTCAGCAGGTCGCGGATGCCCCCGCCTTCCAACTGGAAGATGCCTTTGGTCTCGCCGCGTTGCAGCAACTGAAACGTGGCCGCGTCGTCGAGCGCGAAGTTGAGCGGGTCGAGTTCGATGCCGCAGTGCTTCTTGACGTTTTGCACCGCCTTGTCGAGGATCGTCAGGTTGCGCAGGCCAAGGAAATCCATCTTGAGCAGGCCCGCCTTCTCGACGTCGGCCATGGGCCACTGCGTGATGATGTCGTCCTTGCCCGAAATCTTCTGCAACGGAACGTAATTCGTCAGCGGTTCGTCGGCAATCACAACGCCGGCAGCATGCGTCCCGGCGCTTTTGGCCAGCCCCTCGAGCTTGAGGCCGTAGTCGATCACTTCGCGAACGGCCGCATCCTGATCGTAGGCGGACTTCAGGTCGGGGCTGTCTTCCAGCGCTCCGGCCAGTTCGACGTTGGGACCTGTCGGAACGAATTTGGCCACTTCGTCGGCCCGCTCGAGCGACACGGCCAGCGCCCGCGCCACGTCGCGGATCACCGCCTTGGCCCCCAGCGTTCCGAACGTCCCGATCTGCGCCACGTTGTCGGTGCCGTATTTTTCCTTGACGTAATTGAGCACGAGCTCTCGGCGGTCGCGGCAGAAGTCGATGTCGATATCGGGCGCCTCGGCCCGGTTCGGATCGAGAAACCGCTCGAACAGCAGGTCGTACTTCAGCGGGCAGACGTTGCTTAACCCCAGCAGGTAGGCCACGATCGCCCCGCACGCCGAACCGCGGGCCAGTGCCGGAATGCCGTTTTCGCGGGCGAACCGGGCGAAGTCCCAGACGATGAGAAAATAACTGGCAAACCCCATGCGATTGATGACCGACAGCTCGTACTCCAGCCGGTCGAGCACTTCCTGCGCGGGGTTCGCACCGTACCGCCACGTCAGTCCCTCCACGCATTTCTGCCGCAGGTAATCGCCATCGGTCATCCCGGCCGGGGGAGAGAAGACGGGGAAGTGCCGCTGCTTCAGGTCGAGGTCGATCTGCACCCGGTCGGCGATTTCCTGAGTGCGGGCGCAGGCGTCTTCGAGGCCGGGAAACGCCGCGTACATCTCGTCGGGAGTGCGGACGAAGAACTGCTCCCCCTCCATCTTCATCCGCTTCACGTCGCTCCGCAGACTGTGCGTGTTGACGCACAGCAGCACGTCGTGGCTGGCGGCGTCTTCTTTGTTCAGATAGTGGGCGTCGTTCGTGGCCACCAGCGGGATGCCCATCCGTCGCGCCAGGTCGATCGTCCCCTCGGCGCACAAGCGCTGGATTTCCAAGCCCGCATTCTGAATCTCGAGGTAATAGTCGTCGCCGAACAGCTTGCGATACCACGCCACGACCTGTTCGGCCTCTTCCATTCGCCCGCCGAGAATCAGGTTCGACAACTCTCCCGCCGCGCAGCCCGAGAGGCAGATGATCCCCTCGCGGTGCTGCTCGAGAAGCTGCTTGTCGATGCGCGGCTTGTAATAGAAACCGTCGAGAAACGCGGCCGAGGCCATCTTGATCAGGTTTTTGAAACCGTCGCGATTTTTGGCCAGCAGCGTCAGGTGAAAGCTGGCCTCCTTCATGCGGGCCGCTTCTTTCACGCGGCGGTCACCGGGGGCGATATACGCCTCGTATCCGATGATCGGATTGATTCCGACCTCTTTGGCCTGCGTGTAGAATTCCAGCGCCCCGTAGAGATTGCCGTGGTCGGTGATGGCCAGCGCGTTCATCCCCGCGTCTTTGGCCTTGCGGACCAGTTCGGGAATTCGGTTGGCCCCGTCCAGCAGGCTGTAATGCGTGTGGCAGTGCAGGTGCACGAACGGGCGTGCGTCGCTCATGGACACTCCTTTGTCGCCTGAATAACGAAATCCAAATGACGAATGACGAAAAAAACCAAAACCCGAATGACGAAACGCCAGGTCGTTTTGTGATCTGGTGGTAGTTTAACAAACCCGTCTGTATTCTGAGAGTCTCCAGCAATCCCCCCCTGAGCAAGGGGGGGGCATGGGGGGTCGCGCGGCTCGTTTCTGATGCATGCCGTGTGATTCGATTGACAGACACTCTTTGTCGACATGCGATTTGGGCCGCGTCGTGAGCGACACCCTGGCTTTCAAACTCGACCTGATCTCCCAGGCGCCCGACTGCCTGCGGTTCCGGCTGCTGATGCGGAACACGACCCGCGTGAAGATTCTCGCGCCACGGCCCGCCATCTACGGGCTGCACTTCGGCAATCTCACCACAGGCAAGCCCGCCGCCTGGAGCGTCAAGCCGCTTGAGTCTGCCAGGTGGGTCGGGTATTTCTTCGAATCCGGCGACGTCAAGCAGACAGAATATCTGGTCCGCCCGACGTCCATTGCGCCGGAGGCCGTCGACGAGAAATCCGAATACGCGCGCTGTTCCGTCGATCTGATTCCGGGCTCGTACCTCGTCTGGATCAAGATGCAGGTCGACCAGGATTATTTCTGTTCCGATTCGAACTATCGGTACCCTGACCTTGTCTGGCTGGCCCTGCAGGAACAGGCCGTCGTATGGACCGGGCAGACCATGTCGAACCGGTTCAATATTGCGTATCCGTAAACAGTATTGAGTACTTAGTGCTGAGTACTCAGTACTCTGATGCCGCCGCAGGCTTGAACTTGCGTGCGATTCCCGGAGAATACGGCATCGACTACGCACTGACCTCCGGGATTGGCTCACCATGATTCGTATCGGCATCGTCGGCATCGGCTTCATGGGAATGACGCACTTCGAGGCCGCCAGAAAACTCAAAGGGGCCCGTGTCACGGCGATCGCGACACGCGATCCCAAGAAACTCGCCGGCGACTGGACCGGCATTCAGGGGAATTTCGGCCCGCGCGGCGGACACGTGGACCTGTCGAAGGTCAAGAAGTTCTCGGACTACCGGGCGCTGCTCGCCGACCCCGATATCGACCTCGTCGATATCTGCCTCCCCAACGACCAGCACGAACCGGCGGCCCTCGATTCGCTCCTCGCGGGCAAGCACACGATCGTCGAAAAAGCGATCGCTCTCGACGTGCGGGCCGCCGAGCGGATGGTCGCTGCGGCCGCAAAAGCCCGGCGGATGCTGATGGTGGCACATGTATTGCCATTCTTCCCTGAATTCAAGTTTGCCGCCGAGTGCATTCAGTCGGGCCGGTACGGAAAGCTCCGCACAGCCCACTTCCGGCGCGTGATCTCGAAGCCCGACTGGTCGGCCGACATGGCCGACATCACCAAGACCGGCGGTCCGGGAATCGATCTGCACATCCACGACAACCACTTCATTGGTTTGACGTGTGGAGTGCCGAAAGCGGTCTACAGCCGCGGAATTCTCGAAAAAGGATTCATGCAGCACGTCACGACGCAGTACCTGTACGACGACCCGGCAAAAACCGTCAGTTGCATCAGCGGGGGGATCTCGGCGCCGGGATTGGCGTTCGCACACGGCTTCGAAATCAATCTCGATCGGGCCACGCTGCTGTACGACTTCAATACGCTGGGAGGCCAGCCGATCCTGAACCGGCCTCTCACGCTGCTGACAGCCGACGGAAAGGTGACCAATCCCAAACTCAAGGGAGGCGCCGAGTGGTGCGCCGCGTTCACGTCTGAATTGCAGACGGCCGTCGACGGCGTCGTCGCAAAGAAGGAACCTCCGCTGCTCTCCGGGTCCCTGGCCCGCGACGCGCTCAAGATGTGCTATCTCGAAGCGAAGAGCATTGCGACGGAAAAGCCGGTCAAGATCTGACGCGCAAGCTTCAAGTCTGTGAGCCCGGGACGTAAGTCCCGTTGGTGCATTCGCCTGCCCGGAAACGCAGTGTGCAATTTCGTGGACCAGCGTGCAAGCGCCGCGGAAGGAACGCGCGAAACCACCCGCGGGGCGACCAATTCTATTCGAATTGGTGCCCGTTCCCCGGGCTCGCGCGAATCAGCGACGGAACAGTTTCTTCACGTCGTTTTTGATGTCGTCCCCGGCCTTTTTCAGATCGTCGCCGGCACGCTTCGGGTCCAGCGGCTGCTTGGGGTCGACCGGTTTCTTCAGCATGTCGAGTGCTTTGCCGGGCGCCTTGTCGAGCTCGGCCAGCCGCCCGCCCGTCGCCTGCTGAATGAGCTGATTCACTTCCTGCTCGTTCAGGTTCAATTGCGAGGTGAGTCCCGAGACTTTCTGTTTGAACAGGCCTTGCAGCTTCCCTGTCTGGGCCGTCACCTGTTCGTTCAGCTTGCCCGCCAGGACCTCGCGCCCCTGGTCGAGCTGGTGCGCGAGCGCCGCGTTCATCCCGCCGGCCACTTGATTGCCAATCCCCGAGCGGATCGCCAGCTTCGGTTCGTCCAGCTTGCCGCTGATTTCTAACTCGCCCTGCAGGTCTTTAATGCCGGCGAAGATATCGTTGATCGCCTGAACCACGTGCGCCTGGAGTTGCGACAGATCGCCTCCGAGTTTTGCCGAAAGGACGGCCGGCTGCTGCTGAAAATCAAGTTTGCCGGTCAAGTCGTCGCCGACGAGTTTGAGCCGCGCGTGGCACACGAGCTTGTCGGCATTCACTGTCACAGCCAGGGACTTTTCATCCCCCAGTTTCGTGGGGGGCGCGTTGCTGACTGCGTAGGTGAGGAACACCTCGTGCGTCGGCTCGATGTCGCGATGGGTGTAGTCGAACACGACCTTCAAATCGACGTCGGCAGGTCCTTCGCCATTCAACTGGAGCACCGCCGGCTCCCCGTGCAGCACCGGGTTCGATGTCAGCCCCGAGAGCGTGCCGTTGAATTCCAGCGGCTGCCCGTGGACGTCGCCCTTGCCCGAAATCTTGAGCAGTTTGATCAGCACCTTGGGCAGTTCGGCTTTGTGGACGAAGATGATCTCTTCACCGCGCATCCGCTCGGGGGCCGGGTCGTGCGCCACGCGCACATAATTCGACCTGGCCCATTTCGTCCAGTCGATGACTTCATTCATGCGGCGATGCAGTTCCGGTCCGAGCAAATACTCGGCGATCTGTTGCGGATCGGTCTTGAACAAGTCGGCTTGCTCCCGGATTTTCGTGAGATCGCGCTCGCGGGCCTGGTTGAACGTGGCAAAGTCGGTACGGGCCTGCTGCTTTTCATTTTCGACTTCGGTCTTGAGCTGCTTGATTCTCTTGAGCGCGTCCTGCGCTTCGCCGGCCGCCTTGCGATAGCCGTCGAGCCGTTCGAGCTTGTTGCCGTCCTTCGACTCCACGAGCCGTTTGATGTCGTCGATTTCGTTCTTCAGGTCATTGACCTCGGTCTCGAGCCGGCCAAAGTCGCTGGTCCATTTCTTTTCGAGCTCGGTTCCCAGGCGCACCGATTCGAACTGGTTGGGGTCGATCGCCAGCTTGGCCCGGTCGGCCAGTCCCGCAAACAGCTCTTTGGCTTTGGCCTGCATGTCGGATTCAAGCTTGCCGATCGCGCCGTCCGACTCGGCCGCCTGTTCTTCGCGCGCCCTCGTCTCCGCGGGAGTTTCGGGCAGCAGGCCGGAATCTTTGCGCGGCGTTCCCCACCGCAGGCCCGTCAGCTCGCCATCATCGACGATCAAAGACTTGCGCGCGAGACCGGCGCCTGACACATCGAGACTGAGCGATTCGAATTCGATCAGGTTCGTGCCGGGGGCGTTGCGGTTCGCGATGTGCACGTCGGTCGCCAGCAGGGCGAGTGGCGAGAAGCGCGTCTTGATCGAGCCGATCTCGACTTTCGCGCCGACTCCCTTCTGCGCCGAATAAACCGCCCCGAACCGCAGGGACGGATCGAAGCCATACGCAAAGAAGGCCCAGATCGCAGCGACCAGCAGCACCCGCGGAACAATGTATCCCCAACGCATGGGATGATCTCCTGAACGTATGTCGCTGGAGTTCAGGCTTCAGCCTGCTCTCCTGGAAGTTGGCTCACAAAATTGCACCCGTGGAGTGCAGTGGTACACAGACTGGATGCAAATCTGTGAACCACCGGGAGTTGCGCAGGCTGAAGCCTGAACTC
>JACQFH010000444.1 GCA_016200145.1 Planctomycetia bacterium | reverse complement strand
GCAAAGTACAGCAAAATCGGTTTCTTGCCCACGACGCTCGAGAGCTTGAAGGGTTTTCCATCGCTGGTGTGAGCGGAAAAGTCGGGCGCCGGCTGACCGACTTTGGCAACGCCGAGTTTGTCCGCCTTGATGCCCACCGCGTAGGCCTGTTGCATCAGCTCCCTGGAATCGATCTCGGATTTGAGTTCACCTGCCGCCATCCGGGCCACCCATTGGACCTCGGTGGTGCTGTCCTTTTTCGCCAAATCAATGACCTCCGGCATCATTTTGAGGAGCCCGAGCGACTCGACTGCCCTGGCGCGAACGATGCACTCGGGATCGGATTTGACCAGCTCAGCGAGCGCTTCGGCCGAGTCCTTGTCGCCCCGGATGCCAAGTGCCCGCGCGGCGATGGACCGCACGAAGCGGTCGTCGTCCTTGAGTCCTGCCCGCAGTGCCGTGAGTTCGGCGGAGTTGACGATGTCGAACTCAACCAGGACTCGCTCTTCCCAGCCCTTGTTGAAGTTCTCAAACGTCGGGGGATGTTTGAGGTTGCGATAACGTTCAATCGGTGATGGCGGCCCGGCCCGGCCTGGCGAAGTAACGGCAAGGACGGCGCCCAGCATCAACGGAACGCAGATCGAGCGGCAGGCCATGAATTCACCTTCTTTGCGAAACGCAGTTGATGGTGTCTCATGTGCAAGTTTAACGCGACGGGTACAGAGTCACAACGTGAGTCTTCTATCGCAAAGTGTCAGGCCCGGCCACCCAATCTCCCTGATCATTCAGATCATCGATCGTCTGGACCTGCGGGCGGTGATGGTTCTTGCGGCTCTCGCCGCGTCGTCCGTTTTGTCACTCCTTCACGAGCTCGAGTGGCGCATGCTCCTTTCCGAGAATCGGGGCGGCATCCATGCCCAGCCAGTCGGTCAAGAGCGCTGCATACACGCGTCGAAAGTCGATCGAGACCTTGAGATCTCCCTCATCCAGGTCGCTCAGCGACGGATGCTCTCCGACAAGTCCGCCGCGCACCGGGGTGCCCGCGAGAAACACCGGGCCCGCCGCTCCGTGATCGGTCCCCGCCGAGCCGTTTTCCCGGACTCTGCGCCCGAATTCGCTGAAGGCCAGAACCACGACGCGCTCGGCCAGTTGCGACGCTGTCAGGTCGTCGAGAAACGTCTTGACGGCGCCGCAAAATTCGTTCAGCAGCAGCCGGTGCGGATAGGCTTGTGCCGAATGGGTGTCATAGCCGCTCTGCGACGCGTAATAGACGCGAGTTCCCGTCCCCAGCTTGATCAGTTTCGAGACCAGCCGCAGGCGCCGCCCCAGGCCGGTTGACGGATACGCCGCAGACTTGCCATTCTGCGGATCAGACTGGTCAAGGCGCCGCGCGGCCTGGAACGACTGGTCCTGAATCCGGGTAACAAATGCCGTCAGATTGTCCCGCGTCGATGCGGACTGGCGGGGGGCGAGGGGCGCCAGCAGCGCGAGGTCGGGGACTCGCGTTCGAGCGACACGGCATTGGCGCGACGACCCCTGAGGGACACCGGAATCGTCTCGTTGCCGACATAGACCGAATCGGCCACGGCGCTGTCGCGCTGCGGCCCCGCGTCGAGCGCGCGCCCCAGCCAGCCGTTTCCGTCGTGCTGACGCGAATCGGTCCGGGCATGGTGCCAGATCGACATGCTTTCAAAGTGCGAACGATTGGGATTGGGATAACCGACCCCCTGCACGATTGCCAGCCGGCCGTCGAGAAACAGGTCCGCCGCCTGTTTCATGCCCGGATTCAGACCGATCGAGCCATTCAGCTTGAGCACGTCTTTGTCGGCGATCCTCAATTCGCGGCGATATTTTGCATAGTTTTCATCGGTGAAGGGAACGACGGTATTGAGCCCGTCGTTGCCGCCATCAAGCTGAATGACGACGAGAATCCGGTCATCCTTCCGCACGTCGGCGGCGCGCAGCGTCGCGGGCAGAAAGGCAGGGATCCACGGCGTCAGCGAAACCACCGTGGAATGCTGCAGGAATTGTCGTCGATCGATCATGATCCCTCTCCGTTCGGAACGAGCGTGCTAATGCAGTTGTGTCTCCGGCCGCGTCAGGAATTCACTGATGCAGTGCCACGGCAAGTCGTCGGGCTTCGACTGCAGACCTGATTTCTCGATGATCGCGCGGACCGTCTCGGCGCTCATTCCGCCACACAGCAAATCGCCCAGCCGGCGCAACCGCTCGACCGGATCGGGAATGTCCGCCATGCCCGCCGGCATGTCGAGCCGTCGCTCGGGATTCGCGAGCTGGCCCGCCGTGATGGCCGTGGCATAATTCGCGCGGGCGATGACGGTCCGTGTCGACAGCCACCCGCGCCCGCCGGTCCAGCCGCCGACGTTGGGCGGATTGAACAGATCCTGGCCAATTCTTCCCAGCCATTCCGCCAGGAGCAGCGTGCTCGGCGGCGACCGCCAGCACTCCAGCGCCCGCAACGGAATGAGCAGGAACGAAACCGGATCGGCGACTCGCGACTGGATGTTCTCGTCCGAAAAGAACAATGCGGATCTCAAGATCGTCTCGACGCCCCAGCGCACGTCGAGATGGTTTTTCCTCAGCCCCCCCGCGAGCTCGTCGAGGGCCGCGTCGGTGACGGCGTTCTCGCCGCAGAACTCGTTCGTCAATCGCCAGGCGATGCGACGGGCGCAGGAATTCTGTTCCAGCAGGATCCGCACGAAATCATCGCCCGACCAGTTGCCGGACTGATTCAAGATCGTTTTCGAATCGCCATCGTGAACCTCTTGCATCGCGCGGAAGTTGCCCTGCCGCACCGTCCAGCCGGTGAGGGCCCGGGCCGCCTCTTTGACGTCGCGCTCGGAATAATTTCCGATTCCCAGCGAAAACAGCTCCATCAGCTCGCGAGCCAGGTTCTCATTGGGCATTCCCGCGCGATTCGACGGTGCATCGAGCCATTCGAGCAGCGCCGGGTCGTGCGACATGGCGTGCAAGAGGTCTCCGAACGGCGAAAAGGCGTGCTGCCTGAGTGTCTCGTTCTGCTGCTTCATCAGCCGCAGGTTGTTGACCTTCAGATTGCTGGTGGCGAAATGATTGTGCCACATCAGCGTCATCCGTTCTTCGAGCGGCCGAGGCGAGAACAGACAGCGATACAGCCACCAGGCTTTCAAGCGCTCGGCGCTGCCGGAGGCGACGGCTGAGTTGCCGATCGTCGTCGCCAGGCCGTCGAAATCATCCGGCGTCCCAGCGCTTCGGCAGGTTCCGTCGAGCAGGCGCGAGACGGCCGCCTGAGGACCTGCATTGAGGTCGCGCTGCACCTCGGCCCAGCATACCCCGAAGACGGCGCGGCGGTGCAGGTGGACGACCCGTCTGAGGTTCCACGGCGCGTCGGCCGTCGGTTCAAAATGATTCCAGAAAGACATCGGTCATTCCAGAAGCGTGAAGTCTGGTGGATCGATCCGCGACAACGCCAGGCCGGTCCCTTTCGCCCGCTACTCCTTCTTCGATTTCGCCTTCTTCCCGGTGACCTCCCCCAGTTCGATCACGTCTCCCGGTTTGGCTTTCGTGAGGTCGATCTTAAATCCATTTTTTCGGTTGACGAAGCGCTGTGGGTTCGAGGCGTCCATCGTGTACACATTTCCCGCCAGCAGGCCTTTGATCTCGAACCGGCCGTTCTCGTCGGTTTCGGTGTCGTCGATGCGGAAATCGCCTTGCTTCGTTGATTCACAATACAGGTGGTAGCCCACTGCTTCGACGTCGGTCTCGGTTTCGATGAGCTGCCCCCGGACTGTGACCGCCGGCTGCACGGCAACCTTCAACTCCGCCGGAGGCGCCCCTTCCAGGCGAACATGTCCCACCAGTGAATTCTTGGCGCTTTTGAAGAACAGATTCCGCGGCACGGCAGGTTCGTAGTTGTTGATCGTGAACTTGTCGTCCTTGAGCTCGCCGAAGAAGGGGTTCTTTTCAACCAGCCCCAGGACCTCGACGCCGGACGCCGGCGCACCGTCTGGTCCCACCACTCGGCCCGGGACCGATGCACCGGCCGTGAGCGTCAGATCGAGTGAAAACGACTTGGCATCGACGGGAGGATCGATCGGCTCGATCCGGTTCCAGTTGGAAAGGGGCAGACCGCTGGGGGTCGTCGGCAGATAGCCATACTTGGGATCATAACCATCAACTTTTTCTGCGCCGACACTGAGCGGATACACCGTTTTGCCGAACGACCGCACGAGCAGCACGCCCGGTCCAGGCAACCCGGGCACGCGGTAATGTCCCGAGCCATCAATGGGAAAACGGTGTAACTCCCAGGCGTCTTCAAGTCCAAATCTCTGTGGAATATTCGGGTTCGTCCTTAACGCCAGATAATCCACGTGGCCTGAGATGGGTTCGCCCGTCGCGGCGTCCGTGACCCGGCCTTCGATCCAGATGCCTCGGAACACCTGCACATTCAAAGTCAAGTTTGCCTGATTGGCTTCCAGAGAAAACTCCTGAGATGCCATCAGCCACGGATCCGACTTCGGGGCGATCACATTCAGAACATGCCGTTCTCCCGGTGGAACCCCGAGCAGCCGATATCGCCCCTGTTCATCGGTCGTCGCGCGAATATGACTGGTATGGAGCCTCAGTTGGCCAGCCGAATTCCGGCCTTCCCGGCGGAACAGGCGCTCGACATAGACCGTCGCGTTCGAAATTGGCTTCCCGGACTTGAACTCTGTCACCAGTCCGTCGACGGGGACTGCCGGTCCGACCGCGTGCGTAAAACGGGTGCCGACGAAGACGTCCTTGGCGCCGTTCTGATACATCGACAGGTGCGGCAGGCGCTTCGTCTCCATCTCCCTGCCCAGAATGAACAGCCGCTCGGCCGCTACGCGTTCACCCAGGAGCGTGACGACTGCCATTTGGTCGCGTGCCAGCCCGGTCAGCGAGAATTCTCCCTTGTCATTCGTCTTGACCGGCGGCATGAGCTTCCGCCACTCGTGGCGAGTGATCCATCCTCCCGGCATCGTATGTGAATACAATGCCCGGTCTGCCAGATCTCGAGCAGATTTCTCAAAGGCCTGACTCAACTTCTCAACGTCGGGGTTGTAAATGCTTTCGATCGAGACGGCGACATCCGCCAAGGGTCGTCCTTCCAAATCGACGAGGCGTCCCCGCACCGGCCCTGCATCCGGCGGCAGCTTCAACGATTGACTGGCAAACCGCTCAGGACCGACGCGTTTGTCCATCTGCTGCCGAAATTCGTCTCTCCGTGCAGAGGCCACGGGGTTCTTCTCGAAGACCGCCAGCGGCAACCAGTCAAAGCCGTAGCCCGGGGCTTTGGCGGACACTCGCGGCGCGTACGTCCAGTTCGTGGCGTCGCGCGCCGCACCCATGACCGGCTTGAGCCGGAACGAGAAGTGTCCCTGCTGGTCGCTGAGTCCCATCTGGCGGACGATTCCCTCAGCAGCGGGATTGTTCGATTCGTCTGCCGGCGGCGGCGCAGCAAACCAGATCTCGGCGCCTTTCACCGGCTTGCCGTCCGCATCGACCACCTTTCCGCCGAACTCGACCTCTTCGGATGTGTCCGCCTCCGCCTCTTTTCCGTCCGCGTCCTTCGTCGACAGGGCGATTGCAGTGTCCGAAATGGCCGTCGCCGTCGCCTCATCCGACGTGCCGGGATTCGGAGTGAGCGCGTTCTCATTGACCTCTGTGGTCTTCGCGACAGCGCCAAACAGTTCCCCGGATATTTTCTCTGTGGCGACGGTCGCCTTCGTGTCGGTGTCATTGTTCAGTGCGGCGAAGGCGTGATGCCACGCCCCTGCCATGGTCGCCGCAATCAATCCGGCCACCAGCACCAGCGTCAGAGAATCGGCCCGAGTCAGGCGCAGTCGCTGCTCGCCGCCCAGCAGGCGCATGGTGCGGCGTTTGAGCTGACTGCCATTGCTGCCGCTGGCTGCGAGAGTCGCCAGCACGTTTGCCGGAATCGGCCGGCGGGTCGACGTGCACAGTTCCGCCATGCGCACCAGGGTGCTGGCGTATTGCACGCTCTCATGCCCGGCCCGCACCACCGCGTCATCACAGCAGATTTCCCGCTCGAGGCTGAGCTGGCGGCTCACGTACCAGACTGCCGGGTGGAAGAACAATTCCGCCGCGAGCCACGCAGGGAGCAGAATCACCGGACGGAGGATTCCCGCGACAACCGGAATCGTGATCCGCTCGCAATACGCGACAATCGGAACGACTTTGAGGCCGATGCGCGCGGCCTGCCGGCGGATTTCCAACAGCAAGTGCCGGTCGCGAATGGGAGTCGCGCACCGCCGCAGCCGATGCCCGCCCCACAGCGCGCAGCACAACCGGCCCAGCATGATTACCACGCCCAGGAGGTAGGCGCCCGCGGCATAGGGGGAACCTGTTCGGAGGACGGCCTCGAACCGCGATCCCTTCGCCGGCGTTTCCGTACCGATGATCTCGGCATGCTGTTCGCGGGCAGGTAAGGCCGCTGCGTGGTTGCCCCCGACCGGCACGGAGGCCTCGGCGTCGATTGCGGATACGGACTTCGCCTGGGGAGTGAACGGAGTCCGCTCCGGCGCGGACATGACAGACGAAGCGGCCGGTTCGATCGCGGCGATGGCGGCAGGTTCCGCGCGCGGCCCATCCGGCGGATCGACGAGAGCGTATGTGAGAGGCACGCACAGCGCCATGAGGGCTAGGCTCACAACGTGGATTCCATACCGGACTTGCGCCGACGCCGTCCGGCATAACCAGGCCAGCAGCCATGCGCACAACCCGATGGCCAGGCCCTCCCATAGGAAGTTCAGCAGGGTTGCGGTCAGTCGAATGCAGAGGCTCTGGTCGAGGATGTTCAGCAGTATGGAATTCATTTGTCGCCCCCCTTCACGCGCTGGTCGATCAGTTTGCGAAGATCTTTCAGTTCGTCTGTATCAATGTCCGAATGTTCGAAGAGCCCCATCAGCACGGCCCTGGCAGACCCGTCGAAGACGCGGTTGACTACGTCACCCAGCACCGAGCGCGAGACCTGCTCGCGGGTGACGCGGGGCGAGAATAGAAAGGCTTTGCCCTCTTTCTGGCGCGTCAGGAACCGCTTTTTCACCATCGTGTTGAGCGTTGTGATCACCGACGTGTGGGCAATGTCGCGCCCCCCTTGCGCCAGCAGGTCGCGAATCTGCCGCACCGGCTGCGGCGATTTTTCCCAGAGGATCTTCAGGAACTGCAGTTCCAGTTCCGTGGGCTGTTCCGCGGGGGGGCGTGACATCCGATTCGCGTCCGTTGAAAAAGGCAAGCTTGTCTTCGAGTTCTCTAGAAGATACGCAGCCGCGCCCGGTTTGTCAACTCTATATTCTAGCAAACTAGAAGATTGCGGAAAAAGTATTCCCGGGTCAGTGGAAAGATATTCCCGGCGGGGGACTTCGAACGCCGTCGTGCCTGTGGTCTCAAGGCCGCCGGGCGATCATCCCGATGATTGGGAATACGTTGGATTCCGCTCACGGCGAACCAGGAGAACCAGGCATGGACGACCAGTCGCGATACGAATACGCCCGGAAGCAAGTCCGGGCTTTGAAGGGATTTTACGGCCATTTTGCCGTTTATCTGGTAATCAATCTGTTCCTCGCCGTCGTCAATCTGGCGGCGTCGCCCTCGGTGCTGTGGTTCGTCTGGCCCCTGTTGGGCTGGGGGATTGCCGTCGCCATGCACGCCGTCGCCGTGTTCATTGTGGGCGGCGTCTGGAGCGCGGGCTGGGAAGAGCGCAAAGTCCAGGAAATCGCCGGGCAGTTGCGAAGCCAGCCATAGCTGTTGTCTGGCCCTCGCGCGGATATCGCCATGCGCAAATTACCTGCCATTTTCGTGTTCGCCGCGGCCGGCGCGGGCTACCTTTACACCCATCCCGACCTCGCCCGAGGGATTACTTCCACCAGTTGGATCACCAGCGAAGGTGAGGTCGCCAGTTCCGCACGGGGAGCAGCCTCGCCGGAAGTCGTCGCGCGCCTGGCTACGGCGACCAAAGAAGAAGTGATCGCCGTCCCTGGTCCTGAGGTTTCCGATTTCGGCGACGTGTTCCGATTCGACCTGTCGCCGCAGGCGATCACTCAGCGGTGGAGCCGCGTCTCCACGGTGCTCAGCGACATGCAGTTGCAGGGGTATCGCGTGCCCCTCGTGACGGGGAACGCCGAATCCGACCTGGCCGGCAGCCTGACCTATTATTTCGACGGCCGGCCCCTGATGCGGCGGATCACGTTCGTCGGCACAACCGCCAATCCGCAGCGGCTGGTCGGCTACATGGCGAAGTATTACGGGTTCCATCAGGTGCCGGGCAATTCACCCCGGGCGATGGTCTACCGCACGAAATCGGGCTTCACGCGAGCGCGCTTCTCGGGCGAGCTGACGGTGACTCCGGCCGAGGTGCTCGACAAGAACTTCGCCTCGACGAATTACCGCGTCGTGCTGTCGCTGGCGAAATAGGATTGAGACCTGAGGCTTGAGACTTGAGGGAAGACAGTGGTCGTTCCTTCGCACCAAACCTCAAGCCTGCCGCCTCAAGCCTCAGGTCTAAACCTGCTCCAGCTTTTCGAGGATGTGCGGGATGAGGCGCGACAGGCGTTCGCCGCCGCGGCCGGCGACTTCGATGATCTGCTTGATGTCGGCCGGCTCGAGCGCGTCGGGCAGGCACAGGTCGGTGACGATCGAGAAGCCCAGCACGCGCAGTCCCGCGTGTGCGGCGACGATCACTTCCGGAACGGTCGACATGCCGACAAGGTCGGCCCCCATGCTGCGCAGCATGCGGTACTCGGCGCGGGTTTCCAGGTTCGGCCCGGCAACCGCCACAAAGACGCCTTTGCGGCAGGGGATACCCAGCTCAAGCGCCGTCTGCTGGGCCAGCGCCATCAGCGGCCGGTCGTAGGGATGCGACATGTCCGGAAAACGCGGGCCCAGCGCGGCGTCGTTCGGGCCGCGCAGCGGATTGTCGCCCATCAGATTGATGTGATCTTCGATGATGACGAGGTCGGCCAGGTCGTGGTGCGGGTTCATTCCCCCAGCCGCATTGGTGACGATCAGGATCTCGACGCCCAGCGCGCGCATGACGCGCACGGGGAACGTGACCTCCTGCATCGAGTAGCCTTCATAGAAGTGGAACCGCCCCTCCATGGCGATGACGTCGACGCCGCGCAGCTTGCCGCACACGAGCTGCCCCGCATGGCTCTCGACGGTCGACGCGGGAAAGTAGGGAACCGAGGCGTATGGAATCGCCTGCGACGATTCAATCTGTGCCGCCAGGCCTCCCAGGCCGGTGCCCAGGATGATCCCCACACGCGGCGAACGGGCTGAATGTCGCCGGATGGCGCGCACTGCTTCTTCGATCTTGCTTCGTAATTCGTGCACGCCGTCCTCCGTGACCAAAGCGTCTGAATCCAGAAATTCACAAGACGTGGGGGGCGCCCTGCTGCGAAACGATGTCCATGACGATCCGTTGAAATTCGGATTGCCCGTGCAGCGTCGCCAGATCGGGGTCTGCCAGCAGAAACTCGACGTCGGAATACCCGAGGGCGACGGCGCGGCGCAGAGCAGCCAGCGCATCGGACTTCTGGTTGACCATCGCGTAGCTGCACGCCAAGTTGTACATCACCGTGGCGCACTTGGACCTGAGCTGCGCCAGCCGCAGGTCGACCTGCAGCGCGCGGCGGTGACACCCTTTTTCGCTGAACAGCTCGCCCAGGTTCATCAGCACTTCGACGTAATTCGGGGCGCGGCTGAGAATGCGCTCGAAAAAGTCGATCTCGAAATCGAGCTGCGATCGCTTGCGAAGTGTCGACAGCCGGCAGCCGGCGTCAAGCACTTCGTCGGCCACCTTCGAACACTTCTCGTTTTCGCCTGGCATGATAGAGAGTTCCCATGCACATTGAAGGCCCGGGGCTGTGCGGCATCGTGACGCGACCCGGTGGAAGCCTTCCTGCAGGCTATTATACGCGGCCGCCCCAATCGGGCAATCGAAGATTTGCGATTTTCCGGGCAAAAATGGGCTGTCTATCTCGCAGCATCTGTCGAAACGCGAAATCGTGCGGCTTTGCGGCCGTGGGCGTGCAGCAGGACCTGCGGTTGCGGATGCTCTTCGGTTTCCTGGTGCTGCACGCAGCGCCAGGTGGACTCGGCCCCCAAGCCGGCGTAAAGCACCACGGAAAATCGCGAATTCAGCGGGTTTTCGCCGGCTGCGACGATCGACGAAGCGGGGTGCGCATACGTCTCGCCCCGGACGCGAAATGACCCCGGCCCGAACGAGACTGGCAGTTTCGCGACCAGCCGCGCTGCAACTCGGTTGGCCGCGGGGCGCCCCACGAGCAGCACGTGCCGGCGTGAAAGCTCCTCTTCGTCGACGGCGTCGTCGGCCTTGATCGCGTACGCGAAATTGTTGAACCGCCGGGCCAGCGCCCGGGCCAGTAGTTCGGCCGCTTCGCGGTTTGCGGCGCGATCGGCGAACGTCCCGTACACGATCAGCGCCTGCTCGGGCTCGGCTTCGAAGGAATAGATCGTCCACAGATTTCCTGCGACAGGCGGCTCCGATTTTTCAGGATGCAACCAGGCCTCCAGAATTTCGACGGCGGGGGCGCCGCCCGACTGCCGGCAATGGTCCACGAACTGTGCAGTCGTGACGCGCTGTCCCGCATGCGCCTGGCCGAACGCGTCCAGTATGCGGTCGCACGCCTCGCCCCCGAGTTTCGCGCGGAGCGCCGCCAGCAGCAGCACCACTTTTCCCTTGGCGATGTCATACCAGTCGTGCTGCGCCGGATCGGAGGACGTTTCCAGAAGCGGCACGTCGCGCCCCAGACGCAGCGCGGCCGTCCGCCATTTCGATTCGTGTTCGAACAGCGCCAGGTCGACCAGGTCGCGCGCTTCTTTCTCGATCGACTTCGATTCCGCAGGCTTCTCTGCGCCGCGGCGATGGAGCGCCTGTTCGAATGCGACAACTTTTTCGTATTCAGCGAATCCCGCTGCCAGCCAGATGTCGGCGTCGGTCTGTGCGAGCAGTGTGCCGCGCCAGGCGAAAGGATGCTGAGCTTCGAATTTGACATGTGAGCTCTTTTCCTCGTTCGGAAACGGCGCGAGATCGACGGCCGCGACCTGTGACGAATCCGCCGGCGGCGCGTCGACCCGCAGCACGGTCCAGTCGTTGCTCACGAGCGGCTGCACGTTGGGGTATTTCTTGCGATCGTGAGCCGAGGCATCCCACGTGCGGCCGCGGGGCGGCCCGAACAGGGCCCACGATTCGAGTCGCCGGGCCATTTGGGCGGTCGCGAATTTGGCGTCGCACGATGGAAAGGCCGCCAGCGGCGCCGAGCCGTAGGCCTCGAACGCGAACGCCTCGCCAATCCGCCCGGCGTGCCTGCGAAACAGCGCGAGCCACGCCGCGTCGCGCGCCCGGGGGAACTCCACGAGGTTGGCCGGCTTGCCCGCCAGGTCGGGCACCGTTTCCTTCAGCACATCCAGGTCGCGGCTGTTGTTGCAGCCCCAGTAGAAGCCAGTCGTCCCGGCGAACCACTCGTTGCGGCTGCTGCGCCACAAGCGCGAGCGGTCGGTCCCCAGCTCGAACATGGCGATCTCGTCGGACTTCAGGTCCCCCAGCAGCCATTGATTCGTGTACAGGCCGTTGCTCGAGTCGCCGAGAATCTCGACGGCCCGGTCGATCGTCTCGGCATACTGCACAGCCCGCCGCGTGCGCGACGCCAGCGACTTGCCGGCCGGGTTGAATTTCGTCTGGCGGATCGTGGTCTCGGCGAGAATCAGCCCGCCGTCGTTGATGTGATAATCCATGCCGCTGAAGATTCCGCCGGGAAAGGTCTGCATCACGACGCGCCGCCCCTCGGCCGGGGCCACGTCGAGCCAGACGTTGTAATGCCGGACGAATTCCAGATCGGACATCGTGATGTGGCCGACGACGATGTGCCCGTCGGCCGTTGCCGGCCCGGTGGCAAGGAATGCGCTGCACCGTTCCGGCACGTCGGCTTTGGGCTGCGAGTATTGCGGGCCGGTAAACTTCCGGCGGTCGAGACCGGTGGCGCTGGCCTCGAGGCCGCCTTCCAGAAACCCGACTTCGACATCGGAGTTGATCGCGACGATGTCGACCAGATCGAGCCGGCGGCCGTCGTACTCGGCCCCGGCTGCCGCGGCGCCGTCGGCGATGCCCTTCATTTCTTCCAGGTATTCGACGTCGAACCGGCGCAAAAACAGGGCGTTGGCCAGCGTCCGTTTGTCGCGCCAGGCGTCGTGGGGAGATTTCGGGCTGCGGATCGCGGCCAGATCGGTGATGTAGGCCACGATTTCGGCGCTCAGCAGTTTTCCATGCTGAAACCCGCGCTCGTAGGGCTCGCCGGATATGTGCACGACGTGCCAGCCCGCCTGCGGATAGCGCCACGCCGGCCCGTGCCGCGTCACCGACGCCGGATCGGGTATAAATTCCGCTGCAGTTGGAACAGGCGGCGCCGCGAGGGAATTGCCGCAGAGCACGGCAAAGACCACGGCGATTGCGCCCGCAAGGCGCCCGATCCGGGCCAGAGTCAAATCATCGACGCCGCGAACGTAATCTCCGGCAACAGCCACCGACGTTTTCTCCATGCGCGACCTCCCCTGCTGAATGACGACTCCGGCGCTGCAGCCAATGTAATCTGATGGCGACCAGAAAGAATAGCCACGGATGAAACACGGATGAAACACAGATTTTTCGTCAGGTTGAATCCGCGGAAGTTTCGCAACTTCCGCTACGGCGCGCGGCGTCGACGACCGCCTGAAGGCGGTACTGCGAGCGGGGCTACGAACATTAACCGAACCGGCCGGTCAGGTATTCGCTCGTCAGCTCTTTCGAGGGGTTCTCGAAGATTGTCGACGTTTTGTCGGCTTCGATCACTTCGCCGTGGTACAGAAACACGGTTTCGTCCGAAACGCGGGCCGCCTGCTGCATGTTGTGCGTGACGATTACGATCGTCAGGCGGTCTTTAAGCTGATAGATGAGGTCTTCGATGTGGGCGGTGGCCGCCGGATCGAGGGCCGAGGTCGGTTCGTCAAACAGCAGCATCTCGGGCTCGGGGGCCAGCGCCCGGGCGATACACAACCGCTGCTGCTGCCCGCCCGACAGGGCGTACGCAGACTGCTTGAGACGGTTCTTCACTTCGTCCCACAGCGCCGCCGAGCGCAAGGCTGATTCCACTCGCTCGGCCACCACATGCCGGTTGTTGATTCCCTTCAGCCGCAGCCCGAACGCGACATTTTCGAAAATCGACTTGGGGAACGGGTTCGGCTTCTGAAAGACCATGCCCACCCGCAACCGCATTTCCATCGGGTCGACACGCGGGCTGATGATGTTCAGGTTTCCCGGGCGGAGCACGATCTCGCCGACGTACCGGTTGCCGGGGTACAGGTCGTGCATGCGGTTGAAACACCGCAGCAGCGTCGATTTGCCGCACCCCGAAGGCCCGATGAGCGCGGTGATGGCGTTGTCGGGCAGGCCCAGATGGATGTCCTTCAGGGCCTGATGGTCGCCGTAAAAGAAGCTCAAGCCCTTGATGACGGCTTTCAGTTCGGGGGGCGCGGCGATTGCAGCGGGAATGGCTACCATTTGATCTTCTTTCGCAGCCGGTAGCGGATCACGATGGCCACGGCGTTTAGCGAGAGGGTCATCAGAATCAGCACCAGCCCCGCCGCCGCCGCATTGCGGTGGAAATCGTTCTCGGGGTTGTTGGGCCGATCGACCCAGTTGAACATCTGAATCGGCAAGACCGTGAACGGCGAGTTGAGCCATTTGAAGTTGACGAACGGAAACTGCGATTGCACAGGCGCATCGGGCAAAAAGGCGATGAACGTCAGCGCGCCGATCGTGACGAGCGGCGCCGTTTCCCCGATCGCCCGCGACATGGCGATGATCGTTCCCGTGGCAATGCCGCCGGCCGAATACGGGAGCAGGTGGTCTTTGATCACCTGCCAGCGGGTGGCCCCCAGGGCGTACGCGGCCTCGCGGATCCCGGTCGGAATGGCCCGCAGTGCTTCGCGTGTCGCGACGATGACGATCGGCAGCACCAGAAACGCCAGCGTAATGCCTCCTACCAGCAGCGTCTGGCCGAGATGAAATTGGTACACAAGCAGACCCAGGGCCATCAGCCCGTAGATGATCGAAGGGACACCCGCCAGATTGGCGATGTTGATCTCGATCACCGTCGTCAGCCAGTTCTTACGCGAATACTCTTCAAGATACACGCCCGCCGCGACTCCCAGGGGCACGGCCAGAGTGATCGTGACGAGCATCAACAGCAGCGACCCGACCCATGCCGACAGGACTCCCGCGTTGACGGCCTTCCGCGAGGGAAACGACGACAGGAACTGCCAGTCGATCCGCCCCAGTCCGCTGGCAGCCAGATCGAGCAGCAGTGCGACCAGTGTCACGATGCCGATCAGCGTGCAGATGATGCCGAGCACGTTGAACACCAGGTCCTGGCGTTTGCGCTTTGCGATCAGTCTGCGGGTGTCGATCATGGGGTCTCGGCGTGCCGTCAATACGCTTCGCGGAACCGCTTGCGCAGGATGTGGCCCAGAATGTTGAATCCCAGCGTCATCAGGAACAGTGTCAGCCCGGCCGCGAAGATCGATTGATAGCCGATCCCGTCGCGGGGCAGGTCCCCCATGCTCACCTGCACGATGTAGGCGGTGATCGTTGCTGCCGGCTGCAGTGGATTGAACGTAAAATTCGGCTGGCTGCCGGCGGCGATCGCGACGATCATCGTTTCGCCGATCGCCCGCGAAATTCCCAGAATGTACGCCGCGCCGATCCCCGACAGCGCCGCCGGGTAGACCACACGGATCGAAGTGATCATCTTGTTGGCCCCCAGTGCGTACGAGCCTTCACGCAGCAGCATCGGTACGGCCCGCATGGCGTCTTCGCTGAGCGAGCTGACGTAGGGGATGATCATGATCCCCATGACGACCCCCGCACTGAGCATGCTCTGGAGCGGGAGGTCGGGGAAACATCGGCGCATGAGCGGCGTCACAAACAGCAGTGCGAAATACCCGTAAACGACCGTGGGGACGGCCGAAAGCAGTTCCAGGATTGGCTTGAGGATTTCGCGCAGGGCGAACGGAGCGTATTCGCTCAGATAGATGGCGATCATCGTCCCGGCCGGCAGCGCGACGGCCAACGCCACCGTCGTCGTCACGACCGTGCCGGCGACTAGCGGGAGAATGCCGAAATGCGGATTGACCGGGAATGTCGGCGTCCACTGCGTGTCGGTCAGAAATCGCAGCAGTGGAACGTTACGGAAAAACGGGGCCGACTCATAGAGCAGAATCACGACGATCCCGGTCGTCACGGCGATCGAAGACAGCGCCGCCAGCAGCAGCATCCGCTGAATGATCCAGTCTTTCCAGTACCGCTTTCCCGGGCCGAGCACCAGACCTGACGCCGCCGGCGAGGCCTT
>JACQFH010000443.1 GCA_016200145.1 Planctomycetia bacterium | reverse complement strand
GCTTCAGATGCTTGTCGACCTGCGTGTGGTCGTTGCGATTGGGCGGCGGCGCAACTTCGAACAGGGCGACTCGACTGCGATCGAGAAGCAGTTCGAGCTGATGTTTTTCGGCGAGCCCCTCGACCTCCTCATTGCGGTCGCGCGCCAAGCGCACTTCGATTTCGTACTCGCCAGAGAGCGGGAACGTGTACGGAATCAGCACGCCGCCGCGCGTCCCGAGCGGCAGCCCTTCGACATGCTGCTCCTGAGTCTGGTCGGCGCGAACGCGAATCGTGTCTCCCACCGAAGTCCGCCCCGGCCGGCCCACCGCGAGGCGGCTGATCCTCTGTGCGGCCGTCACGTAGCGTTCCATCAACGTCGGGGACAGATCCGATACAGTGACGTTGTCGAACCCGTGGCTGGACTGATCGAGTGGCAAGAGCGCCGCTGCGTCGATCTCGACAGCCAGCAGATCGCGGATCGCGTTCTGGTACTCGGTGCGATTGAGCCGCCGGAACGTGCCGGTCCGACCGGGATTCGGGTGCCCGGCCGCGAACTGGTCCAGCGTCGTCTCGAGTGCCGTCCGCATCGCCGCGTACGACGGCCCATCCGGGGCGGGCCGATCCTTCGGCGGCATTTGCCGCGCGAACAGCTTGCGGGCCACCGTTTCCCAGACCTCGGGCCACTGTTCGATGGGCTGTTCAAGGAGCGATTCCAGATCGAGTCCGGCGGTCGTGTCGCTCTTATTATGGCAATCGAGGCAGTACTTGTGGACGAATCGCTCGACAACCACCTGCCGCTCCTGGGCCGGCGGCTCGGACCGCGCCTGCGGAACCCCTGCGCCAACCAGCGCAATGACGCCGATCAGCAACGTCAGCGTGCGGCAGATCGGCCTTGAATTCATCGCCTATTCCCCTCAACAGGCCATGTTATCACAGTCTGCCGCAGCCACAAGCACACGCGACTTGCGGTAGTGACCGTTTTTGTGGTGCAGGCGTCTCGCTGGCAATAGTGTCTTAATGTTTCAAATCCCATGCTTTGAGCTTCTTCGCGGCCGTGCCGAATGGGCCGAGCTGATAAACGGCCGCGCCCGCGGGTGAGAACGTGAAATTCTCAAACGGTTCGGCGATCATCTGGTCGAGATACGTTGTCGGCGCGTTGCCGGTGCTGACGTGCGGATTGAACTTCGCCCCGGCTCCAATCTGCTCAAACGCGGACCCATACTGAATGAGGGCCTCGTCGATGGCGGGATTATCGTGCCCAGCAGTGAACGCGCCGATGGGTCCGCCTCGCAAGTTAAACGGCTCCGCGGCGGCGATAACGTCCGCCTGCAGCTTGAGCAATTCCGGTGACGGCTTCGCGCAAATGCCGGCGACGCCCAGCCCGTCATCCGGTATGTATTCGGTTTCGCCACGCGTCAACTTGGCGGCTCGAATGACAGCTCGGTATGATGGAATGTAATTACGGCAAATGCGGCAGATCCACAGATGGAGTCGCAGTCGCCAACGTGCCGGAAACAAGTGAGTCTTACCAACGTGTTCGCGCATCAAATCCCGGTTTTTGTCACCGTTCATGGTCCGGCTCCCGGTTATTCCCACGGCGGGAGATATTGCCGTGAGTGACGAGCGTCGATCCGGCGAAGGGGAAGGCATCGTTACCCTGGCAGACGATGATGTCGCCGCTCTCCGGGCTATTCTGGACGGCACGGCCCGCACAACGGGGCGGGAGTTTTTCCAGTCGCTCGTGCGGCATCTGGCGCAGGCTGTTGGCGTACGATACGCTTTCATCGCTGAGTTTGCCGGTGCAACTCGCGTGAGAACACTCGCCTACTGGTTCCGTGACAGGATCATCGACAATGTCGAATGGGACCTCGCGGGTACACCGTGCGAGGACGTGGTCCGCGGCCGACTCTGCCATCATCCGACCGATGTGAAAGTGAGATTTCCAGGCGATCGGCCCCTTGTTGACCTGGGAATCGAGAGCTATCTGGGTGTCCCGCTGTGCGATGTCCTCGAAAACCATCTCGGACACCTGGCCGTCTTCGACGATCGTCCGATGCCGGCCGAACCGCGGCGTCTCTATACATTTCAGATTTTCGCGGCCCGCGCGGCTGCCGAACTGGAACGCCTGGCGTTCGAGAAGAGGCTGTCGGAAAGCGAAAAGCGGTTCCGCGACCTTTACGACGAGGCGCCCATCGCCTACGTCAAGGAAGACCTCGAATCGCGGTTCATCAGCGCCAATCGGGCGGCGCTTCGCATTCTGGGGATCAAGCCTGAGGAAGTCGCCGGCATGGTGGGCATGTCGCTCGTGCCCGACACGCCAGACGCCCAGAAGCGCGTCAAAGATGCGTTCGCGTCGATCGGTCGCGGCACCGACACGAACGGAGTTGTTCTCGAACTCAGACGCAAAGACAACGGCAAGCCAATCTGGATCCAGTGGTGGTCCAGGCCGGAACCCGACGGAAAATACACTCGCACGATGTTCGTGGACATCACCGAACGGGTGCTCGCCGAGCAGGAAAAGGCGCGGCTGACCGCCCAGAACCTCTATCTTCAGGAGGAGATCAAATCGGCTCACAACTTCGAGGAAATTGTCGGTCAGAGTGCGGCACTGACGCGAGTCCTCTCCGATGTCTCTCGCGTCGCAGCGACCGACGCCACGGTTCTCATTGTGGGAGAGACGGGGACCGGAAAAGAATTGATCGCCCGGGCAATTCACTCGGCCAGCAGGCGCAAGGACAAGCCGCTGATCAAAATCAACTGTGCCGCGCTTCCTGCCGGGCTGATTGAAAGCGAACTGTTCGGGCACGAGAAAGGAGCCTTCAGCGGGGCGATTGCCAGGCGGACCGGCCGGTTCGAACTTGCCGACGGGGGCACGATCTTTCTGGATGAGATCGGTGAACTTCCGCCTGATGCACAGGCCAAGCTGCTCCGCGTGCTGCAGGAACGGGAGTTCGACCGGGTCGGAGGCGGCAGCCCCATCAAAGTTGACGTGCGGGTGATCGCGGCGACGAACCGTGATTTGCTCCAATCGGTCCGGGATAAGGATTTCCGCGCGGATTTATTTTATCGCTTGAACGTCTTTCCGCTCCGTTTGCCGCCTCTACGCGAGCGCGCCGACGATATTCCCCTGCTCGTACATTTCCTGGTCGGAAGATTCGCTGGCCGGATCGGAAAGCGCATTGAAAGCGTTAGTCGCGAGACGATGAAGCTGCTGGTGGCATACCCCTGGCCGGGAAATGTCCGTGAATTGGAAAACGTCCTCGAACGAGCCGTCATCCTGTCGAGCGAGCCGATGCTGGAGATCGACCCCGAGGTGCTCCCCGTGCCGCCCGATGGACCCGCTGCCCCCTGCGAGAATCATCGCCTGGAAGACGTCCAGCGGAGTCATATCCGGGACGTGCTCGATCAGACGAATTGGGTGATCGAAGGGGCACGGGGAGCGGCCCTGGTCCTGGGATTGCATCCGAATACACTCCGCAGCCGCATGAAAAAGTTAGGGCTCGTCCGCGGCTCCCACGACAACTCGTAGGCCCCACGATATTTCGTGGCCTCAGTCGGTCGGCTCCCACTTTTTTCAATTCTCTCCGGGGCTTGCAGTACGACCGCAAATTGCGCCCTGCGAACAGGTTGCGCATTGCCTTGCAAATCTGGATCGCATTCGGCATGGCGTTCGCTTTTGTCGTTCTGATTCACAACAGAACGAATTGAGCAAAGCATGTTGAGAATTACCCAATCTGAGCGTCGGGGCACGGATTCGATCGTGGTTCTCGAGGGTAAGCTCCTTGAGCCATGGGTCGACGAAGTTGGCCGCCTGTTCATGGCGAGCCACGCTCAGTCGCTTCCCCGGATTGACCTGTCTGCGCTGACTTTCATCGACGCCGCGGGCGCCGAACTGCTGCAACAACTGCTGCGGCGCGGCGTGCAGGTTGAATCGTGTTCTCCCTACGTCGCGGAAATGCTGCATTGGGACCGGAAACAGACTTGCTGAGGAGACCCGTATGGCGACGGCCATCGACAATCAAAGAGATTGGCCCATCGACGATTTTCGCGACGAATTCGATCTGATCACCGCCCTGCGGCGCGACGAATCGACGGCGCATGAGACATTTGTCTGGCGCTACGGCGGCCGCATGCTGGCCACTGCCCGGCGCTTTCTGCGTTGTGAACAGGATTGCCACGACGCTGTCCAGGAGGCATTCATTTCGGCGTTCCGGGCGATCGGCGATTTTGAGGGAAACGCAAAGCTTGGTACGTGGCTTCATCGGATCCTGGTGAATGCCTGCCTGATGAAGCTCCGTTCCCGGTCTCGTCGTCACGAAGTGTCGCGTGGTGACCAGCTTCCCAAATTCGATGAGTGCGGGCATCATAGACGATCGATTTCACGCTGGCATCAACCTGTTGATGAGCATCTTCAGTGTGACGAAACCCGGAAATTGGTTCGTCGTTGCATCGACATGCTGCCCGACTCGTTTCGCAGCATCTTGTTGTTGCGTGACATCGACGAACTCAGCACTGAAGAAACGGCTGCGACACTGATGATCAGTTCCGGAGCCGTCAAAACCCGCCTGCATCGCGCCCGCCAGGCGCTGCGCACGCTTCTGGAACCGCACTTTGTCCGATAGCAGACTCATGAACTCCGTTCCGGAAGCCAGCGACAGATACGTCCTGCAGTGTATGGATCTCTGGAGCGGCAATCGGTCGGTCGAAAGCGAAGCATCGACGCCCGGTATGGAGATTTTCGTGTCCAGCCAGCCCTACCGCGGAGAAAGCCGGGGGGGAGACGTGCACTACGTTTCGTTGTGCGCCGGTGGTGTCGTCACACGGTTGATCCTCGCCGACGTCTCAGGTCACGGCTCGGCGGTCGCCGGCACTTCGCAGTCCCTGCGGGCGCTGATGCGCCGCTTCATGAATTCCAAAAGTCAGGCCCGGCTTGTATGCGATCTCAATCGCGAATTTACGCAACTGGCACAATGCGGAAGGTTTGCCACGGCGATCGTCGGCACGTATCTGAGCCATCGGAATCGGTTCACGGTCTGCAATGCCGGCCACCCGCGTCCGCTCTGGTATCACGCCCCGTCCGGTTCGTGGTCATTCGTGAACAATGATCTGGTCGACACGGGGCAGGCATCCAATCTGCCGTTGGGGCTCGACGTATCAACCGAGTACCAGCAATTCGAACTCGCCGTCACCGATGGTGATTTGTTCGTGATGTACACCGATGCCCTGACCGAGGCACACGGCGAGGCTGATAAAATGCTTGGCGAAGAAGGGTTGCTCCGGATCGTTTCGGGTGCCGCGACCGATAACGTACGACAGTTTGGCAGCGCGGTATTGCAGGGTGTTCGCGAGTTCTCGCGGGACAGTCCGCCCGAAGACGACGTCACGATTCTGGTGCTGAAATTTGTCGCCGGGAAGAGGCGCACTCCCGGCATTCGAGAGAAAATAAACGCCTACGCGAAACTGCTCGGACTGAAACCAGCCTGATCGGGTCGCATGACGAGATCGCTTTTTGACATGGTGACCATGGCCTGCAGGTCACGGACCAGGCGTCCCCATCGCTCTCACGGCAATGATCGTTTCCGAGGTGAAAGATGCGAATTCTCTGGCTGGTGTCGCTGATTTGTCTGTTCGGGATGTTCGCTCGCGAAGCCGTCGCAATCGATCCCTATGCCGGAAATGATCCGTACTGGGTGCTGCTGCACGAGCCCGCGGCGATTGCGGAGTTGAAACTGAATCCAGCCCAGCAGAGATCCCTGCAATTGCTGACAGATGAATTGGATCTGCTCGTCGAACACGGTCCGTGAGTCGATTGTCATTGAATTGCACGTAACCGTTCCGGCGGCATGCTGATTCGTAACCCGCGGCGGTGCTCGATCATCAAACCGTCGCATTCGTGAGCTTTGCCCAGCGAGGGTCGAACATGCCAAATCCCGACACGATTCCCTCCAGCCAGATCACGCCGCAGGACACCTACCTGAATCGGCGGAATTTCATGCGCGCTGGATTGACGGCTGCCAGCTTGCTGGCCACCGGAGCCGCCTACCGCGGATTGAACCGGCCAGGCAGCACTGCCGTCGAAACGCCGCGGCTCGCCAATCTCGTCGTCCACACTGGTCCGGACGGGCGGGGAAACGGCTTCCAACTCGACGAACCGCTGACTCCCCTCCAGAGCGTCACGAACTACAACAACTTCTACGAATTCACCACTAATAAAGAGGCCGTCGCCGCGGCATCCCAACAGTTCGTTTCGAAACCCTGGACCGTCACGGTCGATGGACTGGTTCAGAAACCGAAAGTGTTCGACCTCGACGAGATTCTGCAGATCAGCCCGCCAGAAGAGCGCGCCTATCGCATGCGTTGCGTCGAGGCCTGGTCGATGGTCATCCCCTGGGCGGGATTTTCGCTATCCCGATTGCTCAAGAAGGTCGAGCCGCTCGGGAAAGCCCGATACGTGGCGTTCGAAACATTGCTGGACCCCAGTCGGATGCCCGGTCAGAAGTCAGCCACCCTCGACTGGCCCTACGTTGAGGGATTGCGACTGGACGAAGCGATGCATCCCCTGACGCTTTTGGCCAGCGGCTTGTACGGCCGCGAACTTCCCCCCTCCAACGGCGCTCCCCTGCGGCTGGTCGTTCCCTGGAAATATGGCTTCAAAGGGATCAAATCGATCGTGCGGATCACTTTGACCGACATGCAGCCCAAAACCACCTGGAACAACGCGGCGGCGCACGAGTACGGATTTCTGGCCAACGTCAACCCGGGTGTCCCGCATCCGCGCTGGAGCCAGTCGACCGAACAGCGTCTCGGCGAATCGGGGAGGCGCGAGACGCTGATGTTCAATGGTTACGCCGAGCAGGTTGCCCATTTGTACGCGGGCCTCGATCTCCGCAAGAACTTCTAAGGTGGGGAGCCGCGCATGAAGGACATCAAGTTTGCCAAGTTACTCGTCCTGCTGAATGGGGCCGTTCCGGTCGCGTTGCTGGGCATCGACGCCTTTCGCCACCAGCTCGGCGCTAATCCGGTTAATTTCGCGATCCGCACGACGGGGCTCTTGTCCCTGATCTTTTTGCTGTTGTCGCTGACGACAACCCCTCTCGGTCGGATCACTGGCTGGCGCTGGTTGACGCAGACCCGCAGGACACTCGGCCTCTACGCCTTTTTTCACGCTGCCCTGCATTTCGCGATCTTCTTCGTCTTCGACCGGGCGCTCAGCATCGGCAGCACGTTTTCAGAAATGCTCGTCCGCCCGTACCTGACCATCGGCTCGGCCGGCTTGCTGATGATGGTCCCCCTCGCGGTGACATCGACCAACGGCATGATTAAACGGCTCGGTGCCGCGCGGTGGAAACAGTTGCATCGCCTGGCCTATCCCGCTGCGGTCGCGGGTGCCCTCCACTACTATATGCTCGTCAAAGCCGACGTCCGGCAGCCCGTCGCGTTTGCGACTTTGCTGGCCATCCTGCTCGGCTATCGGCTGCTCGCGCACTATCTGAAACTTCGCACGGCGTACCAGAAGTCTCAGGCCGCGCCTGTCCCGACAAACGCGGCGACAACGAAACCCAGATTCTGGTCCGGCCAGCTCGTCGTGGCGCAAATTTTCGTTGAAACACCCGAGGTTCGCACATTCCGCTTGGTCTCGACGACCGGCACCGGTCTGCCGTTCGAGTTTCTTCCGGGCCAGTACCTGAACATTTCGCTGGCGATCGACGGCCGCCAGGTCCATCGCTCGTACACCATCGCCTCGTCACCAACGCGTGGCGGCTATTGCGAAATCACCGTCAAACGCGAAGCCGGCGGAACGTCTTCGCGGTATCTGCACGACCATGTCCGCGAGGGAGATCTGCTCGATATCTCCGCACCGGCCGGGCGGTTCACGTTCACCGGCGCAAGCGCGAGCAGCGTCGTCCTGATCGCCGGCGGTGTGGGGATCACACCGCTCATGTCCAAGATCCGCTACCTGACCGATCGCGGCTGGCCGGGAGACATCGATCTCGTCTTCTGCGTGAAGACCGAAGTGGACATCATATTCCGCGAAGAACTCGAGTACTTACAAAAGCGACATCCGAATCTTCACGTGACCGTGACGCTCTCGCGATCAGGCGGAAACGGATGGTCCGGAGAATGCGGCCGAGTGACCCCCGCTCTGTTGAACCGTGTCGTGCCGCAGCTTGCGACCCGGCTCGTCCATTTCTGCGGACCGGAAGAAATGAATCAGTCCCTCCGCCGGATTCTGGTCGAGATGGGAGTACCTGAAGACCAGATCCAGTTCGAATCGTTCATCCGGCCTGCCGCATCGGAACTTCCCGCAGGAGGCGTCGTCGTGGGGACCGCTGTCGCGGCAACTCGCAACCCATCTCTCGCTGCCGACCAAGCCGCTGATCGTAACGGCGCAGCAACGGTCGCAACGGCCAGCGTCATCTTCGCCCGCTCAGGAAAGTCACAGACGGTTCCCGCCGGAAAGACGGTGCTCGACGTCGCCGAAGACCTCGGTGTCAACATCGACTACGACTGCCGTGCCGGCATCTGCGGGACCTGCAAAATCAAGCTGCTGTCCGGCCGCGTCCGCCTCGCCGTCGAAGACGCCCTCACCCCGGCCGATCGCGCCAATCGCCTGATCCTCAGTTGCCAGGCCCACTGCTTCGACGAAGTAACGATTGACGCTTAGCAGCCTGTGCGAGTATTCGAGTCGCGAGCAGTTTTCAATTAGTCTGTTGGTCGCTGACATCGAACCCGGCTCGATAATCGGCCAAGATGCCGCTAGAATCTCGAGATTCCGTATCGGAATTCTGTGCCACGAAACGATCGCACGTGCCGTGACGCGACGCGCTGAAACGGTCTGGGGCCGTAGCTCAATCGGTTAGAGCAGCAGACTCATAAGCCACTTTGACGGTCCCAAAGAAGTGCAGAAAACCCCGAGAAACACGGGGTTTATTTCATTATGCGCTATCGACGAGCCTTGTCAATCCTTGCCTAAACTCGGCGCATCGTTGCACATCGTTGCACATCTGGCGTTAACGGCGCTACGGGGCCGATTCATTCAGCAAACGTCCATCAGTGGAATTATTCTTCGGGTTCCCCAAACGCCATTTCATGCAGCGAGTCTTCGCCCTGCCAGTCCTTCCAGCCTTCGCGAAGGAGTTTTGCAGTCTTGTTGTGCTCGTTTCGGGCTTTTCGGGTGGTCGCGCTGTCTCGTGCCTTGATGACACGGCGGTAAGCCTTCACGGCTGACTTTGGATCAAATGCTTTAGGATCATCGTTTTTCTTCCCTAATTTCTCGCCGAGCAGTTGTGCGATCGTCGAGATATAAAAGCCGAACGTCCTGCGTGGCTTTTTATGCCAAGAGCTTTGAACGG
>JACQFH010000430.1 GCA_016200145.1 Planctomycetia bacterium | reverse complement strand
GCGTGCAGGACCAGATCCTCAAAACGCAGCTCAAGTCTGAAAACGCCGACCAAGCCGCCGTCTCGCTCGACGAGCGGGCCCAACTGCTCGAAAAGCAGGCCGCCCTCGTGGCGCAGAAAATCGCCGAGACGCGCAAAAACATCGACCTGACGAACCGGAGGCAGGCTGCGGCGAAGAACGAGTACGCGCTCGTCGCCTACGACGGCACGTCAGGCACACAGCGCCGGCCGATCTACATCGAATGCACCGGGAAAGGGTTCCGCTTCCTGCCTGAAAACGAAACGTTGAGTCCGACCGACCTGGATGGATTTTCCGACGGATTCAATCCTCTGCTGGCCGGGGCGCAAACGCTGGTGCGCTTCTGGGCGCGACGCCGGCGCAGCGGGGGACCGGCCGAGCCTGAGCCGTATGTGCTGCTTGTCGTGCGGCCCAGCGGCTGTTTCACGTATTACCTGGCGCGCAAGTTTCTCTCATCGCTGGGCGTGCACTGGGGCTACGAGCTGATCGAAGAAGACTGGAAATTGAATGTTCCCGATGCCGACCCGGTCGCCAAGTCGATGCTCCGCGAGACGCTGGATGCCACGGTGAAAATCCACCGGCCGCCCCAGCGCGCCGTGTCGATCGGCGAGCGCGACTTCGGCGGGCCGTTTGATCCGCGCGATCTCGACGACGATGATTGGCCCCTGCGCCGTGGTGCAGGAGACAGTCGCGGCGGATCGGGTTTCGGAAAGACGGGCCAGGCAGGCTCAGGCCGGAAACCCGGCGTCAGCCAGGGGTATGCCACACGGAACGACCGGGGCGCGGGAGACAGGTTTCCCGGCGATCGGCCGCTGGGCAGCCCGGGCGTCGGCGAAGGGCCCGACCGTGAGCGAACCGGCTTTTCGAATGGCCTGAAATCGCCGGCTGGGAAGGGGGGTGGCGGTGGCGGCAATGGCAAATCGAATTCTCGCAGTTCCACTTCCGACGTCGCGCCCGGCCCGCCGGCCGGCGATCGTGTTGCCGGGGTTGATGTGCGCCAGGGTGGAAGTGCAACGGGCGGTGCAGCCGGTTCGGGCCGTCGCAGTGGCGGCACGGCTCTGGCAGCAAACTCGTCGGACGGCGGCGGTCCGGGGGGATCTGCGGCAACCGGCGGATCGACGCCAAAATCAGAAGCCGGCGGTGGTGGAGCAGGCCGGGGTGGCCGAGGATCAGCACCGAAGGCGCGACCAGCAACGCTGGCGGGAAATTCCGACTCGGATGCCGGAGGCGATGGCGGAGAAGGGGACACGCCATTGCCGACGGGCTTTGTGGGTGACGACGCTTCCTTCGATCATCCCCCCTCTCTTCCTGGCGGGAGAGGGACCGGCGGTGAGGGGGCAAGTGACAACGTTAGCCGCGATCGAGCAGGAAAAATCCCCCTCACCTCTAACCCCTCTCCCGCGAGGGGAGTAAGCGACATGATTCCTGAGGCGAGCGGTGCCGACCCCGCCAGATCGATTCCCGGTGCGGAAGGCGCGGGAGGGCCGTCGTCGCCGTCGTCGTTGCTGGCCGATCCGCCCGATGAAAATTCCACGGCGACGGGTGCAACGCCGCGCGACCGTATGGGAGGGCCGGGGGTCGGCATCAGCCTTGGCAGTCCGAAAAAGAAATCGGTTCTCAAATCCGAGGATGACGACGACGGGCCGCGCATCTCCGAGAACGACGGCAGGCAATTTGACGGCCCAAGAGTCCGCTCGCAGGCGCCGAGGAAATGGGGTCAGGCCGGACGGCGCGCAGGCACTGGCTTCGAGAAGAAGGTCAAAATCTACCTGAACGACAAGAAGATCTTCGTCGACGCGCGGCAGAACATGGTGACCGTGAACCCGACGGATTCCGGCGAAGAGATCGTCAACCACGTGGCCTCGCTGATCGACCACGTGGCCGATGGTTGGGGCGAGCCTCCGTCGAGCTTCTACTGGGTGCCCGTCGTCGATTTCGTCGTTTACCCGGGAGGCCATGCCAACTACGCCCGGTTGCAGAAGGCCCTGGAACAGAAGTGGGGCGTCACCTCGACCGTACGTTACGCCTCTGAAGAAAAGGACAGAGGCAAGGGCAGCGAAAAGGACAAGGCCAAAAAGCCGGCGTCCGGGGGGAAAAAATGAGCCGCAAAAACCGCGAAGAAGAGCACTTCGGGTCCGACTCGTTCCTCGACGTGCTGGCGAACATCGTCGGGATTCTGATCATTCTGATCGTCTCGGCGGCCGCGCGCGTGCAGCGCGGGACCGAAACCGCCGCCGCCGTCCCTGTGGTAACGACACCTGAAGCAGTCCTGACCGAAATAGTCGCCGTCGCGGCTGCACCCGTCGAACCGCCCCCCGAGCTAGAACCCGACGAAATCCCGACCGACATTGCCGAAGACCTGGCGCTGCTCGAACAGACGCTGGCGGCGCTCGACGCGAAATCGCGCGCCGCCGATGCGGAGCTCAAGAAACTGCGAGCCAATGGCATCACGGCCGCCGCCGAGCTCGATTCCGAGCAGCGCGCCGCTGCCGAGCGCAACGGCAAGTTGAAGCAGAGCCAGGTGCGCCTGGCGCGGCTCGAAGAGGCGCTCGGCGAACGGCAGGGGGCGCTGCGGGGACTGCTCGCCGAATTTGAAGAGGCCGAAAACGCCCGCTCGCCGGCGATTGAAGTCAAGCACCGCCTGGCGCCGGTCAGCCAGGAGGTCACGGGGGACGAAGTTCACTTTCGGCTGTCGGGTGGGCGCGTGGCGGTCGTTCCCATCGACCAGTTGGCCGAGCGGATGAAAGCGCAGCTCGAGCGCCAGAAAGACTGGCTGGCGACGCGCGGCCGGCACGAGGCGGTCGTCGGCCCCATCGACGGGTTCACGATGAAGTTCGAAGTCGAACGCAAGGCGCTGTCGACGATGGATCGCCACCGCTACGGTTATGGGGCGTACCGCATCGGCGTGTCGCATTGGGAAGTCGTGCCCGACCCGGCGCTGGCCGACGAATCGGCCGAAGAAGCACTGCGGCGGGGCTCGCGATTTTCGCTGGCCGTGCGCACGGCCCCCGAACGGGCGACGCTGACGTTCTGGGTCTACCCCGACAGCTTCCACGCGTACCGCATCTTGCAGGCCGCATGCCAGGCCGAAGGCTTCGTCGTCGCCGCCCGCCCGCTCCCCGAAGGGATCGGCATCGCGGGTTCTCCTGACGGGACGCGCTCGGCGGGTCAGTGAGGCGCGCGACGCGTTCGCGCCCCCGATGCCCGTGTTGCGAGCGAAGACGGACTCCGTCGTCTGTCGCTCCGCGAAAGAACGCCCTTTCGCAGAGCGAAAGGCGACAATCCGAGGAGTCAGAGCCTCGTGATGCGTTCAAAGCGAATGATTCTCAATCAGCGCTCGGGTGATGAGAAACGAGGGCAGACAGAGAAAGACATGGCAGGTCAGAGACCTGCCCCACGTGCATCGGGTTGGAAAACGTGCTCTGCGATATGGTGCGGGTTATGCCGGATTTTCCGAGTGGGATGGATGGTTAGACTGCAAAGCGGGGGTGGAGTGCGGAATTTGTGAGATTCTGTGGACGTTTT
>JACQFH010000429.1 GCA_016200145.1 Planctomycetia bacterium | reverse complement strand
TGAAGCCACCAGGCAGCGTGCGGTGCATGATATCGAACGGGCGCGCGATCAGGCGCTCGACGAATTGCTCGGACACATGGGGCGGGCCGTGTCCGCCGCGACCGAGCAGGTGCTGGGCCGCGCCCTGACGGGGGCCGACAACGAACGTCTGATCGATGAAGCGCTGAGCAATTTTGCGCAGCGCAAGCACTAAGCCAGACAGTCACAGGCGATGGCCAAAAAGACCCAACAGATCAAGACCCGCATCGAAACCGTGATGCAGGACCCCGCCGCCGGGGCCGTGGCACGCATCTATGCCGACGCGTTTCTGAGTGCAGTCCCCGAGGGGGAACTGCCGCAGGCACTGGAGGAGTTTCGGGCGTTCATCGACCAGGTTGTGGCGCGGCAGCACGATTTTGGACGGGTGCTGGCGTCGGGCATGATCGGGCGCGACAAGAAGCTGGCCATTGTCGACCGCGTCGTGGCGGGCCGGGCCAGCGAGCTGTTTACAAATTTCCTGCGCGTGCTGGCACGGCACGACCGGCTGCAACTGGTGTCGCTGATCCTGGCGCAGGCCGAGATCGAAATGGAACGGCGCGCCGGGATAAAGCGGGTGCAGGTCATTTCAGCGCAGCCGCTGTCGGAAGCAACGCTGCAGAAAATTCGCGATCGGATGGCGCAGACGCTGTCTGCCACGCCGATCATTGAAGCCGCGGTCGACCCGAGCCTGTTGGGCGGCATGCGGATTCGTGTTGGAGATACCGTTTACGATGGTTCGCTGCGGGCCCGGTTGAATCAACTGCGGCACCGTGTGCGCGAGAGGAGCCTCAATGAAATTCAAAGCGGACGAGATCGCTTCAGTACTTCAGAAAGAGATTGAAGACTTTCGCGGTCAGGTGGAATCCAATGAGATCGGGCGCGTGCTCGAAGTCGGCGACGGCATCGCGCGCGTCTACGGCCTGGGCGGCGCGATGGCCGGCGAAATGGTCGAATTCCCCGGAGGCGTGCGCGGGCAGGTGTTCAACCTCGAAGAGAATTCGGTCGGCGTGATCATTCTCGGCGATTACCTGAAAATTGCCGAGGGGGATGAAGTCAAAAGCACCGGTCAACTGCTGTCGGTGCCGGTCGGGGATGTGATGATCGGCCGCGTGGTCGATCCGCTGGGGAACCCGCTCGACGGAAAAGGCCCGATCCTGGCGACGGAATCACGCCCTCTGGAAACGGTGGCGCCGGGCATCGCCGGCCGCCAGCCGGTCAAGCAGCCCCTGCAGACCGGCATCAAAGCCGTCGACGCCATGACCCCAATCGGCCGCGGCCAGCGTGAGCTGATCATCGGCGACCGCAAGACCGGCAAGACGGCCGTGTGCCTCGACACGATCCTGAACCAGAAGGGACAGGACGTGATCTGCGTGTACGTGGCGTGCGGTCAGCGGTCGGCGTCGGTCGCTGGCGTGATCGAGGCGCTGCGGGCGCACGGGGCGATGGATTACACGATTGTCGTCAGCTCGCCCTCGAGCGATCCGGCTCCTTTGCAGTACATCGCCCCCTATTCGGGCGCCGCCCTGGCGGAGTACTTCATGTACCAGGGAAAGCACACGCTCGTCGTATACGACGACCTGTCGAAGCAGGCCATCGCCTACCGGCAGCTCTCGCTGCTGATGCGGCGGCCTCCCGGGCGCGAGGCGTTTCCCGGCGATATTTTCTACTGCCACAGCCGCCTGCTCGAACGCGCCGCCAAGCTCAGCGACGAACTTGGGGGCGGCACCATGACTGCGCTCCCGGTGATCGAAACCCTGCAGGGCGACGTCTCGGCCTACATTCCGACCAACGTGATTTCAATCACTGACGGTCAGATTTATCTCGAGCCCGACCTGTTCTTTGCCGGCGTGCGGCCTGCCATCAACGTCGGCATCAGCGTGTCGCGAGTGGGAGGCAACGCCCAGACCAAGGCCATGAAGAACAAGATGGTCGCCGGCGGTCTGCGTCTCGACCTGGCCGCATTCCGCGAGCTGGAAGCGTTCGCCCAGCTCGGCACCGAGCTCGATAAAGAAACCCAGTCGCGGCTCGATCGCGGCTACCGCCTGGTCGCGCTGCCCAAGCAGCCGCAGTTCGAACCGCTGCACGTGGCCGATCAGGTGATCAGCATTTTCGCCGGCACGCAGGGATATTTCGATTCGATTCCGGTGAATCAGGTGGCGGCCGCCGCGCGTGAAATGCTGGCGTTCATGCGCGAGCAGAAGTCGGAAGTGCGCGACAAGTTGATCGAAACGAAAGAGCTGTCTGGCCCGCTCGAACAGCAGTTGCGCGCGGCCCTCGAAGAGTTCAAGAAGCAATTTGCATCGAAGAAATAGATCGTTTGACCCGGTGCCGGGCACCGCGGCGAATCGCGGTGGTCCGACGGCGAATTTTGCTCGCACCGTCGCCGATGGCTCCGGGTTAAACAAGTGAGAAATCAACCATGGCCAAAGCCCGTTCCGTTCTGAAACGCCTGAAGGCAGTCCGCAACATCCGCAAGATCACGCGGACGATGGAGTTGATCGCCACCGCGCGGTTCAAAAAGGCGATGGATCGCGCCACCCAGGCCGCTGCCTACACCCGTAAGATTGCCGAACTGGCGGCCGACCTGGCCGCTTCGGCCACCAATTTCTCCCATCCGCTGATGGAAGCCCGCGAGGAGCCCAAGGCGGGGGTGCTGCTGGTCCTGACGTCGAACCGGGGCCTGTGCGGCGGTTATAACTCGGGGGTCCTGAAACTCGTGCAGCACCGGATGCGCGAAGCCGCGGCCAGCGGACAGAAGTTGATCCTGGAAGTCTCGGGCAAGCGGGGTCTGAACTTTTTGCGGTTTCAGAAGGCCAAAGCCGACCAGACGTTCACCAATTTCGAAGACAAGCCCCGCTACGACGAAGTCGACGCGATCGCCTCGCGCTACATCCAGATGTACGTGAACCGTCAGATCGACTGGGTCGACGTGGCGTTCGTCAAATTCCAATCGGCCTCCAGACAGGCGGCGACGGTCGAAACGCTGCTCCCGCTGACGTCGCCGGCCGCCACGGCCGGGAAACCCGCCGGCGGCCCGGCCATTCAATACGATTTCTATCCTTCGGCGGAAGACATCCTCGAAGAGATCCTGCCGGCGGCGTTCAAGGCGCGCTTGTTCAAGTGCTTCCTGGATGCCGCCGTCAGCGAACAGATCTTCCGCATGGTGGCCATGAAGGGGGCCACCGAGAACGCGGGCGATATGATCAGCAACCTGTCGCGAATCTACAACCGCGCCCGCCAGGCCCAGATCACCAGCGAGCTGAGCGAGATCATCGGCGGGGCCGAAGCCCTCAACTGACAGACGACACTCATCGTTTTCACAGACACACGATCGGAAAGAGCAGCATGTCCACCGCCACAGCCAGTGCACCCGCCTCGGGAACGACTCCCGGCACAGTCGGCCAGATCACGCAGGTAATCGGCTCGACGTTCGACGCCGAGTTTCCAGAGTCTCAGCTTCCCGAAATCTACAACGCCGTCAAGGTCGACGCCAATGTCAAGGGACTGACGCTCAAGCTGACCGGCGAGGTGCAGCAGCACCTGGGGGGCGGTCGCGTGCGGTGCATCGCGCTGGGGTCGACCGACGGACTGGTCCGCGGCATGGACGTGCTCGACACGGGCTCACCGGTCACGGTGCCGGTCGGAAAAGGAACACTGGGGCGGGTCTTCAATCTGGTGGGCGACCCGATCGACGGCCGCGGTCCGGTCAATTGCGAAGAACGCTGGCCGATCCATCGCCATCCGCCGGAGCTCAGCAAGCTCTCGGCCAAGACGCAAGTCTTCGAAACGGGGATCAAAGTCATCGACCTCCTCACGCCGTTCGTCCGCGGCGGAAAGGCCGGGCTGTTCGGCGGGGCGGGACTGGGCAAGACGGTCATTCTCACCGAGCTCATCGCCCGCATCGCCAGCGCCCACGGCGGTTTCTCGGTCTTCGCCGGTGTCGGCGAGCGCACCCGCGAAGGAAACGACCTGTGGCTCGAAATGCAGGAAACCAAGATTGGCAAGACCGACCGTAGCGTCATCGAGCAGACCTGCATGGTGTTCGGACAGATGAACGAGCCGCCCGGCGCCCGCCTGCGCGTCGCCCTGTCGGCCCTCACCATGGCCGAATGGTTCCGAGACGCCACAGGCTCCGACACGCTGCTGTTTATCGACAACATATTTCGCTTTTCGCAGGCGGGCAGTGAAGTCTCGGCCCTGCTGGGGCGCATGCCCAGTGCCGTGGGTTATCAGCCCACGCTGGGAACCGAGCTCGGCGAATTGCAGGAACGGATCACCTCGACGACTGCGGGGGCCATCACCAGCGTGCAGGCCGTATACGTCCCGGCCGACGACCCCACCGATCCGGCCCCGGCGACCGCGTTCTCGCACCTCGACGCCTTCATCTACCTCGAACGGAAGATTTCCGAAAAGGGGATTTACCCGGCCATCGACCCGCTCTCATCGTCGAGCCGAATTCTCGATCCGCAGTACGTCGGCGAGCGGCACTACAAAGTGGCCCGGCGGGTGCAGCAGACTTTGCAGCGTTATCGCGAGCTGCAGGACATCATCGCGATTCTCGGTGTCGACGAACTGAGCGAAGACGACAAGCTCGTCGTGCATCGCGCGCGCCGCATCGAGCGGTTCCTGTCGCAGCCGTTCCTCGTGGCGGAAGTTTTCACCGGCAAGGCAGGCAAGATTACGCCGCTGGCCGAGACGATTCAGAGTTTCGAAGAAATCTGCGACGGCACGTGGGACCACCTTCCCGAATCGGCGTTCATGTACGTCGGCGGCGTACAGGAAGCGGCAGAACAAGCGAAAAAGTCAGCAGGGTAAGTCGAATTACGATGCGTTTGCGAAGTGACAAGCATCGGGCTTGCCCGCTTCGCGGAATCGCGCGAAACTGACTACGAACATGACGACAAACAAACAACTGCGGCTTGTGCTCGTGACTCCCGAGACGACGCTGCTCGATGAGCCTGTCGAGGCGTTGCGCTTTCCGCTGTACGACGGCCAGATCGGCATTCTTCCCGGGCGCGCGCCGCTCGTGGGCCGGCTGGGCTATGGCGAACTGCAGATTACCACTGCCGGCGGGACGAAGACCTATTTCGTAGACGGCGGGTTCGTGCAGGTGAAGGGCAACGTCGTGTCGATGCTGACAAATCGCGCCCAGCCTGCCAGGTTACTCGACGCCAATCAGGCCGAAAACGAGCTTCAAGCGGCTCAGCACCTCGCCGCGCGCAATGATGCCGAGCTCGACCGCAAGTTCAAAGAGCTCGAACGGGCGCGGCGCAAGCTGGCGCTGGCCCGGAAGGCTCACTGAGCGCCGGATTTGCGGCCGAACTCTTTGTCGAGTGCCGACCCCCTGCTCCCGAATTCGAAGACAAGGAGAGGGGGAGACAAGGAGAATGGCGAGGATCGAAGATGGAGGATCGAAGATGGCGGGATGCGAATCTCGTCCGTCACCATCCTCGATCTTCCGTCCCCGTTTCATTGTCTGCTTTGACGCCCGGCCCGACAGCTTCGCTGCCTTGCGCCGCCGGCACGCGCGCTACAGTTTCTCGCCGCGCAAAACTCTGCCCAGCCTGCGCCGCTTTTCCGCCGCCGCCGTGCGGGGAAGTCCCGGCAGAAGCCGCATCGTGCGACGGTTCGCTGCAACAGGCGGAGGATTCGACCTCAACCCGGCCCGCCTTCCGATTCGCTCATGGCGCGCGAAATTGCCTGTCGAAATCAAAGAGACCCGCTTCGTCTCGCTGCCAGGCTCAGAGGCAGCGCCTCAGCTAACTTTCCGTCGACAAGAGGTTGACCGTATGGCTCCGTTGCAGAGCACTTCTTCCCATTTTGAGCACACGATTCGCGAACATTCTGCCCCCGTCCTGCCTGTTCACCTGGTTCTGGAAGTCACGCGCGGCAGCACTCGTTTTCGTCGGCGGCCGGTCAATAGCGCCCGATTCCTGATTGGAGCGGGCAAGACGTGCGACCTGCGAATCGGGGGCGACGGCATGCCGGCCCTGCATTCGATCATCACCACCGCGGGCCGCGACATCACGCTGGAAGCGATCGCGACGGAACCTGTCCTGGCGGTGAACGGCAATACGATTCAGAGCGCCCTGCTCCATGATGGAGACATCATTAATTTCGGTCAGGTCGAGCTGCTGGCCCGCCTGGAAGCCGGGCACGCGCCGGCCGGAGTCGAAGTTCCGGAAGCCGGGTCCACTGAAACAATCGACGCCGAGCGACCGATTGCCGATCTTTCGGCTGCCGAGCTGGTCGACCTGATCGAACACGACGAGCACGAAATCGAGGAATTTGAAACGCGTCAGCACGTGGGCCTGAAAGCTCTGGTGCAGGAAGCGATGTCTCGCGCCAATCGGCCGTCGCGTAGGGCTCCGATCCCCGCTCCGCATTTCCTCGCCAAACGCCCGCAGGGAGTCGTGACGCGGGCCCGCCAGGCGCAGGGCGCTGCGGACCGCATGATTCACGACGACCTGGAAAAGCTCGGCGAACAGCTTTCGAACCTGTCGCAGGAGCTCAAGGGCACGACCGAGCGGGCCTCGCGACGCGACGCCGAAATCGCCTCGGCGACCGACGACCTGCTCGACACGCAGCACAAGCTGGTCTCACAACTCGAGACCGTCCTCGACCAGGTGCAGACGCTCAAAGCCAGCGACGCACCGGTTCAGAAGCCCCGCGCGATCGCGTAGTCACCGATGCTCGTTTAACCGCAATCCCAACGGGATGCGCGCGTCGAGCGCAAGTACCGGCTACAAGCCAAAAAGAAGCTGTGCTCACAAAGCAGCCAGACGGCCGCATTTGGCAGCTACTTCTCCAGAAACCGCAACGACGGCTTCTCCACAGTGACCAGCGTATTGGGCCGCACGCTGCGAGTCAGCGAGACGCTGGCCCCGATCGTCGATCCGGCGCCGACGACCGTGTCGCCCCCCAGGATCGTGGCGTTGGCATAGATCACCACGCGCTCTTCGATCGTCGGGTGCCGCTTCCGTCCGCGAATGATGTTCCCGTTCTCGTCTTTCGGGAAGCTCAGGGCTCCCAGCGTCACCCCCTGGTAGATTTTTACGTTGGCGGCGATGTCGGTCGTTTCGCCGATCACCACCCCCGTGCCGTGATCGATGAAGAACGACGGCCCGATGTTCGCGCCGGGGTGAATGTCGATCCCCGTGCGGCTGTGGGCCCATTCGGTCATCATGCGGGGGATGATCGGCACCTGCAGCAGATACAGTTCGTGGGCCAGCCGCTGCACCGTGATCGCTTCCAGGCCCGGGTAGCAAAAGATGATTTCATCAAGGCTGGTGGCGGCCGGGTCGCCGTCGTAAGCGGCCTGCACGTCTGACGCGAGCAGTTCGCGAACGCCGGGGACCTTGTCCAGGAATTCGAGCGTCTTGGTCTGCCCCAGCGCCTCGAAATCGATCTCGCTGTCGCCCCCGCACGACGAATTGTTCCGCAGATCGAATTCGTGCCGCAAAGCCCTGGCGAATTGCTGGGTGAGCGCGTCGTGGAGCGAATCGATCAGATCGCCAACGTGATACGCCACGTTGCCCAGGTGCAGGTTCTGGCGGCGCCGATAACCGGGAAAAATGATCTCTTTCAGGTCTTCGACGATGTCGACGACAGTCGACAGGTTGGGGAGCGGGCAGTGACCGAGGTGGTTGATCTTGCCGTTGGTCTGGTACGTCTCGATGATGCGAGCGGTCAGCTCGGGAAGCTCTTCCTTGCGGCGCAGGTCGGTGGCCATGGGTTATCCAGTTTGCCTGATCGTCAAAGTCCCGCGCAATTCTATGGCTCTGGCAAAAGCCGAGTCAACCGCGCGATCGGCGCGCAGCTTACGACTGTCATCGTCCGGATAAACCCGAAAGTTGAGACGCGATCAACTGGTCCAGCTCAGACTTGAGCTTGGGCAGGATCTCGTCGTAGGGGAACGCTCCCAGCTCTTCCCCACCGCGCTTCAGGTTCACGAAATTCGGGGCGCACCACAGGCCCAGGTCGGCGTCGTCGGTTTCGCCGGGGCCATTCACACGGCAGCCCATGACGGCGATCGTGATGGCGTGGTCTTTCGCGTATGCCGTCAATTCCTTAACCTGCTGGGCGAGCTCGATGAACGCCTCGTTCTCGACGCGCGAGCAGCTCGGGCAACTGATGATATTGAGGGCATCGAGATTGAAGCGGACGACCGAGCGCACCCGGCCCGCCGAGATGTCAGCGAGAATCTGCCGGCCGGCAGCGATCTCTTCGCTCTTTTTGCTGTTGGGCACCGTGAGCGATACGCGAATCGTATCGCCGATCCCCTGCGCAATGAGCTGCTCGAACGCGATCCGAGTCTTGATCACACCGTCGGGGGGCAGGCCCGCTTCGGTCACCCCCAGGTGCAGCGGCACGTCAGGCCGCTCGGTGGCGAACCGCCGGTTGACGTCGATCACTTTGGCCGGGTCCGAATCTTTCAGCGAGACGCAATACCGGGTGAACCCGATCGAATCGAGGAACGCGCAATGATCGACGGCGCTTTCGATCATCGGCGAGATCGAATCGTCTTTGCCGTACTTGTCGGCCTTGGCCGGATCGACCGATCCGCAGTTGACCCCCACGCGAATCGCGCAGTCGTGGCGCGCAGCAATTTCGGCCAGATAGCGGACCTTGTCCTGCCAGGGCTTCTGGCGCTCGTGGTGATAGAGATGGCCGGGATTATAGCGGAGCTTGTCGACATGCGGCGCGACCAGCTCGGCCATCCGGTAGTTTTCCTGCAAGTCGACGACCAGATTGCAGCGCGTCCGCCCGCGGATTTCCGGGAGCGCGTCGGCGTCTTTCTTGCTGTCGACGGCGATCCGCACGACGTCGGCGCCCGCCCCGGCCAGATCGTTGACCTGGGCGGTTGTCGCTTCGACATCTTGAGTGTGCGTGGCACACATACTTTGCACGGCGATCGGATTTCCGGCTCCGATCGTCACGCTGCCGATCTTCACGGCCCGCGTCGGGTTGCGAGGTAAGCTCACGAGAATTCGATCCCTGAATGAACGATGTGTTTGACGAGGCCCTACTCGAATTTATAGCAACCGCCGCGCCGGCTGTCCAAATGGCGTGCCCGGCGAGTGCATTCGATGTGCCCCGGCCGCTTTTTCGGCGGCCGGGATACGTCTACAAGGCACCCGACGCAAGTCTGTCACCCTCCTGTTAGTTCCGCTATCATCGCACGCCAGCGGATTGTCTGTTTCTGATCGTCGTCCCGCCGGAGCCGCTCGATGTTTGTGCTTGTCAAAACCCCCGGCCACCGCGTCATGACCATCCTGGCGGCGCTGCTGTCTTTGATCGCGGCAGTTGACTGCCGCGCCGGCGACTGGCCGCAGATTCTGGGGCCGAATCGGAACGGAGTGGCCGCGAGCGAAAAGCTTGTCGACTCTCTGCCTGCAGCCGGACCGGCCCTCGTGTGGGAACATGATGTGGGAGAGGGCTTCAGCGGTGTGGCCGTCGCCGACGGCCGCCTGGTGGTTTTTCATCGCGTCGGCGACAACGAAATTGCCGAAGGTCTCGACGCCGTCTCGGGCAAGCCGCTGTGGGAGAAGAAATTCCCGGCAACGTTCAGCGGCGGCTACAGCTCGGATCACGGACCGCGCTGCGTGCCCCTCATCGACCATGGCGCCGTCTATTTGTTTGGCGCGAGGGGCGAGTTGCACTGCCTGGACGTCAGGACGGGGGCGAAACGCTGGTCGCGCCCCGTCGGTCGCGAGTTTGAAGCCCCCGACGGCTTCTTCGGTGTCGGCAGCACGCCCCTTGTCGAAGGGGACAAACTGCTCGTCAACGTCGGAGGCCGAAAAGGATCGGGGGTCGTCGCCTTTGCGCTGTCGGATGGGAAGACCGTCTGGCAGGCGACCGACGAAAAGGCGAGTTATTCGTCTCCGATCGCCGTTACCGTGGACGGCGTGCGGCATGTGATCGTGGTGACGCGACTCAGCGCCCTGTCGATTGACCCCGAACAGGGCCGGGTCCGCTGGCAGTTTCGTTACGGCGACCCCGGGCCGACAGTCAACGCGGCGACCCCGCAGGTGATCGACGGCCATCTGTTTCTCTCGGCCAGCTACGGCATCGGTGCCGACTGTCGCCGGATCGGAAAGACAGCCGCGGATCCAGTGTGGGCCGATAACGACACCATGTCGAGCCAGTTCAGCACGTCGGTCCCATCCCAGGGATTCCTGTTCGGCGTCCACGGCCGTCAGGACAGCTCTGAAGGGGGCCGGTTGCGATGTTTCGACCCGAAAACGGGAAAAGTAAAATGGTCAAACGACCGATTTCCAATCGCCAACCTGATCGTGGCGGACGAAAAGCTGGTGATCGTGACCGACAATGGACAATTGATCCTTGCCGCAGCATCGTCCGAAGAATACCGCGAGTTGGCCCGCGCGAAGCTGTCGAAAACGACCACTCGGGCCTTGCCGGCCCTCGCCAACGGGCTGCTCTACGTGCGCGACGACACGAAACTGAAGTGTTTCGATTTGCGCCGGACGAAGTAGTGGTCCATCGATCGCAAAGTTTCAGGCTCGGGCAAACGTAGGGTGGGTCGAGCCCTGCGAGGCCCACCTCGTTGCCGATGCAGGTGGGCCTCACTCCGTTCGACCCACCCTACATCTGTGTAGACAGACCAGTGCGGCTGCGGAAATCGTGGAATTCTGAATCCCGGCCGAGGGCAGGTGAGTAACTTTGATACACGTGCAATCAATTTCGGCCCGCGCTTCGCCAAGGTCTTAATTCGATGTCAATTCAGCGGCTGATTCTCACAATCATTCTCCTCTGCGGCAGCTCGCGCTGGCTGGTTGCCGGCGAGCTGACGGCCCGCGACCTCGCCACCCCCGAGATGGCGGTGCTGATCGAGGTCGCCCGCCCGGTGCAATTGATCGATAACCCGCTGTCGCGCGACGTGTGGGGTCTCGTCCACGACGCCCCGGGCATCAACGAAGCGTTGACGACGCCCGAAATCGACAAGTTTCGCCACGTGGCCAAATTCATTGAGAAGAGCCTGGGGGGCGACTGGCAAACCGGCATTTCTCGATTGACCGCCGGCGGAATTATTGTTGTCGTCCAGCCGCCAAAACCACCGGCAGAGCCCGACGTGACCGTCGTCGTGACGGCCGCTGACGAGCAGTCGTTGAGACAATTCATGGATGCCGTGCAGGCGGAAATTCGCCGCGCTTCGGGCGCCGGAAAAGGACCCGAGGCCGAATTGGCGTCGTACCGGTCGTTCGCCGTGCACCGCGTGGGGAATGGATCCTACACGATCGCCGGCCGGCAACTCGTCGTCTCGAACACGAAAGCCGGACTCGAATCGGCGCTCGACCGCCTGGCGGGCGCCGGCGCCCCCCGGCAATTCGAACTGCCGCCGTCGTTACGGCTGGTCGACCAGGCCGGCAACGCTCCCGCCATTCTGGCGACGGTCAATCTGAAGCTGCTCCGTCAGGATCCGAAGACCAGCGAGGCCCTGAAATTTCCGGCGAATGATCCGATCCCGGTCTTTCTGCTGGGTGGATATCTCGACCTGCTGCGCCGCGCCGATTATGCCGCGCTCGGTTTGTTCGTTGACGGGCCGTCGCATGAGCTGAAGATTCGCGTTCCCGTCGGTACCGACGGAGCGTACGCGGGGCTGCGCGGCTATTTCGCGTCGGAACCGAACGAGTCGGCCCCACCCCTTTTGAAACCTCCTGGTGCGATTTATTCCGCGGGCTGGTTCCGGGATTACAAGAAGCTCTGGGACGCCCGACGTGACCTGTTCAACGCCGACCTGGTGCAGCAGATCGAAATGGCCGATGCCAAGGCCCGGTCGCAGCCGACGGGATTTGGAATTTCCGATGTGTTGCAATGGATCGGACCGCAGTTCCGAATTGTGGCAGCGCGGCAACGCGAACAGGTCTACACGAAAAAGGTGGACGAACGGCTGCCGGCACTCGCCTTCGTCATCGGCGTGCGCGACGAAGTGGCCGTTCGCGATCGGATTCTGGCGCCGGTCGACGGCCTGCTGCTGGTGGCGTTGAACAAGAACATCGAAGATTACAAGAAAGTCGAATATCGCGACGCGCGGATTACGACGTTCCGCTTTTCCGATGCGGCGGCCGGCGCCGATCCCAAC
>JACQFH010000428.1 GCA_016200145.1 Planctomycetia bacterium | reverse complement strand
CTGTGGTATGTACTGGGCGTCCTGGCGCTGGCCGTTTTTGTGCACCTGTGGCTGTCGAAGCAGCCGACCACGGTTGAGCTCGAGGCGGGTGAATTCGAGAAAGGCCTGCTGGAGGGGCGCTTCACCAAGGATAATGTCTTCAAGCTGACGATCGGCGAGAAGTACATTACGTTTGAATCGCAGCCTGAACACAGCAACAAACTCACGCCCGACGGCAAGGCTGAGCCGGTCAAGAAGTACGTCGTGCCCTTTGTCGGAGGCGGCGATCAGGGGCGCGGGTACTTTCGCCAACTCGCCGGCGAAAAGGGGATCAGCGTCGGTTACGAGCGTCCGCCGTCCGAATTTACAGGATTGATCAGCCTGGCAGCCGTCACGCTGCTGGCGTTATTCCTGTTTTTCATGATTTTGCGGCGCACGGGCGGGGCGGGCTCGGCCCTGTCATTTGGCCGCAGCCGCGGGCGGATGCACGCCCAGGAAGATCTCGATATCACGTTCGACCAGGTGGCCGGCATCGACGAAGCGGTCGAAGAACTTCGTGAGATCGTCGAGTTCCTGAAATCGCCCGGAAAATATCAGGCCCTGGGGGGGCGGATCCCGCGCGGCGTGCTGCTGGTCGGCCCGCCGGGGACCGGCAAGACCCTGCTGGCCAAGGCCATTGCCGGCGAGGCGGGTGTGCCGTTCTTCAGTCTTTCGGGCTCCGACTTCGTCGAGATGTTCGTAGGCGTGGGCGCGGCGCGCGTCCGCGACATGTTCAGCCAGGCGGCGTCGCGGTCTCCCAGCATCATCTTCATCGACGAACTCGACGCGCTCGGCAAGGTTCGCGGCAGCGGATATCCCGGCGGCCACGACGAACGCGAGCAGACCCTGAACGCCCTGCTCGTCGAGATGGACGGCTTTGCCTCTGACCAGAGCGTGATCGTGCTGGCGGCCACCAACCGCCCTGAAACGCTCGATCCTGCTCTGATGCGCCCGGGACGGTTTGATCGCCACGTACTCGTCGACCGCCCCGACATTAAGGGCCGCGAGGCGATCCTCAAAGTGCACGTAGGCAAGATCAAGGTCGACGACAACGTCGATCTTAAGCACATCGCCAAGTTGACCCCCGGTTTCGTCGGGGCCGACCTGGCAAACCTCGTCAACGAAGCGGCCCTGCTCGCCGCGCGCAAAAACAAGACGCGCGTCACAATGGCCGAATTCGAAGAGGGCATCGAGCGGGTGGTGGCGGGCCTTGAAAAGCAGACTCGCATCATACCGCCCGACGAAAAGCAGCGAGTAGCGTTTCACGAGTGCGGGCACGCCCTGGTGGCGTGCAGCCTGCCCAACACCGATCCGGTGCATAAGATATCCATCATCCCGCGCGGCCTGGCGGCCCTGGGATACATGCGCCAGACCCCTTCAGACGACCGTCATCTGATCACGCAGACCGAGCTCGAAAGCCGCATCTGCGTCATGCTGGGTGGCATCACTACCGAGCAGATTGTGTACAACGAAATCTCGACCGGCGCCCAGAACGATCTCGAACGGGCGACTGACATCGCCCGCCGGATGGTCATGGAATTCGGGATGAGCCCCAAGCTGGGCCGCGTCAATTACCGTGACAGCGGCCGTAACCCATTCGCGCAGCAGGCGTATGTCCCTCAAAGCGAGTACTCGCATAGCGAGCAGACCCTGCGTGAAATCGATCTCGAAGTCAAACGGATCATCGACCATGCGGCCCAGACGGCCTACGGCGTGCTCACCACCCGGCGCGAGATTCTCGATCACATGGCGCGCGAGCTGTTTGAAAAAGAAGTGATGGACGCCGAGCAGATCCACCGGATCATCGACGAGCACACGACGTCTCCGCAGCTCAAGCCGGGGACCAACGTCAGCCTGCCGGTAAGTCCGCCGGCCGAGCCGGCGCCCGAAGCGGTGCCCCCCGCGCCGGCCGCCGAAGCCGGAGCGTAGTTCGATCATGCGGCGGAATTCTCACGAATTCCGTTAATAGAACGTGAGCTCGGTCACCCGTCCTTTTCGCAGGTAGACGACGACGGTCCGCGCGATTTCGCGACCCTGCGGATCGAACCCTTCCACGCGCACCGAGTGCATGTACGTGCAACCGGGCATCAGCGGCCGATCGGGTTCGACGAGAAACACGCCGTCGATGCAGTCGAGCTCTTCGCCGTCGACGTAGATCCGCGCCGGCGGTTTCGTGCGAATCTCCAGCCGGGCCGATCGCGGGTGGACAAATTTCGTTTCGCGGCTCGTGGGATCGGGCTTGGGCTGTGGCATGGGCACGTCGCGCCGATAGATGCGCAGGCCCGGCCAGCCGTAGTGAATGATGCGCGGCGGCACGAACGGAAATGCTCCCGGCGGAATCTGGTCGTTCATCATCGGTGCGCCATCCGGCATCGATTCGCCGTGCGTCGGCTGCATGCCGTAGGGGAACGGTCCGGAGTTGGGAACCGGCGCCCCCTGCCCTTGTGGCATCGGCATGGGCTGCGGCCCTGCGTCGGGCGTCAGGGAGGGACCTGGCATGGGCCGTGGTTGAAGCGGCGCGGGCCCGGCATCAGGCGCGGGCCTCACGTCAGGTGCGGGAGGCGGAAGGAGTGGCCCCATGGCCGGGAAGATGTACCCCGGATGGTCCTCGGCGCCGGCCGAGTTTGCCGCCAGCAGGCAGGCTGCCGCCAAGACGAACAGAATTCGTGCGTGGATCTTCATCGCTGTCAATGCCCCTCAGATCAAGAGATGCCGCCCCGGAGGCCTGAAGCCTCCCTCAATTTGAGCCTAGACATCGCCTGAGGGCGCGAGCCAGTGCAATTCGCCGGGATTCGCGCCAGAACACATCGACAGCGTGAATATTCGTCCCAAACGATACACGCGCACCGCAAGCGGTGCGCGTGTATGACGTCCCGACGCGGGGGTCTTACTTTTTCCCCACACGCGGCAGCACCTTGACGGGCTCTCCCAGCGACGACGTCGTCTCTTCAGGCGGCTGCGGGACCGGTTTCCCGGTGTCGCCCGGTGCGGGCGGGGTCGGCGTCGGGGTCGCGGTTGGGGCCGCCTCGAAGCCGGCGTCTTCCAGCAGGTAGCTCATTGCCAGTTTCACCGAGGCGAGTTCCCGTTCAAGGCTCCGTTTGCTGCCACGCGAGTTCGGGTGCAGCCGTCGGCGCTGCCCGACCGGCGGGCCGTCGTCGACGATTTCCACGCGCGGACCTCCCACCTGGACTCCGATAAAGGGGAGATCGACGTACACGCCGTCGTCAACGACCGTCCGGACCGCTCGGGCGCCGTTCTTGGCGATCATCGACCGGTCCCCGTCTCCCCACTTGGAAATACTCTGATCAAGCCGCACGAACAGGTCGTTCATCTGGGCGACCTGCTGCATCAGCGTTTCTGTTTCCATCGTCTCGTTCTGCAAAGCGTCGCGCAGCGCCCCGGCCTGTCTCCAGAGGTCTTTCGCCGTTCGGTAAGACTGCGTGTAGTCGGGCTTCTGCTGGTGGAAGCGATACATTTCCCAGCACAGCGAATTCGTGGTTTGTACGACCTGCGAAATCCTTTCGTCGATCTGGACAGGGTCGTCGACGATGTCAACGGCCAGCCCCGTCCGGGCACTTCCCATCATCATCAATCCCGCCACTGCCATGATTCGAATTGGACTCGTCAGCGTTGACATGGAAATCTCCTTCAGTTTGCAGCGAAACCTGGCACGATCCCACGGGGGTATTCTATACGCACATGCCGTGCCGGAAGGCGCAGCGTGCATAGGGAAATTCCTGATGGACGCGCCGCATTCTGTTGAAAACCCCGCACGGGAAGCCGAGCCCGCGGATGAACGCGCACCGCAGGCGGTGCGCGTTCCTGTGTGTGCGCCTGCGCGTCAACTACGGCGCCGCTTCGACCCGTCGCGCCACGAGATCGTATTTCTGGCCGGCCGAGACCGACACGTAGTCGGGCTCGCCGTCGGCCACAGGCTTCGTCCGGTCGTAGAAGTGGACCTTGTTTTTGCCGACGACCTCGGCGACGTGCCCCTGCACGACGATGGCCGTCGTCTCGTCCAGTCCGATCCCCAGCAGTTGCGGGTGGGCGGCGACGACCCCGGTCATGTCGCGGAAACGTTTGCGCTGCGCGAAGTGCTGGTCGATGGCAGTCCCCGGCAGGAAGGCAAATCCGCGCTCGTAGCCGGCGGCCATCATGTCTTCATTGCCCAGGGGGCTTCCCCGCACAAGATAGTCCCCCTGAATCGTCGCCCCGGCGGAACTGCCACCGATGACGCCGCCGCGGCGAAGCACGTCGTGGAATGCCTCGACGGCTGAGGTTCCCTCATACGCATCGACAAAGCGCCCCGCCGCCGAACCAGACGCCCTTCGCCTGTTTGACGACATCCAGAAACTCGGGCGATTCCACCTCGTCGCGGCGTCGCGCCGTCAGAACCTTGACGTTCTTCGCACCGGCTTTGACCAGAAACGCACCGTCTCTGGGACGGTCCGGCAATGGCTCGGGGTTGGCCGTGGGCAGCACGACGATCAGCGCCTCGGGACCTCCTGCAAGTTCGATGAACCGTTGCGTGACATCATCGGGCATGCCTCCGCCGCCGACGATAACCAGCGCACCGCCGGCGACTTCGGGAGCGGCCGGCTTTTCTGGCGGATAGAGCGGCAGCGTACGATCGCGCGCCGCGCGGCGAATCATCGTCAAGTCGGACGCCTGGCCCGATTTCAATTCAATTTCTCGCGCCACTCGTCCCCCCGCCTCAGCCAGGCAGACCGTGACGGTCGAATCTCCCAGACAGCGCAGCTCGCGTCCGCGGACGATCAGTGCCGTGCCTTCGTCGATTCCCAGTCCCACGAGTCCGGGGTGTGCCGCCAGAGCCTCGCAAAGACGCGTCTTGCGATCGCGGGCGAGAAAATGCTGGTCGACGATGGCCCCCGGAATCAGCCCCAGACCGGGATCCTGGTGGACCTGTCCGCGGACGAGCATGACGCGCGACTGGCATGCGGCGCCTGCCGACGTCCCGCCGACCACCCCGCCGCGCGCCACCAGGGCGGCCAGTTCCTTCTCGACCAGGGTTCCTGAATAGGCGGCGGCGATCTGCGATTGCCGTCCTCCCGTGATCCAGACGCCTGTCGCGTGGCGGATCGGTTCGACAAACGCCGGCGAGTTGGCCTCGTCGCGAGACCGCGTATGGATGATCGTCACCGAAGCCGCTTCGCGCGAATTCCAGATTTCGGCGACCTCTCGGCCGTCGTCTTCGACGGTGTCGTCGCCACTGGCGGTCGGAATGACGACGAGCCGCGCCGATTTACCCCCGGCCAGCTCGATAAACTTCTCGCGAACAGCGTCGGGCAGCCGGCCGCCGCCGCACAACACGAGCGATCCGCCGATTCCTGCCGGGTCGATCTGTTCGGTGGCTGAGGGCGCGTCGGCGGCGCGGGCTTGGAGGCGCGAAACCGCCAGCGTCAGGGCAATCGCAATTGTCAGCAGGCGCGTCAAGATTGTGTTCCTTGAGGGTGCTGCGTCGTCACGATGATACTACAATGCCGCCATGAGCGATGGCCAGCGACTTTCCCGTCGGACGCACGCGCGAAGCATCGATGCACTTCGACCGCCGTGTCGCAGGCGGCTGGCAGTTCTTGTCGTGGCGAGCGCCGCCGTTTCGATCGGCCCGTTCCTCAGGGCCGACGACACTCCGGCCAAATCGAAACGCATTGCCGCCGTCGTCACCGAGTACCGGCACAACTCGCATGCCGACGTGATCGTCAGCCGATTGTTCCAGACGCTGACGCTCGACGGCACAGGGTCCAGCCCGCGGATGCAACTCGTATCGGTTTATACCGATCAGGTTCCCGAGCGCGACACGAGCCGAAAATGGGCGTCGCAATACCAGTTCCGTATTGCCGACAACGTCGCCGATGCGCTCACGCTGGGGACCGGGGAATTGGCCGTCGACGGCGTTCTGCTGGTGGCTGAACATGGCAAGTATCCGCATTCGGACACCGGTCAGACGCAGTACCCCAAGCGCCGGCTGTTTACGGAAGTTTCCAAGGTCTTTCGCGAATCGAAGAAGACCGTTCCGGTGTTTCTCGACAAACATCTGGCCGACAACTGGGACGACGCGAAATTCATCTACGACACGGCCCGCGAGCTCAAGATACCCCTGATGGCGGGGTCTTCACTGCCGTCCGCCTGGCGCGACCCTCCGGCAGACGTCCGCCGTGACGCGAAGCTCAAGCAGATCGTCGGGTTTTCGTACGGGGGCCTGGATTCGTACGGCTTTCACGGGATGGAAATGCTGCAGGTGCTTGCTGAGCGGCGCAACGGGGGCGAAACCGGGATCCGCTCGGTCGAGTGCCTGGCCGGCAAAGCGGTGTGGGAAGCTGCCGCGCGCGGCGTGTACGACCCGGCGCTGTTCGACGCGGCGCTCGCCCGCATGAAGCCTGTTCCCGCAACCCGCGAAAAACTCCCCGATCTTGTCCCGGAGCCAGTCCTGTTTGTGGTCGATTACGCCGACGGCCTGCGCGCGAACCTGTTCACGCTGAACGGCGCGATCTCGGAATGGGCCGCCGCCTGGCGTTATGACGACGGGGCAATCGAGTCGACGAAATTCGGCGTGCAGGAAGGCCGCCCGTTCATGCACTTCGCCTGGCAGGTGACGGGGATCGACGAGATGATGCAGACGGGTAAGCCTGCCTGGCCTGTGGAACGAACGCTGCTGACCAGCGGCGCACTGGATGCCCTGTTGATTTCGAAGCGCGACGCCGGCCGGCGCGTGGAAACGCCGTACCTGGCGATAACCTACAGGGATACGTGGACTTGGAAACAGCCCCCGGACCCGCCGCCTGCCCGGCCTGATGACGGACAGTAGCACCGGCCGCACTAACGGTGCGGCCAATGTCGGCGTCTCATAAATAAAGGCTGGCGGAAAGGTTCCGCAGGAGGCACGTCCCTCGCTACCTTTCGGCATGCACGGCCGTTATACTCTGCGGCGTAACAGGCTGCCGCCACGCCGCACACTCTGCCGGCCGGCGCCTCGATCGCTGCAGATGATTCCCCCGTGCCTACAGGATAACGGTCATGTTGCGAAAATTGCAGACGCCCCTCGCGCTCCTGATTCTTCTGGTTTCTGGTTTGCCGCTCCGCGCGGCGGATACCGCGCTCGATGCAATCGCCGAAGAAGCCAGTCTCGTCATCCGCATTAAGAAGCCCAAGGCGTCGATCGAAAAGGTCGCCGAACTGGTCGACCAGATCGTCCCGGGAATGGGAGACCAGCTACGACAGCAGTCTGAAGGCGTCGGCGCGGCCATTTCGAACCCGACGATGGCGGGCGTCGACATGGAATCCGACTGGTACGTCGCCATGTTCACCGACGACGACCCGGCCGACAAAAGCGGCAGTGACGAGCCCGCGTTTCTGTTCATCGTGCCGGCGACTGATCTGGCGGCCATGAAAGAGGCGCTGGGCGACTCGTTCAAGTTCATGGAACACGGGAAGCTGGGGGTCTACACGAGCGACGAAGCCACCGCCAAGGCGACTGCGGCGCGTCTGAAGGGAGAAGGCAAGTCGATTTCTACCCGGATCGACAAAGACAGCAGTACCCTTTTCGACAGCGGCGATGTTTCGGTGTTTATCAACGTCAGGCAACTGATCATCGACTACAAAGACGAAATTGCCGCGTTCAAGGAGGACGCCCGGCAGAAGATCGAAAACCTGCCCGCGGCTGCAGCCGGCGCGCCGGGCGGCATCAATACCGAGCAGCTCAGTCAGATCGCAAACCACATCCTGAAATTTGTGTCGGACGGCCTGGACGATACGCAGAGCTGCACTGTCGCCGCAGTCGTTTCCAAAGAGGGCGTGAGTTTCGAAGATCTCGTGAAATTGAAGGCCGGCTCAGCGACCGATAAGACTCTCGCGAAGTCGCCGGCAGGCACACTGGCGGGTCTTACGTCGCTGCCGGCCGGGCATCTGGCCTATTTCGGCTTGACCTGGAACATGTCCGACTTTGCAACCTTGAGCCAGCAGCTCACGGGCTTGGGCGGGTCGGGCCTGAAGCCCTAGGCCAGCAAAGAGCTGCAAAACGCGCTGGCCGAAACGGCCAAACTGAAAATCGCGTCGATCGTCAGTGCGTTCGGTCTGGGCGACGCCGAAGAAGGGGCCGTTCGCACCGTCAGCGTGACGGAAGTGGATAATCCCTCGAAGATGCGGGAGTTGGCGCAGAAAGTCATCAAGGCGATGGAGAAAGTCGAAACGCAGGGAATCAAGCAGACCTACGAATTGAAGAAAGACGCCGAAAAGTACGGGAAGAATTCGTCGGATGTCGTCACGGCCAAGACCGAACTGGAAGACCCGAATGCAGCCGCGTTCATGGAACGGTTCATGTCGATGCTGTTCGGGCCCGAAGGCATGACGACCCGCTCGGTCTACCTGAAGGACAAGGTCGTGCAGACCGTCGGCGGCGGCAAGCAGGCCATGACCGATGCCCTCGCGGCGCAGGAACAGAAATCCGCCACGACGAAAACGCCATTCCAGACCGCGCGCGGCAAACTGGCGCCGAAGTCGAATGTCGTCGTCATGTTCGACCTGGCAAATACGGCCGTCAAGATCCTGGAACTGGTCGCGCAGGCGCAGGTCCTTCCGCTTCCGCTCGACGCCGACCAGATCAAGCAACTTCAATCGAAACCGTCGTATTTCGGCCTGTCTGCGGGCACCGAAGCTCAGGGGCTGCGCGTGAAGACGGTGGTCCCTGTGGAACAGATGCAGGGTTTTGCGAAAATCGGCATGTTCTTCCAGCAGCAGTTCGGGGGAGCGGGGCAGTAGCGATGGCCGCAGACAACAACTTCGATCCGCGTCGCGAATCGCTGGTGATGGAGATGCGAACGAACTGGGACCCGGGACTCGGGAACCTCTCGGACACCGATAAAGAATGGCTTTCGCAGGCTGTGCACGAGCAGCCTGCGAAGGCCGCCAAGCTCGACTACGAGCGATCTCATACCGGGTTCGTTCGCGAAATCACCGTCACGGTCGCCGACGTCGAACGCCTGTACCGCTCCAGAGTCGGATGAAGAGTGGCCTAAGGCGAATGCGCCAAGCGCGGTGCGACCCATTCGGTGACGAATTTGCGGTTCGTGGAGCCGATGTGTCCCCCGGCGTTGAACGACTTGACCATCTCCAGCCGGTACGGAACCTGTTGCAGGCGAGTCGCGTACAACTCGCGCCCCGCGGCGCTCACATCCGTGGGCACAACAAAGCCGCCGGCGCCCGCCGAAACGGTATGCTTGCGGTCGACCGTTCCCAGGGTCAAAGTGCCAGCAACCAGGTGCGGCACGTCGCCCCACGAATAGAAGTTCGTGATGCCGCGATCGGTTCGCGACAGGGCGGTCGTCAGGTCGTGGTCCGGTGCGATGGCGGCCGCCAGCAGCACAGCCTGCGTGATCCGGCGATCTTCCGGAAGTGATTCCAGCACGAGTACGGCCATCGCCGCACCCCCCGAATGGCCCACGAGTGATACCGGCCGGCCGGGGTATCGATCCTGGTAGGCGACGATCTGCTCGGCGATCGCACGGGCTTCGCGACGATTGCGTTCCAGCGCCATCAGGTGATAGACGAACATGGGCCAGTGCCCCGTCGTCCAGTCGCGGACTTCAACCGCTCCCGGGAACTCTGCGTCGACCAGGCCGCGCGCAATGCTGATGTTGTGGAAGCTCGTCCCTTCCACGCCCGGCAAGACGATGGCGTAACCGCGTTCGGCCCGCTCGGGGGCGAGCCATTCTTCGAATTCGCCGCACCACCAGCCCTGCGCTGGAAACGTGCGACGCGACGAATGGGCGAATGAATTAGATTCCCGATTGCCGGAGTCGAGGGCCTCGGATTCCGGCTGGGCAGTGGCAAAGCCCGCGCCGGTCGACAGGGGCAGACTCTGGCAGCCGGCAACCCAGAGACAGACCGCGATCAGAGATATTATTGAGGACGTGGTGCGGCTCGCTCGCACGGAATGGCCCGGGACATGTGAAACGAAAGGGGGAGACCAGGAGAGGGGGGAGACAGGGAGAACCGCCGGCGGTGCGTCCATACACTGAACAAGGCCGACCGGTCAATAGGGCATGCTGAGTACTGATTTTCCCGTCTTGACCGTTTTCCGCATTTCGGGTATCAGGCCGCGTCATCAGGTGGAAGGCCGAGCCGGCCCGCGCATCGCGGGCGAATCGGCAATCACCTGCCCTCCACGATTCTCATCTCACCTCTCGACAGTTCCCAGTCAGGCGATTGGTCCTGGCGCATCGAACCGCTGCGCCCGGCACTCGTGCGCCGCTGTTGCCCTTCTGCGTTGTCCCGCCCGAATTGCCACAGAAAACACTCCTGCCTTGTTGCGCGGAACCGTTCCTACGTCCGAATCCTCGAAACGGCCTGCTGCGATCCACCGATTGCTTGCGGCAGCGCTCCTGTTTGGTTGCGGATCAGGATGCTCGATGCTCGAAACGGCCAGCCCGACGGCGTCTCAGCCGACGGCCCTGTCATGGCTGACGAACTGGGTCAACCAGCCAATCGAAATGGCGCCGGGATTCGATCCTGAAGAGATCAAGCCCTCCCCTGCCCCCCCCACGGTCGCCCCGCGAAATCTGCTGGAAGTGACGGTCTGGGACCTGTATGAGCCAGGCAAGCCGTATTCGTTTCCCGTCCGCGTTACCGAGGCGTATCAGATCGAAGTCCCCATGCTGGGAGAGGTGTCGGTTGAAAATCGAACGATTCCACAGGTGGAATCGGCGCTGGTTGACAGGTATCGCCGGGGTGAATACCTGCTGAATCCGCGGGTGCTCGTCCGCAGCCTCGAAGCGCAGGTCGTTAAAGTTCACGTCACGGGAGCCGTCAATCGGCCGGGCTACGTCGAATTGACGCGGGCCGACCGCAGCGTTTATGCGGCGGTTCTTTCGGCCGGAGGTCTCAACAAATCGGCGGGAACGCAATTGGCCGTCACGCGCGCCGCGCCCGTACCGGTCTCCGAAACTCCCGTCCAACAGCGTGCGGCGTCGCCTTCCGCGAATGACCACCTGACCCCGTCGGCCGGCACGTCCGACGACGACGCAGGTGACGCAACGCCCGAACAGGTATGGCGAGAGCCGCATGAACCGACACAGCGCGCCAACAGCGTCGAAGACCTGTCGGTTTCGCCAGGGCCGGCGGTAGTTCGACCGGCGGGACAAATGCCGGGCCAGCGCGGATTGTATTCCGTTTTTGACAACGGCTTTACCGGCGCTGCGGAGACGGCCCCGGCTGCTTCCGATCGTTTCGAATTCTGTACCCAATACAAAGTGCCTCCTCAATCGAGCGCGAACGAATTCCAGGATTCAGCAGCTCGGGTTTGCAGTATTGAACCGGTCACCGTCTGGTACGACGTGTCGCTCGCACGCGATCGCGATCAACTGAAAGCGATCGTTCTTTCGGAGGGCGACACGGTCACTGTCAAGGCGGCGGCGCAGCCGCTCAGGATCGGGGGCATCGTCAACCGGCCGGGAGCGTATCCCCTTCCGCCGGGGCGAAGCCTGAACGCCTGGCAGGCCATCGAGCTGGCCGGCGGCATTCGCGACGAGCAAGTGCCGCTGAACATTACGTTGCGGCGTCCCGCGGCCGACGGGCACAGAGAACGCCACTGGTTCCTGAGCGTCACGTCGTACGATCAGCATCCAACGACATCGCCGCTCGTCGAGCCGGGAGATGAGCTGCACGTCCAACCGACGACCGGCAGCAAAATCAAGCGGGCCGTTCGCGACGTCTGGAGTAAGCCATGATGAAACGCTGGTTTGCCGCGGTGTCGGCGGCCCTGCTCTGCCTGGGGGTTTCCCTCTCGGCCGGCTGGCTGTGGCAGACGCTGGCCGGCGCGCGATACGAAGCCTGCGCGCGGCTGCTGCGCGACGGCGACGTCGGGGGCGATCCCACCGCTGAAGACGACTCACAATCGGCCGATGAAGCCCGCGTGCTGACTCCCGAAGTACTGACTGAAGCGGCGACGCTGCTGCACGAGCGGGGAGTGCTTCTTTCGCTGTCATCGCCGTTCGATCCCGTCAACGATTATCTCGTCCAGCACACGCGGGTCGGTGGTGAGAGCCAGGAGCGACCCGGCGAATTCTGCATCAGGTGTTTTGCCGGCGAACGTGAAGAAGCTTTGCAGATGCTGGCGGCCGTCGTCGATGCGTACCTGTCGGCCGGTCCCGACGCTTCACCGCAAGACCCGGAACTCGCGGCCGACGGCGTCGAACAGACGATCGAGGCCGAGCGTGAACAACTGACCCGGGCAATTGAACTCCAGAAACAGACGATCCGCGAGATGTCCGTGCGGCTCGAAGCGGCCGCAAGCGAGGACGGCCACGCGCCGGACGAAGGTCCGGACTTCCTCGAAACCGAGCTGGGGCGCGTGCGGCAGGCCCATCGCGAGGCGGCGGCGCGGCTGGCCGAGGCCCGCCGCGACCTCGACAATAAATTGCCCGCGGAATCGGTCGCAGGGCGCATCGCGGATGCCTCGGCGCGAACGCGCGCGCTCGAGCGGCTGAACCTCGGCAAGGTCCGCGACGAGTTGCAGCGGCTCGAAGCCCTGCAGACGAAATGGTCTTCGGTGTACGGTCGCAATCATCCCCGCATGGTCGAACTCCGGGAGAAAATCGATACGCTCGAAGGCCAGCTCGCCGACATTCCTGCCGATCGGCCGGACGGATCCGATCTTGCCGGCGCTTCGTCGGCGACGATCGTCCTGGCCGCGTTTGAAAGCGAATCGGCAGGCCTTGAAGAGACCGAGCGCCGCCTCGTGACGCAGTTGAGCGACGTCCAGGGACGCATTCAGGGCCGGCAGGAACTCGAATTGCAGCTCAACCAGTCGCGGCAGGAGCTGACCTTCCTTCATGCCGAACACGACCGCGCACAAAAGCAGATTGCCGCCGTTCGGCGCGAGCAGACCGGCAGGCAGCCGGCGCTGATTTCTCCGCCGGCCATTGAGCGGGAACCGATTGGTCGGGATTCGGGCCTGCCGATGGCGGTTTCATGCGTTTCCGGGATGGCGTTGTATTTGCTCATGCTGTGGCAGATTCGCAGACGCTGGCTGGCTTCCGAGCGCAGCGACGTGAACCCCGCGCCGCGAGGCTCCCCTGCCCGTCGCGAACGCTTCCGCTCGCAGGAAGAGCAACACCTGATGCGGCTGAAGCTGGCAGCCCACGGCTGATCGACCGGGCGGCAGACCGATACCAACCCAAAGCGCCAGTTTTGAAGTTGCGCTTTTTCGGACCGTTTCTCCGTAAGTCGGTATTGTCAAAAGCGAAGCTCCTCCGCATCTTTCCTGCGCCGGATTGGTT
>JACQFH010000437.1 GCA_016200145.1 Planctomycetia bacterium | reverse complement strand
GTGGCCGCCGGCATCCTGCAGCACTTCGACGACGACGGCTGGTTTCACAAGACCCCTGCGTTTGCCGTCGCCTCCGCCGAATTGACCGTGCTCTTCCGCAGCGCGCTGGCCGCGGACGACGGACATCGCCCCGCGTTCCTCGGCCACATTCTCACGGAAATGCAGCTCGACGCCGTGCTCATCGATCGCCGGCCCAGTCTCTTGCCGCGCTATTACGAAGCCTGCGCGAAACTGGATGCGGAAATCATCGAAGACGCCGTGAATCGCATGGCCCGGAATACGACTGATCGCCTGCGAATGTTCATTCCGCTGTTCGTCCGCGAGCAGTTTCTGTTTGATTATGGCAATCCGCAACGGCTGCTGTGGAGGCTGAACCAGATCATGCGCCGCGTGAAGCTCAATCCGCTGCCCGCGAGATTTGAAGAGGCGCTCGGCGAGTCCCGGATCATCGTCGAACGCCACGTGGCCGGGCTGTTGCCGGGCTGGGACTCAATGTGACGGCTGAATGTTCCGTCCTTTCCGCTTCGCTGGACACGACCACACCGTTCGATTCCAATATTTTTTCCGTGACCGACGATCCTGATGCGCGCCCCAGAAGAAGGAGCACCCGATGAAATACGGCCTCAACATGCTGCTGTGGACGACCGATGTGAACGAGGCGCACGACTCGTTGCTTGCGGACATCAAGAAATGGGGCTACGACGGCGTCGAATTGCCGGTCTTCGAGCTGGATGCATCGCGCTACAAGTCCCTCGGCAAGAAGCTGGACGGACTGGGGCTCGAGCGCACGGCGGTCGCGGTTTCGCCGGCCGAGGCGAATCCGATTTCGGATGCGCCGGCGATCCGCCAGGCGGCCGTCGATCGGCTGAAAAAGGTGGTTGAGGCGTGCCAGGCGGTTGGTGCCTCAATTCTCTGCGGGCCGCTGCATTCGGCGATCGGCCAGTTCAGCGGCAAGGGGCCGACGTCTGACGAATGGAACTGGGGCAAAGACACAATCACCAAGGTCGCCGATTTCGCCAAAGGGGCCGGCGTGACGCTGGCCATCGAGTACCTGAACCGGTTCGAATGCTATTTTCTCAACAGCGTTGCCGATACGGCCCGGTTCGTGAAAGAAGTCAATCATCCGAATGTGCGCATGATGTATGACACATTCCACGCGAACATCGAAGAAAAAAACGTAGCCCAGGCGATCCGCGAGTGTGCGCCGCAGACGGTGCACGTGCATATTTCAGAGAATGACCGGTCGACTCCGGGCGAAGGCCACGTCGATTGGGACGCCACCTTCCGCACGCTTAAGGATGTGAAATACGACGGCTGGCTCGTCGTCGAGGCATTTGGGTTGGCCCTCCCTGCCCTGGCTGCAGCCACGAAGATCTGGCGACGGATGTATCCCTCGGAAGAACACCTGGCGACGCGCGCGCTGAAGTTCATGAAGACTCGGTGGGCGTAGCCCGCTCGGGGATCAGTGCCAGCACGGCCGCGGCCGCACATGCGGTGAGCATGCCCTCGTTCAGCCAGCGCGACATGCGGTGCAGCGCGTGGAATTCCGGGGGCAGGGGCGGAGGGATTTCCAGCATCGGCGCCAGCTTCTGGTAGATCAGGCCGTAATCCCACGCGGCCAGCGCGACAGTGGTGCTCACTAGCAGCAGGAGCGCGATCCGCCGGGCCCGCCCGATTTTTGCATTCCAGAACCCCGCGCAGGCGCAGACAAACGCCGGCGCGAGGAGCCCGGCCTCGAACTGGTAATACCGTGGGAACAGAACTTTGGGGTGGTTGAGCTTGGTTTCGTCTCCGAAGTGTTTCGACATGCGCAAGTCGACGACGACCACAAAAAAGAACACCGCGATTGCCGCCCACGCCGCCAGGCAGAATTGCATCAAAGGCAGGAAAAGACGCTGCATGCGTTCAATCGACTTTCGACCGTATTGAAATCGTGAAGACCTTTTTCTCAGGTAACAGTACTGAGTACTCGCGATTCGCGAGGCGCCAAGCCGATCTGCAACTCCCCTGCTTGCCTCCACCAGACAACAGGGATAATCTGATCAGGTCCGTCTGCGTCCCGCGTCACAATGTTATAGGGAGTTGCGATCATGAAAGTCACTGGAATACTGGCCGTTGGGGTGCTGGCTTTCTGCCTTTGTGGTTGCGAAGAGTCGAATAACTCCAACAAAACCGGCT
>JACQFH010000436.1 GCA_016200145.1 Planctomycetia bacterium | reverse complement strand
GATCTTCGTGATCGTCGTCCTGTTCACCTGCTTTCCCTACGGATACTCGCACCTCGGCGTGGCGCTGTTTGTGCCGTTTCATCTGGCGGTTGCGGGGATCATGCTGCGGGGTGCCGCATTCGTGTTTCGCGCGCACGCCCGGCACGTGAAGGGACAACAGGCGTTGCCGGGCGACCAGTTCGGCGCCGTCTGGGGGAGCGTGTTCGGAGTTGCTTCGACGATCGCTCCCCTCCTGCTGGGGGTGGCGTTCGGCGTGATGACCGAAGGGGGCGTGCGGCTCGACCGCGAGGGGGTCCTTGAACCGATTCCCTTCGCCAACTGGTTAAGCCCCTATGCCGTCGGTTGCGGCTTGCTGGCCCTGTCGGCCTGCGCGTACCTCGCGGCGGTGTACCTGATAGCGGAAACCGAGGGGCAACTCCAGGATGACTTTCGCGTTCGGGCGATCGTGGCCGGTACGGCGACGGCGGGCCTGGCCCTGCTCGTGCTGGCATTTGCCTGGCACAGTGCCACCTGGTTCTTCCGCCAGCTCATCGCCATTCATTCCTGGCCTGTGCTGGGTGCCGGACTTGGCTGCTTTGCTGCGTCAGCCTGGGCGGTGTTCGGCCGGCGATCGCGACTGGCGCGGTGGTTCGCCGCCGCCGAGATCGTGCTGCTGCTTCTGGGCTGGGGCCTGGCGCAGCACCCGTACCTGGTGTATCCCGACATTACGTTCGAGCGCGCAGCGGCGCCGTCGGCCACGATCGCCTTCATGCTCGCCACATTGCCGCTGGGCCTCGCGCTCGTCGTGCCGTCGCTGTGGATGCTGTTCCGGGTGTTTAAGTCATCGGTCGTTTAAGCGTGGAGTTCAGAAACTGGCCGCGCGCGCGGGTTACGGTTAAATTGGGCTTATGCAGGTCGTCCACATCATCACGCGGCTGATTCTCGGAGGCGCCCAGGAAAACACGCTGCTGACGGTCGACGATCATCATCACGTCTGGCACGACGGGGTGACCCTCATCACCGGCCCGGCCATCGGGCCTGAAGGCAGTCTGATCGAGCGGGCCCAGGCGCGGCAGCTCGACCTGCGGATCATTCCCGAACTGCGGCGCGAGATTCATCCCGTCCGTGACTGGAGCAGTTACCGGCACATTGTACGGCTGTTGCGCGAAATCTCGCCGCAAATAGTGCATACGCACAGCTCAAAAGCCGGCATCCTCGGTCGGGCGGCGGCGCATCATCTGAGAATTCCCGTGGTGCACACGATTCACGGGTCGCCGTTTCATGCGTACCAGGGCTGGCTCGCTCACGAAGCGTATCGCCGGGCCGAGAAATGGGCGGCGAATCGCTGCAACAGACTGATCAGCGTCTGCGACGCCATGACCGACCAGTACGTCGCCGCGGGCATCGCTCCACGAGAGAAGTTCACGACGGTCTACAGCGGCATGGAAGTCGAGCCCTTTCTGAATCCGCCTCGCCCCAGGGACGAGATTCGCCGGGAACTGGGAATCGGGCCTGAACACGTCGTCGTGGGCAAGGTCGCGCGGCTGTTTGAATTGAAAGGACACGCCGACGTCATCGCCGCCGCCCGCCAGGTGATCGTACAAAACGTTAATGTCCGGTTTCTGTTCGTCGGTGATGGTTTGCTGCGTAGCGATCTGGAACGGCAGATCGCACAGGCGGGCCTCACCGACAAGTTCGTGTTCACCGGGCTCGTCCCGCCGACACGCGTACCCGAATTGATTGCCGGGATGGACATCGTCGTCCACGCCAGCCTTCGCGAAGGTCTGGCCCGTGTGCTGCCGCAAGGTCTGATCGCTGGCAAGCCGGTCATCAGCTACGATATCGACGGCGCGCGCGAAGTCGTGATCCCCGGCGAAACTGGGTTTCTGCTCCCTCCCCGCGCGATCGACGGAATGGCGAGCGCTCTTGTGCAGTTGGCGGCTGACGCAGCCTTGCGGCAAAAACTCGGCGAAATCGGCCGCGCGAAGTTCACGGAACTGTTCCGGCACGAAACAATGACCCGCCGGCTCCGCGGAATCTATGAGGACGTGCTGGCGATGTGTAGTCAACTCGCTCCGCCGAGATGAGCTGTCGACGTCCCTTGCACGGTCCCCTTCCGATCAGCAGAACGCCGTGAGGGCCGGCGCAGCCATTTGGCCGGGTTACCCCCCCTTGCTAAGGGGGGGAGATTGCGCGGCGGCCAGCGCATCCGCCAACGTCAGCGTGCCTTCGTAGAGTGCGCGACCGACGATGGCGCCGGTGAGATTCGGGTGAGACTGTGCGGCACGCACCAGGTTGACGACGTCGGCGGCCGTCGTCACGCCGCCCGACGCGATGACCGGCGCGCCCAGGTCGCTCATCTGGCACAGGTCGTCGATCGTCCCGGGGTCGACCCCCGACATCATGCCGTCGTTGGCGATGTTCGTGTAGATGATGGCGGCAATCGGGAGCCGAGCGTAGCCGCGGGCGAGGTCCAGGGCAGGCGTGTGCGACACGTCGAGCCAGCCTTCGGTGGCCACCATCGAGTTGCAGGCGTCGATTCCCAGCACGAGCCTCCGTGGAAACTTCTCTGCCATCTCGCGAAACCACTCCGGGGCCTTGAGCGCCTGCGTTCCGACAATGACGCGGTCGATTCCCACGTCTTCGAGCATCAGGCGCATGGCCGCTTCGTCGCGCAGGCCACCGCCCAACTGGCAGAGAACGCCGGCCGCTCGGACGATGGCGCGAATCGCGTCGACGTTCACGGGCCGGCCGGCCTTGGCGCCGTCGAGGTCGACCAGGTGCAGCCGCGCCGCCCCTTCGCGCGTCCAGCGCAGCGCCATTTCAGCCGGATCGTCTCCAAACACCGTTTCGCGGGCATAGTCTCCCTGCTTGAGCCGCACGCATTTTCCGCCGCGCAAGTCGATCGCCGGAATGATTTCCATGTGAGATCAAATTCCCGGCGTAACGCACACATTCAAGCTGGCGAAATTGGTCAGCAGTTGCAGCCCGAACTTCTGGCTCTTTTCGGGGTGAAACTGCGTGGCGAACAGGTTGCCGCGCTGCACGACCGAGGCGAACGTCTCGCCGTATTCCGTCCGCCCGGCAACGACCGCCGGATCTTCGGGAACGACGTAGTAGCTGTGGACGAAATAAAAGAACGATTCGGGCGGAATGCCCGCGAAGATCGGGCAGCCGTCCGCCGCCGCCACCCGGTTCCATCCCATGTGCGGCACCTTGAGGTCGGGGCTTTCGGGAAACCGCACGACCTTTCCCGGCAAGGCCCCCAGCCCCTCCCATGTGCCGTCTTCGTAACTCACGTCGAACAGCAGTTGCAGGCCCAGGCAGATTCCCAGAAACGGTTTGTCCGCTGCGAGGTGCGCCTTAATCGGTTCGACGAAGCCTTGGCGGCGCAGTTCGGCGATCGCATCGCGAAAGGCTCCTACGCCGGGGAGTACGAGCTTCTCGCAGCTCTCAATGTCGGCGGGGTTCGTGCAAATGGCCGCAGGAACAGACAGCTTTTCGAACGCCTTCTGGACGCTCCGCAGGTTCCCCATGCCGTAGTCGACGATCTGAATCATGGTGCCATTGTACCGCACCCAGACACAGCCGACGAGCCACCGGTTCGCGCCCTGGGCGAGCGGCGGCTGGGGCACCAACCTCTATAGGTTGGTCTGCCGCCGGTGCATCCGCGTCATCCGCG
>JACQFH010000454.1 GCA_016200145.1 Planctomycetia bacterium | reverse complement strand
GCGGGGGCCGAAGCCAGGTTTTCAATCAGGGCTTCGATCCGGTTGAGCTCGTCTTCGTCTTCGCAATAAATGAGGATCCGGTCGCCGTCGACCGTGATCTGCACGTCGGCCGGCGGTTTCGCGGTCTCACGTCGCGATTCGGCAGCGGGCTTTTCAGTCGCGGCCGACGTTTTGGCGGCCGGTTCTTTCTCGACAGCCGCTGGTTTCCTGGCAGGAATCTCTTCCGCCGCGTCGTCATCCGGGTCTTTTGCCGGCTTTTCTTCGCAGGGTGGATTCTCGTTTGCCGGCTCGCTTTCGGTGGGGCCGGCATCTGGTTCTTCCCGCGGAACTGCGTTTCGCGAAGGCCGCTCTTCGTCAATGCTGCGAATCCGGTCGAGAATTTCGCGGCGGAAGTCGTCCGAGGGCAGCCCCGACGGCAGGTTGACGCTGCGCTCGAAGCGGCTGCCGGCCGCGGCCGGCGCACGCGTCGCGCGACTCCGGCTGTCCGGCCGATCGATCTGTGACGAATCGTCGCGGCGATCGAACAGCGAGGGACGTCTGGCCGGCTTCCCGAATTCGTCAGGAGTGACGATGCGAATGAACTGGTTCTCGCGGCGCGGCAAGGCCCGTTCGAGGAGCGAGACGATGTCGTCGGTCGAGCGTCCCTGCGGCGTGATGACTGCCAGCGGCCCGCGGCGCATGCCGTTGCCCCCGCGCCCCAGCTCGCCCATTTCGGTCAGAAGCTTGCGGATTTGAGAGATTTGCTCGGGGGCTCCGCGCATCATCAGCCGCCGGCCGGTCTCGTCGGCTTCGATCGTGGGAGGATCGCCCCCCTTGTTGTTGGTGGAAAACAGCGATCGCAGACTGGCCGCAGCGGCCGTGGGGGGCAGCCGGTTGAGTTGTACGACGGCGACCAGATCGCCAGCGCCGGTATCGACCTCCTTGATGATCTTGGCCACTTCCTTGTGTTCATTCGGGCTGGCGTAGATGTTCAGCCGGTGCGTCTTCGTGTCGTCGTGAATGACGATGCCCGGCACCATCATGTTCAAGACATCAACGGCCACTTCGAGATCAGCAGATTCCACAGCGTAAACGTGCAGGTACGGGTCGCGTTCGGTGCGGGCCGCCAGCCGTTCCGACGGGTCGTGCTTGACGTCGATCGCCTTGACGGCGCTTTCGACGAGGCGCATGTCGTCGACGGAAGCGTTCACCAGCAGGCGGTTCCCGCGCGTGTCGGCGGTCATCAGAATCTTGAACTGCAAGGCCTCATCGCTTTCCGAATTGCCCCCCTCGCCGCGGTCGCGGCCTCCCCGATCACCACGATCCCGTCCCCGTCGTCCTCCGCGTCCACTGTCTTCGCCACCGCGTCCGCCGTCACGGTCTCCGCCGCCGCCGGGGGCACCGCCGCCACCCATCCCGGGAAATCCGCCGCCGCCCATGCCGGGAAAGCCCCCGCCACCCATTCACGGAAATCCGCCTCGCCCCCCGCCGCCGCCGAACATGCTCCGCCAGTCGAATCCGCCTCCGCGGCCGTTGTTGTTCTGCGAGCGGTTGCTGGGGGTCGGCTCGTTGGCCCCTTTGGCCTGATTGGTGCGGCTGGGGAGACCGAACAGGTCGCGCAGCTGCCGTTCGGCTTCGCTGGCCGAAATGTGGACCAGCTCAAAATCACGGAACGTCATTTCCTTACCGGGCGGCGTCTGGTCCCAATCGTCAACGAATCTCGCGATCTCCCGAATATTGTCGGCGATGTCGGTCACCTTAAGCTGATTGCTCTTGATCAGTGTCTGAATTTTTCCCTGGGGAGAAAGCAGACTGCCGCTGATTTCGTCGGCAATCGTCTTCGCCTCAACCGAGTGTTTGACGGGGATCAGTACAGTCACGTACTCGTAGCGGCCGCGCTTGTCGAGGTCGGCCAGCTTGACCATCGGAACCAGATTCGGCGGAGGCGGGCTGTCGAAATTCCAGACGACGAGGAACTGGTCGCGGCGGATCAGCAGATAGCCGCGCTTCAGCAGGTAGCCGTTGATGATGTCGAGGGCTTCGGTTGGCGTGAAGCGCCCATTGTCGGTGTACGTGAAGGTGCCGGTGGGAGGCTCTTCCATGTCGAGCGTCAGATTGGCCTCTTTGGCAAATTGCTCGAGAACCTGCGTCCAGGGGGCCTTAACGAACTTAAATGACAGCACCTTCTGACGAGGCTCTTTGCCGTCAGCGGCCGGAGTGCCCGCAGGCGAGAATTCGGCAATAATCGATTTGGCGTCGCTCGAACCGCGTTCCGGACCGGCACGGAAATCTCGCCTTCCGCGCCCTCCACCGGGAGCCGTGCCTGGGCGCGCGTCGTCTCGCTTTTCAGTCGCCTTTGACGACGGCTTTTCTTCGTCGTCGGCAGATTTTTCGTCGGTTGCCTTTTCGCTTGGGGTCTTTTCATCCGCGGCCTTTGCGTCGGTCTTGTCGCCTGAATCCTTGGCCGGATCGGGTTTTTCGGCCGTCGAATCGGATTTCGACCCGGGCTTGTCGGCTTTTTCTGCCGGTGCGGCTGGCGCGTCGTCGTCTTCGGTTGTGGATTCCTGAGCTCGAACCACCTGGGGACCGCCGGACCAGATGCCAACGCACAAAACCAGCACGGCGCCTGCCAAGATTCGTGTCATCTTAGATTTCCTCAAAGAAATCCCGTGGAAATGCGACCTGATCCTCCGTGACCTCAGAGTATTTGATGCTAAGCAACCCCAGGAGCAGCCACAAGGTGTTTATCAGCAGATCGCTGATCGTATCCTAAGCAAATAGAATGGTTTACGATAGATTTGCAGGTGTGTTGCCTGTTCTCAACAAGTTGCGGCGGATTTCCCTTTCCGCCGCATCTCTTAAATTGATATCCTATTGAACACCGGCGCCTGTATTTCCGGACCCCGATTCCAGGGACTGAGAGCCATGAAACGCCAATTGTTTGCGTGTGCGCTGGCCAGCCTGATGGCGTCTTTTGGATTCGCGGCCGCCGCGCTGGCCCAGGGGTCTGGTAGTTCGGACGCATCTGGTTCCGGGACAGGAAGTTCCGGCGATTCGAAGCCCTCCCGTCCCCGGCAGAAGTACACGCTCAAACTCCCCGACGAATACCGCTCGAAAGATAAGGATAAAGACAACCAGATCGGCATGTACGAGTGGCCCAAGTCGGATTGGGCCACATTCCGCAAGCTCGATCTGAACGGCGACGGGTTTCTGACTCCCTCGGAGCTGACGCGTAAAGGGAAGTCCCGCAAAGGCGATTCGGTCGCCTCGTCCAGTTCGTCGCGGTCTGCCAGCAGCGGTACCAGTTCCGGCAGTCGCAGCGGCTCCGAGACAGATTCGAGCAAGCCGGCCGACTCCGGCTCGTCGGAAGGAAAGTCCGAATCATCAGCGCCTGCGACGACGTTGAGCTCAAGCGATGCCGAAAATGTCGCTGCGAACTTCTTCAAGGCCACCGATAAGGACGGAAACGAGAAGATTACCGAAGAAGAAGTCTCGAAGAGCATTCTCGTGAGAGTGAAATTCAAGAACGCGGGAATCAACCCCTCGTATCCACTCAATCGCGATGAATTCATCAAGCTCTACCTGCAGGCGACCGGCGGATCGAAATGACGTCGTCGCTCGGCTCGCCGCTTCACCGCAACGGGGTGTGGCTGACTCTTCAGATCATCATTCGCAATCTGTTTGCCTTCTGGTTGCGGTACCGGGCGCGCGGGATCGAACACATTCCCGAGTCCGGCGGCGGGTTGATCCTGAGCAACCACCAGAGCTTTCTCGATCCGCTGCTGATCGGCCTGCCGCTGCACCGTCCCGTCAGCTTCCTCGCGCGAGATACTCTGTTTCCCGTGCCCGTCATCGGATGGATTCTGCGAAACACCTACGTGATGCCTCTCAGCCGCGACACGGGCGGCGCCGCCGGCATTCGTGAGACGATCCGCCGGCTGGACGAGGGGTTTCTGGTGGGCCTGTTTCCCGAAGGGACGCGCAGCGCCGATGGAACGATGGGCCGCCTGAAGCCGGGATTCGCCGCGCTGGTCCGCCGCACCGAGCTGCCGATCTATCCGGTGGGAATTGCCGGCGCAAACCGCGCGCTGGGGCGCGGCAGCCTGTTCCTCAAGCCGCACCGGGTGTGCGTGGTGTTCGGCGAGCCGCTGGCGGCTGAGAAAATTGCCGAGCTCAAACAGCGAGGCCGCGAAGCCGAGCTGGTGGAGACGGTCCGCGCCGAAATCGCCGTCTGTCAGGAGGCCGCCGAGCGTTGGCTGGCCCGCAGGTCAGGCTGGAAGGCCTGACGAAAGTAGGTCAGCCTTTCCAGGCTGACAGCGCTGCGGATGCCAGTAGCCCGACGGTGGCCGGCCAGCGCGCTGGACTTCCGCCGAGCGTAATTCGTGTTGGCTTGGGGGCAGTTTTGTTCGCGACGAGGGCCCAGTGCTGTCAGGCTGGAAAGCCAGCCGTCTGAAAGTGACAGCTAAGGGCTACGGCTCTTCGGGTTAAGTTGCTTGGACGCCTGCTTTTCTGAGATCAGCCT
>JACQFH010000453.1 GCA_016200145.1 Planctomycetia bacterium | reverse complement strand
GGCTGCTCGTCGAAATTCGTCTGCAGGCGCACGCGGTGCATCTGCAAGTCTTTCGAGACCAGCACGAGCACGTCCTGCACGAGGGCGATGAGGTTTGTTTCCTCGCGGCGGTCGTTTCCCCGCCGCGAATACGACAGCATGCCCGTGGTGATCTTGCTGGCGCGCTGGCCGGCGGCAAGGATCTTGTCGAACGCCTTCTCGCGTGTCGCCGCGTCTTTGTGCCGTAGGCCCAGCTTGGCGTAGTTGATGATCGTCGTCAGGATGTTGTTGAACTCGTGCGTCATCGACGACGCCAGCGACCCCACCGTGCTCATTTTCTGGGCCTGGATGAGCTGCTGTTGCAGGTCCTGGATTTTCCGTTCCAGCTCGTCACATGTGTGCGGCGCAGTCATTGCGGCAACGTCCTGAATTTCCGTGGGGGGCGTCTATCGGGAAGGAACGAGTTCTTCCCTCGGTATCGGAAGTGCCGAGCAACGTGCATCAGACGCGGCTGGTCCGCCAGCCTGCGAAAGGCGGAACCCATGCATGGTGCGCTCATTCTGCCGACCGGGTAAACTGGAGAAGATGTAAGGGGGAACGCGGAATTCGGAATTCGGAATGCTGTATAGGAAATCGATTGGGAATCTGGCGAGGATGTCCATTCCGCACTCCGAATTCCTCACTCCGCATTCGCCCGACACCATCGCCTCCGCCGAGCTAACCGGCCCACCCTGAACCCGTTTTTCTCCTTGTCTCCCCCTCTCCCACTCCCCCCCCTTCATCGCCGACACTAACACCGTTGCAGCGACCTTGGCAGCGCGGCCATACTGAACCTGGCGCGAAACGCGTTCCCCTCAAGGCCAGGAGAGTTCGGGATGCACATCGAATGTCCCCACTGTCAGAACCCGATCGACCTCGTCCTCGATCAGCATACGGCGCCAATCACCTGCCCCGCGTGCGGCAGCAGCATTGCGCTGTATGACCCCGGTAAAACCATCACTTACCGGGAACAGGTGGTCCGAAACATCGGCCGGTTTCGGATCATCGAGCATCTGGGGAGCGGGCAATTCGGAGAAGTGTGGCTTGCCGAGGATTCGACGATCGAGCGCGAAGTGGCGCTCAAAGTCCCGCGCAAGGAAGACCTCAGCCTGGACGACGTCGAGCGGATCCTGCGCGAAGCGCGGGCCGCGGCCCAGTTGCAGCACCCGAATATCGTTCACGTCTACGAGGTCGGCAAGGCCGGCGACGTACTGTTCATCGTCAGTGAGGCCATCCGCGGGGCCAACCTGCGCGACTGGCTGGCCGATCGGCCATTTTCGCCCGACGAATGCGCCCGGCTGTGCGCGACGCTTGCCGACGCATTGCACCACGCCCATGAAGCGGGCATCGTGCACCGCGATATGAAGCCGGGTAACGTGCTGATGGATCGGGAGGGGCAGCCGCACCTTACCGATTTCGGTCTGGCCAAGCGCGACGGGGCCGAGATCACGATGACGGTGGACGGCCGGATCATGGGGACCCCGGCGTACATGTCTCCCGAGCAGGCCCGCGGCGACGCCCACGACGCCGACCGCCGCAGCGACGTCTACTCGCTGGGAGTGATCCTGTTCGAAATGCTGACAGGGGAGCGCCCGTTCCGCGGCAAATCGAAACTGATGCTGATCCAGCAAGTGCTGGTCTCAGATCCCCCGATGCCGCGCAAGCTGAAGAAGGGGATCCCCCGCGACCTGGAAACGATCTGCCTCAAAGCGCTGTCGAAGGAGCCCGCGCGCAGGTACCAGACTGCCGCCGAGATGAGCGCCGACCTGCGCCGCTACCTCGACCACAAGCCCATCCTGGCCCGCCCGGTGAGTTCCGTCGAACGCGCCTGGCGCTGGTCCCGCCGCAACCCGGTGGTGGCGGCCGGATCGGCGGTCATCCTGATGCTGGTTTTGTCGCTGGGCATTCTGTACGGGTCGACCCGGCCGCTGAAGCACACCGTCAAGATCACCACCGAGCCGCCAGGCGCCACCGTCGTTTTCATTCCGCTCAGCCCGACGACGGGAGAACCGCAGCCGCGCGACGCGGTTTCCGCTGGCAGAAGTCCTGTCAAAGTCCGGCTCGTGCCCAGTGACTACCTGGTTGTCGCATACATGGACGGCAAAAAACGCTTCCACGAAGTGTATCGCCATGTCCCCGGCGATCCGAAGGCAATTCCAAAAACGTTCAACCATCAATTCTGGACGAATCCTGAGCCGGGAGTCGTCGAGTTGCCTGCGATCGAGATTCCGGAGGAAACCGTCACGAACGGAATGGCGCCGATCGAAGGCAGCAAAGACTTTACCGTCGGCGACGCGACGATCGAAGGAACACCATTGCACGATCGCCGCGTTCCGGAATTCTTTCTTGATCCTACCAAGGTTTCTATCAAGGAATGGACAAAAGAACCGCGACGCCCGATTCACGCAACTCTGGCAGCAGCACATGTTTATCGTCCGATCACTTACGTCGCCTGGGACCGGGCCGTCGCCTACGCAGAAAAAGTTGGAAAGAGATTGCCCGACGAGTTTGAATACGAATTAGCCGCGACGAAAAGGGGCCGCCAAAAATTCCCCTGGGGAAATAACGATCCCCCTGCGAAAAACTGGGTACCCGGTCCAGTCAACAAAACCGACTACGATCGCCTGGACACTCAGCCGCCGGTCATTTCTTTGTACTCAAACGTCGGCGAGTGGACGATGTCGTGGGGCGTCGCCTATCCGACCAAAGAGCGTCCACGTCCCTCCGAACCGCTGGCGAGCAACGATATTCGCGTCGTCCGCGGTGGCCCGAAATCTGTCGTAGAACCAAATTTCGAGGGCAAAGACACTCCTCAAAACCCGCGGTCGCGCCTGGGGTACCCGCGATGGCATACAAGCCCGGGACTCGGCTTCCGGTGCGCGCGCAGCGCAAGCCCTCGGCTCGACCCCAAGGACTTCAACACTGTGATTCACGCGCCGGGGAGCGATTGAAAGCTCTTGCGGTCGTCGCTACTTTACGGTTACCACCACAAAAGTCTTGCCGTCAATCTCCGATTCGCCGCCCGTGTAAGTCACCTCGCGGATGTGTTTCCAGTCGCCGCCACTATGTATGCCGGATGCAATCAGTTTGTAACTGGTGCAGCCGGTGTCCAGCTTCTTCGCGCTGGAATGCGTACCTGGATCGTCCTCAACTTCAAAGCCAACATAAAAGTTGTATCCCTCGCGGCTCATTTTCATCAGCCGCATGAACACTTTCTCGTCCGGATCATACCAATAACCGTCAAACTTCACGGCAAAGTTCTTGCTTTTGGCAGCGTCGCGCTTATTGTCTGCGTCCTTATTCTTATGACCCGTTTGAAGCTTTTTGCCAGATTGGACAATCTGGTCTCCCTCGTGATTAGCGCTGATGAAGACGTAGTCCATCGGCGAGATGGGGCCCTTGCGTTCGCTCGTACAGGCATTTTTCGGTGGGTGTGTTGCATCGCAATTCTGAGGATATCCACCACACGTGCTTCCGTCTCCCGAACACAATGTCATTGTCGGATTGGCGCAAATATCGCCATCGGGAAATCGATTGCCTTGGTACACGTCGGGCGTGCCGGGCATCATGAGTATGGTGTTGCAAAAATACGGACCAGCGCGCGTCGGCTCGCCGCAGGACGGCGACTGCGGAGCACAACACGTGGCTGCCGGCGCGCAGCAGGTGTTGGGGTAGCAAGGGTTGCAGCATTTCCGGCGGCGGCCGGCCTGTGATTCTTCGACGAGCAGCACTCCCGTGATCACCAGCAACGCCGTCAGGCCCAACAATGTTCGACGCATGGTTCTTGGCTCCAGGATTCAGATTGACAATGACGGAAAAGACGCTTCTGCGAGCACGCGGCCAGCCTAATCGGAACGCATTCTCAAAGCAATCAACCTCGATTGAATGCCGGTTGCGTTCAGGCTCGTTGTCTCGATCACGGTGCGTCGAATTGCCGGTTCACCCGGAAGCCGCAGGGCAGGCAATAGAAAACTCAGCCGCCCTCGGGTTGGAACCCGGTCCTTCGCGGCTTGCCGGGAGGGATGAAGACCGACGCGATGTGACCGATTTGCAGGCACTATCGCTTGAGCTGCGCCGACATCTTCCCCGTGGCCTTGACGACGGCGAAGGTCCGATCTGGCGCGAACGCCAGCCGTTCGATACTGAGGTCAATCACTTTCACGTTCGCCCCCACTTCCTTCGGAAGTTTCGACTTGAGCTGGTCGAGCTCCTTGTTGGCCTGGTCTTTCGCCTTCGTCAATTCCGTGTCCAGCTTGAAAACGGCAGCGTTTTGCATCGCCGCCAGAATGTCCGCATGCGCCAGCCAGTCGGCAACCTTCAGCAGCAGGCTCTTTGTTTCGGCGGAAAACTCGAGCTGTTCCACGCGCAGCTCGGATTTTCCGGCGTCGAACAACGGGACCCCGACGATGTACAGGCGTCCTGAGGCTGAAATCCGGCCCCGTTTGGCTTCAAATTCGACCGCCAGCAGAATGCCATCGCCACAGGGTTTGATTTCAGCACTCTTGATCGACACGGAAGCATTCGCCGGCAATTTGACGGGCTGTTTCGGCAATTGCGCTCCAAGTTGCTGATTGAGCACGGCATATGATACTTCGATCGGTACCGACAGCTCGAAATCGTCCGAGATCGGTCCCCCGACGGTCAGTTCGGGCAGCGTCGACTTCACCACCTCGGGCGCGGCGTCCTGAATAAATACGTGCGTTTCCAGATCCAGCGTCAGCCCCGAGTCGATGGCCTCGCTTGTGTATTGAAACCCGGGAAACGTCACCTTTTGTGGCGTGATCCGCAGCCACACCGGGGGGGTCTCCGAGATTCTGTGGACGCTGCTGATTTCATTCCAGAGGCGCTCGACCTCCTTGCGGACATCGAGGGAATCCTTCAATTTCTTGTCGATTTCCGGCTTGGCGCCGTTCAAGATTCCTCCAATCGGCCCCTGTAAGTGTCCCGTGATGTCGATCCCGCCGATGATCGGAATGCTGGCAACAGCCTTGTTCAACTTTGCCGAGATGTCCAATTGCGGATTAACCCGACTTATTCACCACGCGGAAAATGTGATCGTGGCACGTGGAGACGTTCAGTGTGATGCCGAGTGAGCGGAGTGCGGGCGCACTGCCCCCTTACCCCCAGTTGTCCGTATGCGGT
>JACQFH010000452.1 GCA_016200145.1 Planctomycetia bacterium | reverse complement strand
CGTCGCCGAGGCGATTCGCAATAACCTGCTGATCATCCCCGGCAACGTGTTCAGCCCGGCCGACACGCACTTCCGGATTTCGTACGCCGCCGAGCAGCGCACGCTCGAACGGGGCTGCGAAGTTCTGAAATCGCTGGCGCGCCGGAAAAAGTAGCGCCGATGAGAGTGCGAACGCGGGCGGATTGGCAGGCGGACGCACCCCGGGGCGACCAATTCTAATCGAATCGGTGCCCGTCCCCGGGCTCGCAAATTCCTCCCCCCGTTCACGGGGGGATTGAGGGGGGGCGTCGCAATAATTCAACGCGCGTAGAGGTCCAGGAACGTCTGCCGGTAGACGGCGGGGTCGGCGGGAAAGCGGGCGCTGAAGCCCGGCTCGTCAATGGCCCCGCGCTGGAAGCGGCGCTTCTCGAATACCGGCATGGCGAGTCCCGTCAGCGCCTCGACGCCGCGGCGGACGATTTCCCCCTTCAGCGCGTACAGCCGGTCGTGCCGCCAGTCGGTCAGTTCGATGAACGGGATACCCTCGGCCACGTCGATCACGTTGGGGAGCGCGTACGGGCTGAAACCCTCGAATCCCAGCATGCGCGCCGGGGCCGACGAGCGAATGTGTCCGCGGCTCTGCCCGCCCGAGTACGTGAGCGAGTGCTTGATCGCCCCCACGCCCCATCCCTCCTGATACAGCATCAGGTTATTGAGGACACTGCGAATCGTCAGCTCGGGATTGTCTTCGATCGGATAGTCCTTGAGGTTCTCGTCACCGCCGTCGCCATCGACAAGGTATTTCCAGTCGGGGTAGCGGGCGCGGATTCCGCGGCACAGCGCCAGCGCCATCACAGCCGATTGCACGTCGAGGGGCTTGTAGTCTTCGATGATGCGGATCGCATCGCGGATGTCGAGCGCGCTGGAGTCGACTTCAATCGTTTCGAGGAACAGCCCCAGGTCGTTGGCTTCGAGAAATCGGATAGCCTGTTCGCAGTCGGCGCCGCGCCCGTCGACCGCCAGCGTGAAGGCTTTCAAGCGCGCGGGGGCCTGGCCGCGCGTCAGCAGCAGGTGATACAGCACGAGAAACACGGCCCCGCTGTCCACGCCGCCGGAAAACAGCACGCCGATTGGCGCAGCGGGATCGATCGTGTCGAGCCACTGCGAGCATTCATGGGCGAGCTGGCCGATGTAGGCGCGGCCGATCGCATCGAGATCAGCCGGCAGCCGGTTGCGCTGCGGGGTCAGGTAGCGGGTGTAATTGGGATTCGGGTCGGGGCAGCCCACCAGCGCGATTTCGGTGATGTAATGGGCCGGCGCCATCCGTGTGTACGAGGGATGGAACTGGTTGTCGAGGCCTTCGCCTTTGAGGAAGTCGTAAATCTGATCGATGCGCTCGGCGACAATCAGCGCAGGCCCCTCGTGCCGCTTGGCGATGAAGTACCTGAGCGGCCTGCCGATCGATCGAGCCAGGCGCACGATCTTGCCGGCTTTGTGGACGAGGGCGAACTGCCCGTCAATCTCCCGGACGCGCTGCGGATCGCCCGAGGCGACCCGCTCGAGCGCTTCGGCCTGCGTCATGTTGAGGAAAACATTGCCTGCCGGGTCGACCAGGTCGACCAGCCGTTCAATTGTCGCAACGTGCTGCATGATGGGCTCCCAGTCTGATACGCAACCCGGCCGTCGGCCGATGGAACAAATACACGCTGATCCATTCCCGAGATTGCGATCAATGCGGGCCAGTCTATGCTGCTGAGAAGCCGATTTCCATGACCGGCGAATACCCCAGCCTTCCAGTTTTCGCCAGATTGTCGAATGCGGTCCGAAACAGCCGCTGATCACTCGCAACTGATTGAAAAATAAGGCCTTGCAGTCCAAAGGCAGGGGTGATAGATTCCCGGCCCTTCCCCATCGGCCGCCTTTCCAATTTGACCCACAGTGCCCTTCATGAACGATGCCGCCACACTCCAGGCGTGCGTTCAATACGCGAAGGAACTGCGTGCCGACATTCCCCAGGAAGCCTTCCAGAGGAATCCCTGGCGGCTGTTGTGGTTGCCCGTCCACCTGGCAATCATCGGCGGGGCGACGACCTTGATGCTGGCGACCGAAATTCATTGGGGCTGGCGGCTCGCGCTCTCGGCCGTCATTGGACACAGTTATGGCGTGCTGATGTTCCTCGCACACGAGATTCTGCACGGTTCGGTCGTCAAGAACGCGCGCCTGCAGAACTGGATCAGCGGCCTGTGCATGCTTCCCTATTGCATCGGACCGGCCCACTGGAAGGCCTGGCACAACCGGGCCCATCACGGACACACGTCACAGAGCGGCGCCGATCCCGATTCGTTCGGCAATGTGACCATGTTCATCTGCAATCGCGTGGCGCGCTTCATGCTGACGTTCGCGCCCGGCTCGGGCTACCGGCGGAGCTGGCTGTTCCTGGGCTTCTGGTTCTCGTTTCACGCCATCACCACGCTCTTTCTGCACAGCCAGCGCTACGATTACTGGAACGCCGCACGCCGCCGCCGCCAGATCGCACTGTTCTTCGCGATGGTTGCCTTCTGGGCGGGTGTCGCGGTTACCGTCGGAATGCGGCACTTCCTGTTTTTGTACGTCCTGCCGATCATCGTGGCGAACATGCTGCAGATGTCGTACATCGCGACCAATCACCTGTTCTGTGACGAAACCGAAGACGTCAACGACCCGCTCGCCAATTCTCTCAGCGTCAGCGTGCCGAAATGGCTGGGGTGGCTGCACCTCAACTTCGGTTATCACATCGAGCATCACATCTACCCGTACATGAATCCGCGGCACGCGCCGCGCGTCCGCGCGGCGCTCGAGGCCCGCTACGGCCGGCGCTATCGCAGTCTGCCGATCCTGACGGCCCTGCGCGTGCTGTACGAGACGCCCCCGGTTCATCTGAGTCAGAAGGAACTGGTTGATCTGGATACCGGCGCGGTCTTCAGTACTCTGGGAGTCGAATGCGAACTGCCCCGGCAGATCGACCGGGTCACCGTTCCGGTGCGACCGCGCCGCACCGCTGCGGCGCTGCGGCTGCTGAAGCTCGAAGGCAGTTCGCCCGCGATCGAGACATCCGCGGTCATTGGGGCGCCTCCCGCACCGGCCACCGACCCGGCCGACGGTGCCGCGCGAAAGCGCGCGGCCTGATTTTCAGCGCGGCAGCTCTTTCCACGCGGCCATCAGCTCGGGCGGAAGCTGGCTGTCGTAGTAGCCTTGCCGCGGGACGGCGAACGGGGCGTCATCGTTCGGGCGCCGCAGCACGGCCATCAGGCCCGAGTAGTTGCTCAGCTTTCCCTCAAGAGCCATCTTCACATACTGCGCGCGATCGGGCAGCGGAGTGAGCGTCGCGGGGGTCGTCGTGCCGTCGCCATAGACAAAACTCACAATCTGGTACCGGTTAGCCTGGCTCAAATCGAAAACAAACGTGGGGTGGTAATTGTAGAAGCCGTGGTCGTAGCTGCCCTGGTTCGGCATGGCGTGAATCATGATCCCGCCGGAGCGACCAGAACAGTAGAATGTGGGGATAGGCGATGGCCATGCCGTTCCTTGTCGCGCTGCACAATGCGCGCGAGTGTATTTCGGGAAAAACAAGCGCACAAGAGGAAGCCGCTCGATGAGCTCCGCCCCCGTACCGGTGATCAGCCCGGACGAAGTCATCCCGTTCATGAACGTCGACCGCACCGATTTCGCCGCGATGAGCCGCGCGCAGCAGATCAGGCATTTCGAGGTGGAAGGCTACTGCGTCTTTCCGTCGATCGTGACGCCCGACATCATCGCCCGCATCAAGCGCGAGTTGAATGAAGCCGAAATGTCGCACACCAGCTACAGCGTCAACCAGACGAGGTCGGTCACGCAGCCGCAGTGGCTCAGTCGGGCAGTCGCCGAGCTGATCGGCTATCCGCCAATGATCGACTTCCTCACCGACCTGATGGGGCCCGAGATCGTTTTCACGCGGGGCTTTTTTCAGCGGACGCGGCCCGGCTCGCCTGGAATCTCGATGCACACCGATGGCCAGCCGCACGGCTCAAACTTGTTCGGCTACGAAGGCAGTTGCCCGCGCCTGCTGCGAGTGTTGTATTACCTCGACGAACTGACGACCGAGCGGGCCCCGTTCCGGTTGATTCCCCGCTCGCACCTGTCGTTTCACGCCCAGGCCAGCCCGTACGCGCGGTACCGCTGGCACCCGGAAGAAATCACGCTGGTCGTGCCCGCCGGCACGGCCGTGGTGATTCCGTCGCTCTTGATGCATGGCAGCGATCCGAACAAAGATCCGCGGCCGCGCGAGCTGGTGCAGTTGGGCTACCGCCCGGCGTGGGCCGGGCCGATTCAGCCCGTCGAAGAGTGGGACGCACGCCTCGTGGAATCGGCTCCTGAGATTGCCCGGCCATTCCTCAAGAGCCTGAACACGACCGGCGCCGCCTGGGAGCAGCAGCACAAGCCCGAGGGGATGAAGACCGAGGCACCGGGGATTAATCCGAGCCGGTGGGGGGTGCCGTAGATGGCGGATTGTGGTGAGAGGTTTTTCGGCCGGGAGTCCGGAACGCACGTTCGGCGCAGAGGGGGAGAGAGGGAGAGGGGGAGACAAGGAGATAGTTGGAGGATGGAGGAGGGCGACGGATTGTGGATGCGAAGAGTGTTGGGGAGGTCTTGTTTTTGGGAATTTGGGGGATTGTTGAAACCGTAGGGAAGGGCGGGTGTATATCCACGGTAGCAACTGCTTTTGGACCAGGTTTGAAAGGTGATGATGAATTCTGTCGGACGAGTGGCCGGTTCGATTGTTGTCGTCATTGCCGCCTGGCGTGCTGGGGGCATTGCCGCCGAAGAGCCCGCGAAAGTCGACGTGGGCCATTTCAAAGTGCTCGACGTCAAGGGGCAGGTGCAGCGCCTGGACGAAAACGAGCGTCGTGCCGGCACGGCGTTCGTCTTTCTCTCGACAGAATGCCCGATTTCGCGGAAGTACGTTCCCGAGTTGAACCGGCTGCAGAAAGTTGCGGCGGGCACCGGGAAGATGGCGTTGTACGGAATTCTTTCGGATGCCGGCGTCACGCGCCGTGAAGCGGGCGCGTTTCTCGACGAATTCAAAATCGAGTTCCCCGTGCTGTTCGACGCTTCCGGGGAGCTGGCGGGCCTGTTTCAGCCCGACCATGTGCCGCAGGCGTTTCTGATCGACTCCGCCGGCGCGATCGTCTATCGGGGCCGAATCGACGACCTGTACGCCGACGTCGACAAGCGCCGCGCAGAGCCCACGCGACGAGACCTTTACGACGCGATGCTGGCCCTCGCCGAGCAGCGTCCCATCGAGAATCGACGGACCGAGGCGGTCGGCTGTCCGTTCGAGAAGCGTCCGCAGGCGGAGGCGAACGCCCGCGTCACGTATGCGCGCGACGTCGCGCCGCTGCTGTACGCGCACTGCGCCGAGTGCCACCGTCCGGGGGAAGTCGCGCCGTTTTCGCTGCTCAGCTATCAGGACGCGGCCAAACGGGCCGAGGGGATTGCACGCGTCGCCGGGAAGCGGCTGATGCCCCCCTGGCGCGCCGCGGTCGACTACGGCCATTTCCTCGACGAGCGACGCCTCTCTGAGCGGGAAATCGAGATGCTCAAGAAATGGGCTGCAACCGGCGCCGCCGAGGGGAACGCAGACGACCTGCCCCCTCCGCCGGTGTTTGCTTCCGGATGGCGGCTCGGCGAGCCCGACGCCGTGGTGGAGGTCGAGGTGCCGGTCGAGGTGCCTGCCGACGGTCCCGACATCTTCCAGCATTTCGTGCTGCCGGTTCCGGTCGAAAAAGATGAAATGGTCGTCGGAATCGAATTCCGGCCCGGGAACCCGGCAGTCGTCCATCATGCCATCGTGTTTCTCGACGCCAGCGGTCGTGCGCGAGCTCGCGACGCCGCAACGCCCGAACCAGGCTGGCGCACCTCTGGGTCAATCGATGCATCGATCACCAGCGTCCTGGGCGTCTGGACTCCCGGAATGACGCCCCGTTTCTATCCTGACGGCGTCGGCAACAAACTCGACAAGGGGGCCGACGTGGTCGTGCAGCTTCACCTGCACCCGTCCGGCAAGATCGAGACCGACCGGTCCCGCATTGCGCTGTATTTCGCCAAAAAGCCGGTCGCGAAATTGATGCCGCGCAATCCCCTGCTGCTGGGTTCGCTGGCGATCGAGATTCCGCCCGGCGAAACGCGCCATCGACTGGGGTCGAAAATCACCCTGCCGGTCGATCTCACGCTGACCTCGGTCCTGCCGCACATGCACCTGATCGGCAGGGAAATGAAAATCACGGCCACGCTTCCCGACGGCGCCGCAAAGCCCCTGCTGTGGATCAAAGAATGGAACTTCTACTGGCAGGACAGCTACGTCTACGGCGATCCGGTGCGGCTCCCCAAAGGAACCGTGCTCGAGATCGAGGCGTGGTACGACAACTCGGCTGACAATCCGTTCAATCCGCAGATGCCGCCGCAGCGCGTGCTGTTCGGCAACGCGACGACCGACGAAATGTGTTTCGCCTTGTTTCAGGCGGTGGCCGATCAGCCGGGGGGCATGCGCGAGATGGGCCGCACGATGATGCAGACGATGATGCAGGAATGGAACTCGGCGCCGCTGTCAGCCGACGCGCGAGGGCGAATCATGGCGGAAATCCTGAAGCTCGCCGGGGGCCGCCGCCCCGGAATTCCCGTTGGCGATAAGAAGCCCGACGCGCCGGCGAATAAAGACCAGTAGCCCGGATCGACCTGAGCCATAATCGTTAACCGCGGATCACGACGGCCACGACATCGTTCAGCTCCCCGGATTTTCCACGAGCGAATACATCCCCTGGCCGGCGTTTTTGAGCTTGCCCTGCTTGACCAGCTCGTCCCAGATGGCGCGGGGGTACTGGTTGGGGGGGAGGATGGCCACGATCCCCCAGGTCGAGCCGCTGCTCATCGGGCCCACGCCAATTCTCGAATCGGCGTCGAGCCGCGTCAGTTTGAGCCGCTTTTTAAACGCCTTGAGTGCCAGCTTCAGTTCCTGAGGCGAAGGTCCGCCCGCAGGCGCGGGCGCTGGAGAGGGGTCGGCGGTGGACATGGTGATCACTCTTTCAATTCTGCAATCTGTTGTCTAGTGACTTCGACGTGCCCAGACACGGCAGCGTCATCTGCCGGTCCGACAGCCAGCGACAGCCGGCGTCGGTGACGACAACCATTTCTTCGATTCCCAGGCAGCCGCATCCGCCGGCGTCTTCAATGCTCGGCTCCAACGTAAAGACGTTTCCCGGCTCGGCTTTCCGAAACGGCGTGTTGCCGTAGCGTTCCCACCGCGGCCCGAGAATTCCCCCGCCATCGTGGGCTGTGCACCCGACGTGGTGTCCCAGGGCGTGTCCATATTCCGGATAGCCGGCAGCGGTGATGATCTTTCGGGCCGCCTGATCGACCTGCCAGCCTTCAACTCCGGGCTTGAGCCGATCGGCCGCGACGGAAATTCCTTGCACGACCGCTTCGAAAGCGCGAGCCGCCGATTCGGGAGGCGCGTGTTCGCCGGGGCGGGGAACGTACCAGCACCGCTGCAGGTCTGAGCAATAACCCTCCTGTTGCACGCCAAAGTCGATGTGCAGGATGTGTCCCGGTTCGATCTGCAGATCGGAGGGAACGCCGTGCCCGATCATCGAATGCGGTCCCGTGTTGACGATCGGACAGGGCTGCGACCACGCCAGGCCAACCCCGCGCCGTGCGGCAGCGTCCTGCATGAAGCGGGCCACCTCGCGCTCGGTTTTTCCCGGGGCCGCGAATCGCCCGACCTCGTCGAAAATCGTCTGCGCCGTCTCGATCGCTTTTTCGATTCGCGCCAGCTCGTTCGGAGATTTGCGCCCCCGCAACGCCCCGACGACGCCAACAGCGCTCACCAGCCGCTCGGCGTAGGGCGTGCCCTCGAGGTATTTGAGCAGCAGCAGATACATGCCGTGGGTGAGGCCGTCGGCGGCGTAGTCATCGACCGAGAAATCGAGAGCGAGAGTCTGCGGATCGATCCGACGAAGCGTCTCGACCAGCGGGCCGTGAATGCTCTGCACGTAGGAGATGACTTCCGTCCAGACGCCTGTCGCGCGCACGGCACCGTCATCGAACTTGCCGACGATGGCGATGCGGTCCCCGGCGCGGGTGACGATCAGGGCCGACTGCCAGGTGAACGCGCCGTCGTAGATGTACGAAAGCGCCGGATCGCCTCCGTGGCTGCTCTCGCGCACGAACACCATCCACGCGTCGAGGCCCAGTTCGCCCAGAATCTGGTGGGCCTGTTCCAGTTTTTCAGCGATGAGGCTGGATGTCATGGTTCTCTCACTGAATCTTCCCGTTAGCCTGCCGTCAATTGGAAGATGGTGATTTCCGGCCGGCAGTTGAAACGCACGGGCAGAAGGTGTCCCAGGCCGCGGTTGATGTACATGCGCCGGTTGCCCTGCAACTCGAACTCTCCCGCCGTGTAGCGCCGGTTGGCCACCGGCAGCGCAGGGGGTGGAAAGAACGGCGGCTTGCACTGTCCGCCGTGCGTGTGCCCCGACAGGATCCAGCCTTCGTACCCGTTCCAGATGTCGCGGTCGGCGGCGTCGGGGTTATGGCACAGGACGAGGCGTGCCGTGTGCTGCGATGTGCCGGCGAACCCTGCGTTGCCGTTGCAGCGGTTGGCGAGCAGGTCGTCGAGTCCCACGATCGTCAGGCCGTCCAGGCCGATCGACTCGTTGCGGAGCATCTTCACGCCGGCGTCGGACAGAACGGTTTCGACCCGCGCCGCGATGAACCGGTCGGACCAGTTCGGTCCGTAATCATGATTCCCCAGAATTCCCAGCGTGGCGATTTTTCCCCGCGGGAGGTGGGCGAAGACGTCGACCGCCTGCTGGATGGGGACAGAACTGTCGCGGCGACCGCAGGTGACAAAATCCCCCGTCAGGGCGACCACGTCGGCACCGATTGCCGCCACGCGCTCGAACGCGCCAATGAGAAAGCTGTCGCTGACCTGCCGTCCCACGTGAATGTCGCTGATCTGCGCCAGCGTTCTTCCCTGCCAGTGCACCGGCAGATTGCGGATCGGCAGGTCGCGCCGCACGATTTCGAGCCAGTGCGGCTCGATGAAGAACGTCTCGACGATCACGCCGAGCGCCGCCGCATACGCCCCCCACGTCGTCCGACGCAGCCATTGCCGCCGCGTGACTTTTCGCGGGGCAGCCAGTGCGACTGCGTGGCCGCCCGCAGCCCGATCGGCCGGACGATCATCAGTCGGTTCACTGGTTGTACTCATGTCGCCGTGACGCGGGGTGATCGAAGCCGGGCCTGATGTGATTGTACCCGCCTGACAGTTGGAGTTCAGGCTTCAGCCTGCGCAACTGAAGTCGTTGCCAGCACAAAACAGAAACAACGTTCACGTTGCCGGCGGCAAACAGCGCGTTAAATTCGGAACAGCGCCGAAACCCGGCAGTTGTTTCGGAATCACAAGGCATCCCGAGACTTACGGCGATTCCGGCTATCTGTCGGGCTTTGGCCCGTCAATTGCAAATCCTCTAATCACTCCGGCGACGCCGAGCCAAGTCAGACCAGACCACAAGGCTTTGCCGGAACCTCTCGAACTTGCCGCGACCTCTCTCGTGGCCTTAGGAACCGCGCTCGATCCCCTTTTTGGGGGCCGAAGGGCAGCACGCTCCACTGGGGAGAGCGTGGGGCACTTTGGCACCCGAAATGTCCTCCCGGGGTCAGCCGCGGTTCCTTTCTCTTTTCTTTGGGCGCGACGATACTATCCGGATTCTGCTGTGGCGCGGACCCATGGGAAGCGTCCCGTGGGCCTGGTGAAGAACGCACAAATCCGGAAACGAGAGACGATGTCTGCTGCGCCTTTACGACTGCTGATTCTTGGCGCGCATCCGGATGATGCCGAGTACCACGCCGGCGGCCTCGCTTCGATCTATCGCGAGGCGGGGCACGTCGTGAAGATGGTCTCGGTGAGCGACGGGCAATCCGGGCACTTCCGCATTTCCGGCAAAGAACTGACCGACGTGCGGCGTGCCGAGGCCCGCCGCGCGGGCGAAGTCATCGGCGCTGCGTACGAAGTTTGGAACAACCCCGATGGCCGGCTGTTGCCGACGATCGAAGTCCGCGAGCAGATCATTCGCGAGCTGCGTACGTTCGCACCGGACCTGGTGCTGACGCACCGACTGAATGATTATCACCCGGATCACCGCGCGGTCGGCCAGGCCGTGCAGGATGCATCGTACCTGGTCACCGTGCCGCCGATCTGCCCCGAGACACCCATCCTCCGTCGCGACCCGGTCGTGGGATATCTGCCCGACCTGTTCACCCGCCCCGCGCCGCTGCGGGGCGACGTCGTTCTCGACATCACCGACCGGATGGAAACGATCGTGCAGATGCTGTCACGGCACCATTCGCAGTTCTTCGAATGGATCCCCTACAACGAACGCCGCGAGGACGAAGTCCCCGCGACCGGAGCGGGCCGAATCGCCTGGCTCAGGACCTGGTACGAGGCGAAAATCGCCCCGCGGAGCGCGCGGCACCGCGAACGGCTCGTGGGCCAATACGGTTCCGACCGGGGCGGCCGGATTGAATTCTGCGAGGTGTTCGAGATCAGCGAATACGCCGCCCCGCTCGACGCCGACGCCCGCAAGAGATTGTTTTGGTTCCTGCCGTGATTTTGTTTAACCGCAATCCCATCGGGATGCGCGCGTCGGGGTGAAGAGCGAGAAGAGAGGAGCGAAGAGAGATGGCGACCGCTGGGCGAAGGCGCGCTCGTGAAGGTGCTGTTGAGCAGGATTGGAAGTCAGTCGTCGCACGAAACACGCACCGACCACCGCTGTCCGCGGCGGTGCCCGGGGTTGCGGTTAAACGAGGGATGTACACATGTTTCGAGGATACACAGGCCAGCAAATTCATCGGCGTGCGTTTCTGCACGCGAGCGCAGCAGGCATCTGCGGTGCGATGTTGACATCGCCCGCGTCGGCGGCGGATGACAAGCCTCGCACGGCAAAGCCTGCCGGCGGCAAGCCGACTGAATTCCAGATTGCCTGCATGACGTTGCCGTACTCGCAGTTTCCTCTGAATCGCGCGCTCGAGGGCATTCGGCGGGCCGGATTCAAATACGTCGCCTGGGGCACGACTCACAAAGATGAAGGAGAGAGCGTTTCCCCTGTAGTGGCCCCCGACGCGCCTCCCGCGCGCGCCAAAGAACTGGCAGCCCGCTGTCGCGACATGGAGCTGGAACCGCTGATGATGTTCTCGATGATCTATCCCGATCAACCTGAAGCCGTCGCCGTGCTGACGAGCCGCGTGAAACAAGCCCAGGCCGCCGGAATCCCGCAGGTCCTGACGTTTGGCCACACGGAGGGAGGCAAAGAAGAGCTGTGGCGGGCGCGGTTCAAAGAGTTGGGGCCGATCGCCCGGGACCACGGCGTGACAATCGTCGTCAAACAACACGGCGGCAGCACGGGGACAGGGGAGGCCTGTGCGAAAATCGTCCGCGAGGTGAATGACTCCGGGATCGCCGTCAATTACGACGCGGGCAACGTGATGGATTACCTGAATGTCGATCCGATCCCCGATCTCGAAAAGTGCGCTGACACAATTCGCAGCTTCTGCATCAAGGACCATCGCAATTGGCCGCGCGACGAAGATTGCGGCCCCGGCCTGGGCGAGATCGACCACTACCGGCTGCTGCACCAGGTGGCATTCACCGGCTGGAAAATGCCGCTGTGCTGCGAAAACATCTTCGCCCCGCTGCTGGGCCGTCCGACTGACGCCGAAAGGATCGACGCACTCGCCCGCCGGGCGCGAGAGTTTCTGGAAACCGTCGTCGCCGGATTGCAGGCGGGACGGTGAAAGAAGTACTGAGTACTCAGTATTGAGTCAGTACTGGCCAATCGTCAGATGCGGGCTTATGCTGGGGAATCTTGTCATCCTTAACCGACACGCGGCACGATTCAGCAGGAGTTTGCAGCATGAGACACGCATTTCAATTCATTCCATCTTTGCCCGTGCGCCTGATCGCCTGGGCAGGGATTGTTCTGAGCACAGCACTTGTCGTCAGGGGGGCGTTTGTGGACGAATATAAAAGCGGCATTGAATGGGCCGAACCGAAGGTCGTCGATCCGGGCCCGGTCGGCGGGCCTCCTTCCGATGCCATCGTCCTGTTCGATGGCAAAGACCTGTCGAAGTGGGAGAATGGCGAGAAATGGGAGATCAAAGACGGATACGCCGTGTCGCGCGAGGACGGCATCACCACGAAAGACTCGTTTGGCGATTGCCAGTTGCACGTCGAGTGGGCCACGCCCTCGGAGGTCTCGAGTGAGGGGCAGGGGCGCGGCAACAGCGGCGTCTACATGATGGGCAAATACGAAGTGCAGATTCTCGATTCGTACGACAACAAGACCTACTTCGACGGTCAGGCGGCGTCGATCTACAAACAGCACCCGCCGCTGGTCAACGCCTGCCGCAAGCCGGGCGAATGGCAAGCGTATGACATCATCTTTACCGGGCCGCGCTTCGACGAATCGGGCAAGCTTTTGAAGCCCGGCTACCTCACCGTGCTGCAGAACGGAATCGTCGTGCAGAATCACTTCGAGCTGATGGGGGGCACGTTTTACGACCAGCCCCCGAAGTACGAAGCCCATCCGCTGCAGGGGCCGATTCACATTCAATTCCACGGCAATCCGGTCCGGTTCCGCAACATCTGGATCCGCGAAGTCGCCGAGATCGAAGGCAAGAAACCACAGCAGTAAGGGTGTTCCAGATTAAGGAACATCCGCGGCCATCCGCGTCATTCGTGGGTCGTCTTCTTTCCTGGTTCAGGAGGGCACCCACGGATGGCGTGGCAATCCCACGGATAGAGAGGTCGCGACGACCTCGAATATCCACAGATTGCGCAGATTTTCACAGATTGAATCAGGCCCTGCTCAGGATCATCTGCGGAAATCTGTGGAATCAGTGGATCGAGTTTTCGTAGAACCGGTTTCGCGTCTTTCGCGTATTTCGTGGTTCCTCACTCTCATCCGTGGGATTGCCACGCTATCCGTGGGCTCAACCGTATTCGCTGGCAAGCAAATGATTTGTGGCAAAGGTTGAGAAAAATCTTCGCTTGAAGAATCACCTTCTGCACGTGTCGCGCGGGTGTCTGTCGCTGGCGGGGATGCTGTTACATCCGCTGGGGCGGTTCTGCGGAGGAATGCTGAGTCACCTGAAGACTCCCGAGCGGCTCGACCGGGGGCTCGTGCTGGTCCTGCCGGGAATTGAAGGCGAGAGCTGCATGAATCACAGCATCGCGCGGGGACTGGCCGACGGCGGGGTGAACGCGGCGATCGAGATTTTCGACTGGACGACCGGTGTCATCCTTCTGTTCCTGTATCACCTAAGAGGCACAAGGCGAAATCTGCGCCATGCCGACAGGCTCGTGCGGCGAATCGTCGATTATCAGCAGTCGCATCCCGGGCGCCCGGTGTATCTGGTCGGCCATTCCGGGGGTGCGGCGATGATCGCCCTGGCGCTTGAACGCTTGCCTGCGGACCGAAAGATCGCGTGCGCAATTCTGTTGCAGGCGGCGCTGTCACCCGATCACGACCTGTCGACAGCGCTGGAGCACACCGAAGTCGGTATCTGGAACTTTCGTTCGCCGCTCGACGTGTTCTTTCTGGGAGTCGGAACCTGGGTTGCCGGCACTCTCGACGGACCGCATCAAGCGGCCGCCGGAATGGTCGGCTTTCGTCTGCCGCCCGGACTGAACAGCGCTGCGCACAAGCGATATGAAACGCAGCTTCACGAAGTGCCGTTTCACAAGGGGATGTGCGCCGATTTCCATTTCGGCGGTCATTTGACCGTCACGAGCCGGCCGTTCGTCGCGAATTGTGTGGCTCCCATTATTCAGTCGGCGATGGTTCACTCCTGAAGGGGGCGTTCGGCAGGTGGGTTCTCGGTTCCTCGAGCATTATGTCGAAGCGTTCGATGCGGCCGAACGACTGATCGGCGCTGAATCGCGATTGCGGAACCCAAAACAGTTGCGGCTGTTTACCCAGGCGCTGGTCAACCGGCTGCTGTTCGTGCGGTTTGTCGAGCTCAAGGGCTGGTTGGAGTTCCAGGGCCGAGCGGATTACCTGCAGGCCGTGTTTGCCGCCGGGGGAATGCGCGGCAGATCGGTCTATCGCAGCCGAATCATTCCGCTGTTCAGAGCGCTTTCCGAACGCGGCTCCCATCGTCCCGAATCGATCGGCCATGTGCCGCTGCGGATCGGCGGGCCGTTTGATGAAACAGAAATCGACCGGCGAGTCTCCGACGTCCCTGATTCCGCGCTGGCCTTGCTGCTGAGTGATGCGGGTCTCTTCTACTCCACGCGTTTCACGATCGATGAATCAAGCGTCGCCGGAGACGGGTCGGCCGTCGATCCGGAAATTCTGGGCATCATGTTCGAAGAGCTGGTGACGGGCCGGAATGAATCGGGGGCGTTCTATACTCCTAAGCCGGTCGTGTCGTTCATGTGTCGCGAGGCGCTGAAGGATTACCTCGGTCGGACGACCTCGGTCCCGGCAAGAATGACTGAGGAAATCGTTGATCACCGGGTTGCCACGGAATTCGAACCCGCGGCCGCGCGCGAAATCGAGGCTGCGCTGGGCGTCTTGCAGGCCGTTGACCCCGCCTGCGGCTCGGGTGCGTATCTCGTCGGTCTCCTGCACGAGTTGGTTGGTCTCTACGAATTGCTTTCCAGCAGCAAACTTGTTTCGCACCGTCCGCGGGACCAGCTCAAGCGGCGAATCATCGAAACCAGTCTTTGCGGAGTCGACGTCGATCCGCTGGCCGTACACATCGCCAGGCTGCGGTTGTGGCTGTCGCTGGCCGTCGACGCGAAAACGCCCTGCGAGCTGCCGCATCTCGATCGACGAATTGCCGTCGGCGATGCGCTGATGGGCAGATTTCCGGCGGCGTTGCCTGAACGCGGCTTCGACGTCGTGCTTGCCAATCCGCCGTACGTGCGGCAGGAACTGATCGGCCGCGCGAGAAAGCGCCGGTTGCAGAAGTGCTTCGCCACGGCGGTCGACGGCAAATCCGACCTGTACTGCTATTTTCTGGCCCGTGGCCTGGAGCTGTTGCACGACGGGGGAGTGCAGGTCTGCATCAGCTCGGGTAGCTGGCTGGATGTAGCGTTTGGCGTAAAGTTGCAGCGCTACTTGCTGTCACACGGACGGGTCGTCGCCGTCTACGACAGCCTGGTCGAGCGGCAATTCGCGTCGGCCGCGATCAATACCGTCGTGTCAGTGATCCGCAAGCAAGCACCGGAAGCGGCGTCAACAACGCGATTCGTCACGTTTCGCGCGCCGCTGGAAACCGCGCTGCAGGACCCGTCGGCCAGGCGAGAGCTTATCGTGTTATCCGATGAGCTTTGGAATCCGCCGGGCAATGCCCCCGCAGAGGTAAACGGCTGCCCGGCGTATCGCGGCGGAAAATGGAGCGGCCGTTATCTGCGGGCTCCTGATTCATTCCTCTCGCTGATGCGCGATCCGAGCCGGCTGAAACGATTGGATGATTCGGAAATCTGGTCGATCGGCCGCGGGCGCCGCACGGGGTGCGATGATTTCTTCTACCTCACCGCAGGCGAAGCGCGGGAACGGAAGGTCGAACGCCGGTTTCTCAAGCCCCTCGTGAAATCTCCGTTGCAGTTTCAAAGGCGCCCGCCGCGCACGTCGGGCCTCGATCGAGAATGGCTTGTGTTCCTTTGTCGCGATACCAGATTCGATCTGCGGGGGACGCACGCGCTCTCGTACATCCGGCACGGCGAGCGAATCGGGGTACCCCGGCGAAACGTGACGGGCCGTGACAATCGCTGGTACGATCTGGGCTCGCAGGTCACTCCGGACCTGATCCTGCCGATCGCGTTTCACGAACGGTTTTTTGTGGTTGAGAACGATGCCCGGTCCCAGGTCCATCAACGGTTCGCGACGGTTACGGTCGACCGCGCGCAGTGGGTGCTCATTCCGGTGCTGGCCGCCGTGCTCAGCTCGTCGCTCACGGTCCTGCTGGCACAGGTGCTGGGCCGGCACGGGCTGGGCGAAGGTGCGCTCGATTTTCCGCCCGATGACTGGCGTGAAATCCTGATTCCGGACTTCGCTCAGGTTGGCCCGCGCGATAGAAAGGAATTGGCCGGTTGCTGGAACGAGCTGGCCGCGCACGTCCCCGTCGCGTTTGCCTGCGCGGCGCGCGACCCGGTGCAGCAGCGTCTGGACGGCATCGTCGCGCGGCTCATCGGCCGCGACGACCGGTTCATGGAGTCGGTTCGCCACGACGCGCTCGCCCTCATCGAATCGCGCCTCGCGAAAGCCAGAGCACGAATCATTGGCGAGCCGGGGACGTAAGTCCCCTGGGTGCATCCGCCGGCGAAATCGCCCCCTAATTGATCACGTGCTCGTGGCTGCCGGGCGTTTTGCCCAGAGCGTTCCGCGGGTCGACGACCAGTCGCGACGATTTCAGCACGAGGTTCCAGTCGACTGCCGTGTGATCGGTGACGATCAGCACGCAGTCCTGCGCGCTCAGGTATTCGGTCGTCAGGTCCTGGCTCGACAGCCGCAAGTCGTGCTTGCGCATCTTCGGCAGGTGCGGGATGTGCGGGTCGTGGTACGACAGGTCGGCCCCCAGGTGCAGCAGCTCTTCGATGATCTCGAAGGCCGGCGATTCGCGCGGGTCGTCCACGTCTTTCTTGTAGGCGATTCCGATGATAGCGATTTTCGCGCCATGCACGGCACGGCCGGCGCGGTTCAGGCCCCGCATCACCTGGTCGACGACGTACGCCGGCATTTTGGCGTTCACTTCGCCGGCCAGCTCGATGAACCGCGTGTTGAGGCCATATCGGCGGGCCAGCCACGTGAGGTAAAACGGGTCGATGGGAATGCAGTGTCCGCCCAGGCCCGGCCCCGGATAGAACGCCTGAAACCCGAAGGGCTTCGTCTTGGCGGCGTCGATCACTTCCCAGACGCTGAGCTGCATCCGGTCGAACAGCACCTTCATCTCGTTGACAAGAGCGATGTTTACGGCGCGGTAAGTGTTTTCGAGGATCTTGCACGCCTCGGCGACTTCCATCGACGACACGGGCACGACCTTCGCGGCGGCCTGCTCGTAGAGGGCCACGGCGACCGCCAGCGATTCGGCGTCCATTCCGCCTACGACCTTCGGAATCGTCGAGGTCGAGAAGTTCGGATTGCCCGGATCTTCACGTTCAGGGCTGTACGCCAGGAAGAAGTCTTCGCCGGCCCGCAGGCCGCTGCCCGCTTCGAGAATCGGCTGCAAAACTTCCTTGGTCGTTCCCGGATACGTCGTGCTCTCGAGCACGACGAGCTGGCCTTTGCGCAGGTACGGCGCGATGTTCCGGCCCGTCGATTCAATGAACGACAGATCGGGTTCACGATAGTCGTCGAGCGGCGTCGGAACGCAGATCGAAATCGTGTCGGCCTCGCGGATCCGGGCGAAGTCGGCGGTGGGCACGAAGCGTCCGTCGGCCATCAGCTCGGCGACCCGTTCGCACGGAATGTGGCCGATGTAGCTCTTCCCGGCATTGAGCGCGTCGACCTTGCGCTGGTCGATGTCGAAGCCGAACACGCGGAAGCCCTTCTGGTGAAACAGGTTCGCCAGCGGCAGGCCGACGTAGCCCAGGCCGATCACGCCGACCGCGGCCGTTTTCTGCTGCACGGCGCCGAGCAGCAAGTGGCACGCAGCGCTGAATCGCGGTTCGCGTTTGGCGGCCACGGCGGTCTCGAAATCGCTCTTCATGGTGTTCGTCGACTCCACGGCGTTTTGCATAGGTTCCCTGGGGAATTCTCTGTGAGGCGTGCAGGAGATTATACGTGTTTTACGGCGAAATTGCCGCGACGATCGCGCGCAATACGATCCAAAATTGAGCGTAATGAAGTGTAACACCGAATTCCTGCCGAGCGGCCGCGGAACGCAATTCTGGCCGGGTGGGAACTTACCGCGTGGAATCATCGCCGGGCGTATCGAATCTGACGAAATTACCAGTGATCGGTCTCACGCGGGTCCACCCGGACATCCGGGGGGGCCTGATCGCAATTGCGCAGGGACGCGGCGCGTCCGCCCGGCTTTGGCCGGAACCAGAACGGGTGAGGGCACCGAGGGCACAGAGATGCGGACGGAAAATTGCTGAAGGTAGCCCGACGCGTCAGCGAGGGGCTCTGTCAACACATCCCTCGCTGACGCGTCGGGCTGCCAGGGCGAGGCCCGGCGGCGGACGGTGCCGGGCGCCTTATTCGCGTTCGCGATTGAGAACGACCGATTCGCGGCTCGCCTCGATATCGAAGTGCCCTTCAGTGGGCAGGACCTTGGTGATCGTCAACTGGTGCTGTGAAGGGTCGATGATCTGCGAGGTGTCGCTGGCGTCCGCCGGCGTGCCGTCGGCGTTCTGCACGATCTGCACGATCGGCGAACTGTAGTTGTTGCCGTTGCGGCGCACGACGCGGGCCTGGCGGCCATCGCTCAACTGCACCGACGAGCCGATCGGGAACTGCGACACGACGTACAGCAGCGTGCGGACCGCTTCGGCGTCGACCATTCGCTCGGCCGCCTGGCGAATCAGGTATTCGAGAACGGCATACGGGTCGAGCGCGCGCCGGAACGGCCTGGGCGACAGCAGTGCGGTGTAGGCGTCGGCGACGTGCAGGATCCGCGCGCAGCGATGGATGCTGCTGCCCCAGCGGCCCCGCGGATAGCCCGTGCCGTTCGGCCGCTCGTGAACCTGATAACAGACGATCGGCGCCTGCGGGTGAATGCCCTTGATCTGGTGCAGCAGATCGAGCGTATAGATCGGGTGCTTCTGAATTTCCAGAAACTCGATCTGGGTGAGCACGTGATCGGCGTTGCGAATGTGCTCGGGGACGTAGGTGATGCCCCAGTCGTGAACCAGCCCGCACAGTCCGACGAGGCGAATGTCGTTCTCGCTCATGCCGGCCTCGATCGCCATGATCATTCCCAGCAGAGACATCTGCAGGCAGTGCTGGGCGACGCCGGCGTAGTCATTTCTGCGGGCCAGGATGTCGATGACGCAGTCGCTGTCGGCCACCAGGTAGACGAGATGATCCGAGACGATGGTTGCAATCTCCTCAATATCGGGCGGGTTGCCCCGGGAGACGGCCTTGATCATTCTGTCGAGGCGCCAGCAGGCTTCGGTGTGCTTCCGGACGAGCAAGTCCTGCTGCTCGGGATTGAAGCCCGTGCATCCCTGTTGCAGGATGCGATCTTTGAATTTCGGGCCTGTATCCTCCATGAACAGGCGCCGCGAATCGATTAACTCCTCGAGCGGCTGGAACGTCGCGAAATCAAACGTGATTGCAGCCGGGGAGCCGGTCTGGCGCGAATCCGCTGCTGCCATCCCCAGCACGTCGGCCGGGTTGAGAAAGACTTCGCGAAGTCCCCGCGACGCCAGCAGTTCCTTGAAGCGCGGGTTGATCACCGACCCCGCCGCCAGAAGCAGGATTCCGCCCTGATCGAAAATCGGAAAGCGAATTCGCCGCCCCACGACCAGATTGTCGACCGTGAACGCAACGCCGTGGCCCGCCGCATGCGCATCGTCTGGCGAATGCGAATTCCGGGCCGGCGAGCTCGCGTGCGGCTCTCCGACCGACATGACTGCTTCAGACACCGTGGAGCTCCTGCAGGCCCGAAACCAGCCGCAGAAATCTGCCTTGCCGATTCCTACAAATTTAGCTCGTGCAGAATCACCCGCTTCGAAATCAGGCAAGGGGCTGGTGGAATTCGCCATGTCGTCGCTGCCGCAGTCGCCAAATCCGCGCAGACCGTTACGACCGCGCAGCCTGTGCACGCGACGCATTGCAGAAAATCATCATCGAGTCGCTGGCGGGATGATGGTCAGGCGCTACACGCGTCGATTCCAGTCGTCGATTCCAGTTTCGTGCATCCACTTTCGCAGCGCAAACAAGACCAAGAGAGTGGGAAGTGCGAATGGCTGAAGCCAACTGCAACTGACAGCGTCGAGAATTGCGTCGTCCATGCGGGGATTTTACCCGCGGTCGCGCGGTGGGGGGAAGGCGAGAGTGGTGCGGTGATGTGGACGATACGATAGGATGCCGAAAGGTCGCCTGTTCCAGATCTTGCCGGATTTGCCCCAGGAGGATTCTTTATGCTCCGTCAGTTCACGGTCCTTCTGCCCGCGATTCTCACTCTCTGCTGCGCCGCGGGCGTCTGCCGGGCAGACCAGGGGAGTCCGGCTGACATCCCAGTCGTTCGCAGCGCCCGCTCGGGGGCCTGGTCCGACGGCGCGACATGGGACGGGGGCCGCGCGCCCGCGGCAGGAATGAAAGTCCTGGTTCGGCCCGGCCACGTCGTGACCTACGACGTCGACGCTCCCGATTCGCTCGTCATCCGCTCGCTGCACATCGCCGGAACGGTCACATTCGCGAACGACAAATCCACGCGACTAAATGTCGGCCTGATCAAAATCGAAGACAGCGAGAGCACCGACGAAGAAGGCTTCGATTGCGAAGCCCACATTGAGGAACCCGATGCCGGCCGGCCCAGAGCGGCGCTGGTCGTCGGAACCCCCGACCGGCCCATCGCGGCCGATGCCCGGGCCCTGATTCGGCTGACCTACATTGCCGGTATGAAGAAAGAATCGTGCCCCGCGATCGTCTGCTGCGCGGGCCGGATGGATTTCCACGGGGCCCCTCTCAGTCGCACGTGGGTGAAGCTCGGCGCGTCGGCCGCAAAGGGCGCGAAAGAGGTCACGTTGTCGGAGCCGGTCACCGGCTGGAAGGTCGGCGACGCGATCATCGTCACCGCGACGAAGTTCGGCGAGAATCGAGAAAACGTCACCGAGCAGCGCACCATCTCCGCCATTGCGGGGAACAGCCTGCAGTTCGACGAGCCGCTGGCCTATGACCACCTGGGAGAAGGCGAATTCCGGGGAGAGATCGCCAACCTCAGTCGCAACGTGGTCGTCGAGTCGGCCGACCCCGCCGGCGAACGCGGGCACACGATGTATCATCGCTATTCGGCCGGGTCGATCAGCTACGCCGAGTTCCGGCACCTCGGCAAGAAAGACACGCTGGGGCGCTACAGCCTGCATTTCCACCTGGTCGGCTCGACGATGCGCGGGAGCTCGGTGATCGGCGCGTCGATTCACGACAGCCACAACCGCTGGTTGACGATCCACGGCACGAATTACCTCGTGGTCCGCGACTGCGTGGGTTACCGCAGCGTCGGGCATGGGTTCTTTCTGGAGGACGGCACCGAGGTCTATAACGTGCTCGACCGCAACCTGGCGGTCGCGGCCCAGCCCGGGAAAAAGCTGCCCAAACAGGTGCTGCCGTTCGACCAGAACGAAGGGGCCGGTTTCTGGTGGGCCAACAGTCTCAATACGTTCACGCGCAACGTGGCCGCGGCCAACGGCACTTACGGATTTCGCTACGAGGCCACGCCGACCAGCGAGACCAGGCTGGTTCTGCCTGTCATGCAGCCCGATGGCAGCAACGCCGACGTCGATATCCGCACATTGCCGTTCGTGCGCTTCGACGACAACGAAGTTCACAGCAGCCAGGGGTTGTATGGGATCAATCTGGGCGAAGGAGTGCGGCGCGTAGGGCCCGACACGCGGCATCCCTTTGTCGTGCGCAACACGAAGATCTGGCACGTCCATTACGGTTTTCGGCCGCAGGTCCCCTCGCTGCACGTCGAAAACATGACCATTCGATCGCACTACGGCGTCTATCACCCGAACTTCGATAACCACGTTTACCGCAACGTCACGATACTCCAGACGAGTACCGAGCCTTTCAACCGCGGACACGACGACGACAGCGTGCAGCACGGCGTGCTGACAGTCGACGGCCTGACATTCGACAATTGCGGCTCGGGCCGGATGCCCCTCATTCAGATTTCGGACGACAATGCGTCGGGCAACGCCGTCTCGCACTTCCGCCGCGTCGAGGTGCTTAACTGGAAAGACAACAGCCGCGACAAGGCGATCGTAAATCTGGGAGGCGGCCCGCGTCCGCAGCCGAAGACCGAAAAGGGAGTGCCGGTCTACGTGCACGGCTGGTTCGGCCCGGGTCGTGACGCGCTGATCGTGAGCACCCGCTCGCCCGAGTACAAGGCCCGCCCCGAGGCATTCCATGCCGAGCCGCCGCTGACCGGCGACGAGTCGCGCGTGGCCGAGGTGTCCAACGTCGAGTTCCCGCAACCGCTCGATCCGGTCGACGATCTGCCCCCGGCCACCGTCGTGACGCACGTTCGAATTCAGAACGGCAAACGGCACGTGCTGGGAACGTGCAGCGACAATGGCGAAGTGAAACGAGTCGTCGTCAATGGCCGCGAAGCCCGTGCGCTGTCGCCGAACTTCGCCACGTGGGAAATCGAACTGGACTCCGCGCCGCAACCACGGGAAACAATCGCCGCCCACGCCGAAGACGCCGCCGGAAATATCGAGAAACTTCCCCACCGAGTTGTTGCGGATCAGTAACCCAGCTCTCGTTCCCACGCTCTGCGTGGGAACGCATTTCCCGACGCTCTGTGTCGCGTGCAATGATTCGACGCCCCGTGCCTCATGGCCGCGACGACGTCGGACGCCAATTCGTCGCGGCACCGGCCGTCGTTCCGGAATCTTTTGCAGACGTCCAGCGCTGTCGGGCCGGAAAGCCTGACCTACGAGAGCGCCGATTTCGCGCGTTGCATCAGGCTGTTGTCGCGGTCGCCGGAGCCGGTCAGGTTGAAGACGCACGCGGCCAGGTACTTGTCGCGCCATTCCGGGCCGGTGTGATAGAAATCTTCGAGAACCGCCGCGCTGAATTTGTAGTCGTGCGCGTCGTTTCCCTTGGCGAAGATCAACAAGCGCGCCGCGTCGAGCAGCGGCTTCGGCTTCGGATTCGTGCGGACGTAGGTCAGCACCTTGCGGGCCGCGGTCATTTTGTCGCGGCTGATGTCGGCGCAGATCTCGGCGACCGCCTCTTGCGGAGCCGCGAGCGGCAACGGCTCGAGCTTGTCGACCAGCACATCGTTCGACGAACCGCCGCGTGCCACGGCGGCGTCACGGAACGAGGGGACGAACGACGCGCACTGCAGCAGGATCCAGCGGCGCGTGACGTCGTCGGCCGCGGCCCCGTACAGGTAGCGCAGCGCATTGGTCGTCGTGACGGCGTGCAGCCCCACGATTCCCGGCCGCCTGAGTAGAACTTCACCGGCGCTGTCGAACAGCGCGTCCCACAGAGACTGCGGCCCCACGCCCCGGTTGAGCAGATCGACCGCGGCCTTGGCGGCGTCGAGGTCGGAAGCCTGCCGCAGGGTCGCCAGGAACTCGGTCGTCGCACCGGCGTCGATGCGCCCCGAGCGCCATTCGGGCTGGATGCGAGTGGCCAGGTCGCGGTTCTGCCGGCCGGCCCGGTCGGCCGGAGAATCGGCCTGCCGCGGGTCTTTCCCTTCGTTGGCCATCATCGCGTAAGCCAGCGACCGCAGCACCGGCTCGGCGTGCTGCCAGCCGATGCAATCGAGCGTGCGGCGGGAATTGGCCAGGAAGATGGCCTTGTGACCGATCGAGCGAAAATCGCGGGGTGCGTACCGGCTGAACAGCTCGAAGACTTCGTCGGCCCCCGAGTTGCGCACGAGCGCCGCGACGGCGACGTCGGCGGCCGCCGCGTCCCATTGTTCCATCGCGTCGATAAACGCTTCGCGCGCACGATGCGCCGGTGGCATGCCCGCTTCATTCACCGCCGGCATCCGCCAGCCGTCCCGTTCCTTGACGTTCTGCGCCTGGGCCCCCTTGAAATGGTCGACCGCCCACAGGATCGGCAGCCAGCGCTCGCGGTCGGGAGAGGCCAGGCTTGCCAGGTGGGCCGAGTTCACCACGAGCACGGCGTGAAACTTGAATCCCACGCTGGGGCGCGGCTCGACATTGCGCACGCCTGCCAGAAACAGCGCGGCCAGCAGCTCCTGATACGACAGACCCCCCTTGATCCGGACAATCGTTTCGTCAATCAGCTTTTCGCGAGGCGTCTCTTCCAGGAACCTCACGAGCGGTTCGATCTCGGGCTGCAATCGGACGAGGTCAGGCTTCGACTTAACCTCGTCGGCCGAAACGACGGGCAATTGGGAAACGAACCGCAGATCCGACAGGCCCAGGATGGCGGCGCCGGCCGCGGACTGGAGAAATGATCGACGCGAACCCGAGGGGAACATGGCATTGCCTCCATGGAGCGGGCCCGGATGCAGGAGAGACTGCCTGTAACTCTACGCTTGCCGGTTGTGAGAGGCAACCCAGTACTCCCTGCCCTCGGCAGGGGATATTGCGGTCCATCGCCGGTCCGGCTAGTATCGAAGGAGAGCGAGTTGCGGCCCTGTCTCTTCACTTTCATAAATGTCGTGTGCGCTGATCCGCCGTCTTGAATCTGTGCCGGTTTGTGGCCGCGCGCAGTGTGAAAACCGCCTCATCGAAAACAGAGGACTCCTCCCCATGAAGAACCATTTGAACGCCCTGCTGGGGTGGCTGATGATCGGTTTGGTCGTCGTCGCCGTCGGCTCTTCCCTGGCGCCCCGCGCCGCCCTCGCCCAGGAAGACGCGGCGGCGGATGCCGACGAGCCCGCGGCTGAAAAAGCCGCCCCGAAGAAAGACGCCGGCAAGGCCGCCGAGGGGGAGGGCGCCCCCGAGGGGGGCGAACAGAACTTTCTGCTGTGGGTCGCCGAGGTTTCGGGGTTCATCGGCGTCGTGCTGCTGCTCTTGTCGATTTATTTCGTCGCCGTGACGGCCCGCATGTTCATGGAGCTGCGTCCCGAGGTGCTGACGCCCCTCGAAGCGCTCGAAGAATCTGAAAAACTGATGCAGTCGCGCGATTTTACGGGCCTTTACAAGCGGCTCAAGGGAGACAATTCGTACTTCTGCAAAGTGGCCAGCGCGGGGATCGCCGAACTGCCCAACGGCATCGCCGAAGCCCGCGACGCCATGGAGCGCGTCGGCGAAGTGGAAACGATCAACCTCGAGCGCAAGATCAGCATGCTGGCGGTGCTCGGCACGCTGGGGCCCATGATCGGCCTGTTGGGCACGCTGAAAGGGATGATCGGGGCGTTCTCGCAGATCGCCATTTCGGGAACGCAGCTCAAGGCCAGCGCGGTCGCCGGCAACATTTCGGAAGCCCTCGTGCTCACGTTCGAAGGGGTGGCCCTGTCGGTGCCGGCCATTTATTTCTTCGCCTTGTTCCGCAACCGGATTTCGTCGTTCACCGCGACGGCGATGCTCGATGCCGACGCGTTCGTCCGGCGCTTGTACACGGCGATGAAGAGCAAGCCGGCGACAACGACCTCAGCTCCCGCACCGGCCTCCGCGCCGCCGGCGCGGGCCTGAAATCGAGTGCACACGTTCCGGATCCTGGTTGATCTTGTGGTGAAACCATGAGCGCCTCGCTTCACTCGTCGGAAAACGCCGAACCGAACCTGACTCCCATGCTCGACATGGTGTTTCAGCTCGTCACGTTTTTCATGCTGGTGATCAATTTTCAGGCGGCATCGCTCGATATGTCGCTCAAGCTGCCGGTGATCGGCTCGGCGCGTCCCGCCGACAAAGGGGCCGAAGAACTGCTCGTGCTGAACGTCAACAAGAACGGCAAGGTGATGATGTACGGCAACGAGCAGGACCCGGCGGCGTTCGTCAAGAACGAAGGCAAAGAAGCCCGCTTCAAGCTCGAACTCTCGGGCAAAAAGGTGAAGAAAGGGGAAGAGCTCCCGACACTGGTTGTCGTGCGGGCCGATCTGGGGACTCCGTTCGAACTGCTCAACAAAGTGCTCACCGAGTGCCAGAACGAGGGCTTTCGCAAGTTCGCTCTGCGGGCGATGAGCAAGGCGGAGGGATCATGAGCCGAAAACGCAAGAAACGCAGCGGGAAGCAGGAAGAAGTGACGCTGAACCTGGCGGCCATGCTCGACATGGCGTTCCAGCTTCTGGCGTTCTTCATTCTGACGTTCAAGCCCGCCCCCGTCGAAGGGCAGATCAACCTCAATCTGCCCCCGCCGCGGGCCGTTCTCGATCCGAATCAGCAGCAGAAGCCAGAGGATGAGAATGAAGAGCCGGGTGGTCCCGCCCCCGCCCACACGCTGACGATCACGATCAACTCGGCTGGCAACGGCCAGGTGTCTTCGATCCAGGTCGGGCTGGCGAAACTCTTCGACGGCCCGCTCGACGGCAATCGCCTGCGGATGCTCGATCGCCGGCTCAAAGATGTGTTCGCCATCGAAGGCAAGCCCTACGACCAGGTGCTGCTGAAAGTGGGCAAGAGCCTGGGCTACGGCGAATTGATGAAAATCATTGACGTCTGCACGAAGCAGAAAATGGCCGACGGCACCCCCGTCAACAAGATCAGCTTCGTCGAGCAGGCGGAGAAGTAACGGCCATGTCGTTCACCCCGCACAGAGAACGGCCTTCGCTCGTGCCCGGCGGTTTCGGGCTGCGGCTCTTGGCGATGCTGGGGGCGCTGGCCCTGATCGGGGCCACGATCTACTCGCTGCGCAATCAGTTTCTGGCCGCCCGCGCGGCGGAGCGGGCCGCCGGCCAGCAGGCGCCGGTCGCCGTCGATCCCAAAACGCCGTGGAAAGAAACGATCATCCCCGGCCCGTCCGACGAAGACCCGGCCGAACGCGAGGACATGAAACGGCTGCTCGAAGTGGTCTCGGACCAGCGCGCCATCGAAGCGGTCGACAGCCCGGCCTACTTCCGCATGCTGAAATGGGCGATGAGCCGGCCGATCTCGGAATTGGAAGAACGCGCCCGCCGCGACATTCTGTTCACCGATCTCTGGCAACAACCCCAGAAGCATCGGGCCGAATTGATCCGCCTGCGGATGCACGTCGTCCGCGTCATTCGCAATGACAAAACCAAGGTGGTCGAGAACTCACTGGGACTCGAAAACCTGTACGAGATTTGCGCCTGGACCGACGACTCGGCCGATAACCCGTACGTCGTGGTCGTTCCCGAGCTGCCTCCCGGGATTCGAATTGGAGTGGAATCCAGCGGAGAAATCGTGTTCGTCGGCTACTTCCTCAAAGTTTTTGCGTACGATGCGTTTCAGGATAAGCACCGCGGAGCGCCGATGCTCGTAGGGCGCATTCGCACGGTTGCCGGCGCCAATCCGCATCTGGGCGCCTCGCGCGCCTCGGGGCTGACGGCCATGCTGGTCGGCGGGGGCGTTTTGATCTGTGTGATCGTGCTGCTCGTCGCTCTGTTCCGGATGACGCGAGGAACTAGGAGGCGGCCGGTCAGCCTGAGCTCGTCGTCGACGCTGTCGACGGAGGAGGTCGAAAACTGGCTGGAGCACGGCCGCACGGGGGACCCCGACGCGGCGCCGAGCGCCGACCGTCTGTCTCCCGCCGTCACTACCAACGGCCAGTCGCACCACCACGAGAATGGGTCGACGCGCGTGACGGGGGAGGGGGAGACGGAGGAGAGTACTTAGTACTCAGTACTAAGTACGTTACCCTGCGGCTCGCTTGTGAGAGTGCCGCGCACACGTTTCCGCCTGTCCAGAATTGCGAAAACCGGTTACAACGCCCGGCGTGGTGTAGCGGAAGTCGTGAGAATTCTGATTTCCCATCGACCAATCGGCAACCGGGTGCACGTTCTGACATGGATGTCGACGTCGTGATCTTCGGGGGCGGGGCGGCGGGGCTGTGGCTGCTCGATGAGCTCGCGCGGCGCGGAGACCGCGTCGTACTCCTCGAAGCAGGCCGCCTCGGGCAGGGACAGACCGTCGGCTCGCAGGGGATCATCCACGGGGGCCTCAAATACACGCTGCAAGGATTGCTCACGCCCGCCGCGAGGGAAATCCGCGACATGCCCGAAGTCTGGCGGCAGTCTCTCGCCGGTTTGCGGACTCCCGACCTGCGGCAGACGCGGGTGCGCTCGCAGGCGTGCCACCTGTGGCGCAGTGAATCGCTGCGCTCGAAGCTGGGCATGCTGGGGGCCCGCGTGGGATTGCACGTCGCGCCGTGTGAATTGTCTGCGGATGAACGGCCCCCCGCGCTCGCGGGCTGCCCGGGAACAGTGGCCCGCCTCGACGAACAGGTGATTTCCCCGGCGAGCTTCGTGGCCGACCTCGCCCGGCAGCATGCAGGCCGCCTGCTCGCCATTGATGCGGCCGACGGGATCAAAGTCACGCTGTCGTGCCCCGGTGTCGTCGCGCGGATTGCCCTGTCGCATCCGCACGGGACGACAAGTATTGCGATCGTACCGCGTCACGTCGTGCTGACGGCCGGGGCGGGCAACGGGCCCTTGCGGAGTCTGTGCGGCCTCTCGCCGGCGCGGATGCAACTGCGTCCGCTGCACATGGTGCTCGTGCGGGGCGATCTGCCGGTCGTCAACGGGCACTGCGTCGACGGCGCCCGCACGCGCGTCACGATCACCGCCGATCGCGATTCGCAGGGGCGAACTGTCTGGCAGGTGGGGGGCCAGCTTGCCGAAGACGGAGTCGCTTGCGACGAGCGCACGCTCGTCCGCCGCGCGCAGGCGGAACTGGCGGCGGTGCTGCCCGGCGTCGACTTCGCGGGCCACGAATGGGCGACGTACCGGGTCGACCGGGCCGAGCTGGCGTCGCCGCGCGCTTCGCGCCCCGACACGGCGACCGTTGCGCACGAGGGGAACGTGATCACCGCCTGGCCGACGAAGCTGGCGCTGGCCCCGCAGCTCGCGCGGATGGCGGCCGAGTGCATCGCGCCGGCGAGGGCGGTCCCGTTGATCAGCGACTCGCCCGTGCAAATCGCGCCGCTGCCGGAGCTCTGCGACTGGCCTCGCCCGGAAGTTGCAATGCCGGTGTGGGAGACAGTCCGCGAATGGCAGCGGCTGGACGCCGGCGCCCGCATCCGCGACGCGGCGTGACGCTGTCATCTGCAAGACCCCCGCCGGTTTATCCGGCGGGTGAATGAGTTTATGGAGCTAGACAGCACGCGCCGCGGTACGCAAAGACCCCTGCCGGGTGAACCGGCAGGGGTCATGTAGATGCGGCATCCTGCCGCATCGGCGACTGACTCTCCTTGGGATCGTGCGCGGGCCGAGGTTGGTGCGGGAGGTAGTAGAATTCGGATCGGGGGCGCAGCGCGGAAGCGGCAGGATGCCGCTTCTACCTTCAGTTCTCGCTTGGCGCGCTCTTTTCGGTCACGGGCTTTTCGACTGCCGGCGGCGCTGTGGGCGCCGTCGGCTTGACGCCGAATGACGCCAGGACTTCGTCGCGCTCGCGTTCGAGGTCGAGGGGCATCAGCGACTTGAGCGAGGGGGGCTGTTTCTTTTCGGGGGCGTCTTTCTTGCCTCCCTTGCTCCCGGGCTTGGTAACCAGCTTCTGCTTCTTGTCTTTAAGGCGCGCCGACCACTTGTCGAGATCGGCGTTCTTCTTGATCAGGTCGCCCGTTTCCTTTTCGTACCGGGCGATCGCGCCGGCGCGCTGCTCGGCGACCCCCGCGGCCTGCTGGGCGAGATTCGAGATCCTTTCGAGATTGACGTTGTATTCAACCTGGTAGGCGAGCATCTGGTTCTGGAACTGCAGCGACTGCTCGCGGAGATTGGCCATAGTCTGCGGATCGGTCGTTCGCGGGTTGAGCAGGCCGAGATTTGCGTTAACCGCCGTCAAGCGCGTGCCGGCCTGCACGTACGCCTGTTCCAGATCGTTCGCCCGCCGCTGCAGCGCCTGATAATCTCGATCGAGCTGGCCCAGTTGTTTGTCGAACTTCGCCAGCGTGTCGTCGACCCATTTCTTCCAGTCTTCCTTCGACTTGGCGGCGTTCTCCATTTCTTTGCTGACTCCTTCGAGGTCTTTCTCGAGTTTTTCCGACTGGTCCTGCTTGCGGCGCCGGGCGATCTGCTCGGCCGTGTCGCGGGCCGCGTCGGCCGCCAGCCCCAGCTCGACGGCCCGCGCCCGCAGCAGCTCGCGCCCCTCTTCGACGGATACCGCCAGCTCGTCCCCCAGCGCATCGAGCACCGCCGTCTGATGCTCGGCGACGGTTTCTTTGTGCTTTTTCGCGTCGGGAAGAACCGCCAGCGATTCCAGGATCTGCCCGATCCAGCGGGCCGCTTCGCGCCGCGTTTCCGCCGCGTCTCCGGCCGACTCGGCGTCGTGAACGAGGCGTGCAAATTCATCGAGCCGTTTCAGGCCCGGTTCGTACTGCTTTTCGACGAGATGTGCCCAGACAGCCGCCTTCCAGGCGGGCCACGACGGCTTCCCCTCGTGCTTGATGGCGGCCTCGAACTGGGTGACGGCCTGCCGCACCTGCGACTGCTTGGCCAGAACGAGACCGTGCGCGTAGTCGATGCGCGGTTCATGCGGTGCCAGGCGCCGGGCCTGCACAAAGTGTTTGGCCGCTTCTTGAGCGCGCCGCGGGCCGATGACGAACCCCGCGTCGAACGCTTCTTTCAACTGCTCGCCGATCGCCGTGTCGTCGGCGGGCCCGGCAGGCTCGTTCTTTTTCGAACTGGCCTTCTTATCGGCCGCCAGAGCGACGGCAGCCACGAGGCACAAGCCGCACGCCACAATTCGTGCAAGCAAGACAGTAGAAGCGGCTGCATCAACCTGCAACCCACGAAAACACTGCCGGATCGAATTCATTGGTCTGGCCTCCTCTGGGACGCAATTCAGCGTATGACGGCCATTCGGCAAAGTCAAATTGAGTACGTCCTGGGCACTCGTCTAACCGCGACCCAGCGGGGAGCGCGTTTCGCACACCAATGACATCCCATCCTGCTCCATGTGCCCACAACGACTGTTGTAAAACTGACCGTCGAATTGCGAACGGCGCGCGCTCCCCGCTGGGTCGCGGTTAGACGATAGTCGCGGGTTATTCGGTGGGACCGGCGGGGGCGAGTGGCAGTAGGATCCGCGCGGCAAGGGCGCCGTCGGCGTTTTCTTTGCGGGGGGGCGGAAGCCGGCCTTCTTTCGCGCGGCCTCCCTGCTTTTCGGTGAGGTAATCGATCTGCAGCTCGGTGCCGCGGCCGTCGCCGTTGTCGTCGAGCAGCGCGTGCTCGGTCGGCAGCAGCTCTTCGTCCAGGTAGCGGCCGACGATGTTCCTTGTGAGGGCGATGTACAGGTCGAACAGCGTCAGGTTGCCGTCGCGGTCGGCGTCGAGCTCGGCCGGGCCCGGCGGGTTGGCCAGCACGTCGGCGAGCGCGGCGGCGAACAGCGTTTCGTTGACCTCCAGGTCGGCTTCGGTCGCCGAGATGATGACTCGGCCGTTCGCCGAGAGGGGCTTGATGTAGAAGCCGCTCGTGGGGATCCCGATGAAGAACACCTGTTCGCGGCATGCGAGGCCGGCGAACAGCTTGCCGAATTCCTGCTCGTGCAGATCGGGGCCGGGGATATTGAAATGCGAGTGCTTGCCGTCGTAATGCGAATGCCCCATGACGATCACCCACAGCGTGTCTTCGGGTTGCAGCGCCTGGCGCAGCTCGGCGACCGCGGCTTCGATCTCTTCGCGGGTGGCGCCGCCCCGCGGTCCCGCCAGAACCGGCCCGTCCCCCTCGGCCACTGGCGCCCCGAACTGCACGCGAATGTGCGCGGGCAGGAACTTGTAGCGCTCGACGAGCGCCTTGTGCGTTTTCTCAACCGTCTCGGCGAACGTCTTGCGGTGATCTTTATCGCCGGGATGGCCGCAGAGGATCAGCGCGTGCTTTGTACCCGCGGGCGCCTCCTGGGCCTGTACCGGCGGCAAGGCGACCGCGAATGCAACCAGCGGGATCAGAATTCCGAAACGGGACATGGCGATCAAGATTATTCCTCCGGCGCAGGCTGCCGCGGTAAAAGAAGAAACGGCTTCCGCGGGTCGTGCTGAAAATCGTATTTGGGAACCGAAAAGACTTCGCGCCCCTCGTATTTCGCGGCGACAGCGCCCGAGGCAGACCGGGCGCAGGCGAACTGCCAGTGCTCCCCTGAAGCAGCCTTCCAGGCTTCGACGATGAGCAGCAGTTGCGGATCGGTCCCCTGCACGAACGCAAATATTCCGCCGTCGACCAGCTCGGGGATTTCGCTCGACTCGTAACGATAGAGGGGCTGCGGCAAGAGCCGCAGCTCGAGCGGATTCTGGTTTTCCGAAAACCCGACATACGTGGCGGTGAAACGGCCGGCGAGGGCCTTCATCTGCCGCAGGCGGGCGGCGGGTGCGGCCGCGGGCGGATCGACCTTCTCGAGCTTCTCGAAGCTGATGCCGGGTTCCGACGTGGTCCATTCGGTCCCTGCGGCGTGCGAAGCCGTCAGAGACGACGCCGTCAGTGACTGCCATTCGTGGCTGAAGTGATCGTCGTCGTACGTGAACAGCCCCAGAGCGACGGCCGGCCTGCCGCGATCAGTCCAGAGATAAATCGTGCCGTCCTTCGCGGCGTTTTCGGGGTTCGCCCAGCGCTGGATCGGCTTTGTCACCAGTTTGAGCGGACGCTCGCTTTCGTCCCGCAGGCGGATCGTAAACTGGGCGGCCGAGCGCTGCATGGCGCTCGCGCGGCGCGCATGGCCCGCTTCGTCGGGACTGGCGGTCGGTTCGTCACTCTTCGTCGCGGCGGGCAGGACGAGGAGCAGCATGGCAGCCATAGCCAGGTTGTTCCGTATCATCGCACACCGCCGTTTGCTGCGGGCCGACCGCTCAAAGAGGCGGGTCATGGAGCCGCCGCCTTCTGGTCGAGTTTACCGACCTCGACGATAAAGTAGTCGCTTTTCGGATCGTCCCAGGGCGTTTCGAGGTAAGGGACGCTCCAGACTTCGCGGTCGCGAAAGCGGACGCGCATCGCGTCGCGGTTCATGCGGGCCAGGGCGTAATGCCACGAACGCCCCTCGGCCGATTCGCGACATTCCAGCAAAAGCAGCACCTCGGGATCGGTCCCCACGACGAAGGCGAACAGCCCGCCGTCGAGCAGGCCATCGGCACCGGCGCCGTACTGGTAGACGGGCTGGTCCATCAGCCGCAGTTGCTGCTGCGTGCCTTCGTTGACAACCCGGCGATCGACCAGCTCGGGCGCGAATTCGCGGGCGAGGCGCCGCATTTGAACGAGCCGCTGATTGGCCGACGCGGCGGGCGCGGGGGCGTCGTCGAGTTTCTGAAATTTGACCTGTCCGGCCGACGGCGTCCAGAGCTTTCGTCCCTCGCGCTCGGCAGACAATCCTTCCGGGGCCAGCGCCACAAATTCGGCCGTTCGCTGCACGTACGGCACGTAAAAGCGGTAGAACGACGCGGCAGCGACCGGGCGGCCCCCGGACGTCCACACGAAGACCGAACCATACACGCGGCCCACCGCGGGGTTCGACCAGCGCAACACCGGCTTGGAGTGCAGATCGAGTTTTTTGCGATTCTCGCCGTTGGTGGTGAGCTGCCAGTGCCCGGCCTCGTCGCGGGCGAATTCCGCGGCCTCGGCCGCTTCGGCACGGTCCTGGGCCTTGTCCTGCTCGGACTCTTTGGCCTCGGCTTTCGACTCGGCTGCAGGTTCTTTCGCATCAGCCGGCGGAAAAAATGCCAGCGCCAATCCCAGAAGCATGCTCGTCATGATGACACGGCGCGCGAAGGGTGCGATCAATTGGTGGATGAAGAATCCGATGCGGGCCGCACAGGCCGCTGTTCCGCCCGCTGCAGCTCGCGCTCGAGTCGATCGATCTGCATCTGCAGGCCCCGCAGGTCGTCCTGCATCTGCAGGCCCCGCAGACGTTTGACGTCGAGCGAATTCTGCTGCACGGCGCCCGTGCCGCTCGGCGCGGGTCGGCCGCTGGCGAGCGGACCGGCCGCGCGCTGCACGCTCGCCGAACGCTCGTAATCCCACGGATCGGGCGCGGGAACCGTAAAATCAGGTTCCTGCTCGATGTCGTCGGGGTTGACCGACGCCAGGGCCTGCGTATCGACTGAAAAACGCGCCGCGGCGACGGCATTTTTGTAACGGGGACGGGTGGCGCCCAGCCGTGTGCCCGAGGCCAGGTCCCAGAACGTGATGCGCCCGCGGAAATCGCCGGCCGCCAGCGTCTTGCCGTCGGGCTTGAACATCAGGACGCCGACGGGGACATCCGAGGGAAATTCGGCGAACGTTTCCATCGTGGCCAGGTCCCAGACGACGATCTTGCCGCCGTCTTGTTTCATCCAGCTCCCCGTGCCGATCGCCAGCCAGCGCCCGTCGGGCGAGGCCGCCAGGCAATTGGCCGGCGTGTGCGGGCTGGCGCCGACCGATTGCTCGGATTCGCGCTCGATGTTCCAGCGCTTCAAGAGGCCGTCGCGGTCGACCGAGATCAGGTCTTCGCCTTTCTGCACGAAGGCGACCGAATGCACTTCCCCATTGTGCCCGCGAAACGTCTTCTGCAGGGCGCCCGTCGAGCTCGACCACACCCGCACCGTGCCGTCGGCGCCGCCGGTGGCGAACCGTTCGCCGTCGGGCGAGAAGACGACCGTCAGAATCTGGTACTCGCTCATGTCGATCTGCTGGTTCGTAACGGCGTCGTACAGATACGCGCCGTCGCTGCCGCGGCGCGTGATCGAATACCGGCCGTCGGTGGACTTGGCCGTCGCCCACTCCTGGTCTCTCTGGACAAGCGGCAACAGGGCGCGAGACGCGCGGGCCAGCTCGGCGTCCAACGATTTGGTCACCGCTTTGAAGCGGGCGGCGATCGCGGCGGCATCGGGCTGATTTTCTGCATCGTCGCCGCTCTCGGCCGGCTCCAGAGCCGCTTCGGCAATGGAACGCTCGCGGGCCGTCGTCAGACCGGGATGCCAGGGGAGCGCCGCCAGCGCCGTCAGCAGAACCGCAACTCTGGCCCGGTGCGTCATCTTCTGCGGCGCGACCCCCCGCATGATGGCGATCAGCCGCTGCCGCAGAAACGGAATGTGCCCGGCGCCCGCGGCTGCCGGAGGCAGCACCAGCGCCGCCTCTGAGAGGAAATCGATCGTTTCGAGCAGCGCCTCGGCGTACCAGCGCGGGGTCTCCGGAAACTGTTCGATGACCCAGGCGTCACAGCATTCTTCCTCGGCGATTTCGATCTGCCGGCGGGCCCACCACACAACGGGGTTCCACCAGAAAATCCCGCTGACAATCAGCTCGAACACCCGCACCCAGTGATCGCCGCGCCGGTAGTGCGCCAGCTCGTGCGCGATCAGCGTGGCCCGCGCGCCGGGCTGCAGGCGCGTCAGCAGGTTCATGGGAAACAGCAGCCGTGTGTTCTTGCCGACGCCCCACAGCATGGGGGAGATCACGTCTCGGACGATCATCACCGGCGGGCGGTGCCCAAGGCCCATGGCTTCGGCCAGATCGTCGGCTTCGAACTGGATTCCCGCAGGGGCCGGCGTCGCCAGGGCCAGGCGCTGCGAAAACTTGTACGCCGTGAACCCCTGCAGCAGAAACCATGCAGCGCTTCCCAGCAGCCAGATTCCCGCGATCACGGCGACGACGTGCCGTGCGAGCCAGCGCCCGGCCGGCGCCAACGCCACCGAGGCGCGCGACCATAGTGCCCCGGCAGCGCCCCGTGTGCCGTTTGATTCCGCCGACGCGACGTCAGACGCTGCGTGATCGCTTGCGATTTCGCCGGCATGCGGCAGGTTCGCGCCCGATTCCTGCGCGTGAGTTGCAGCGTCTGACGGAGTGTCCGCAGTTGCGACTGCACCGGGGAGCTCGAATGGAACTTCGATCGGCACCTCGAACATCGGCGGAGTGACGAGCTTGACCAGCACGAGGATCCACAACGCGTGCGTCAGCGCGGGACGGCGCACCTTGCGGGATACCAGCACCACGGCGCACGCCATGACGGCGGCGACGGCAGCATTCATCAGACCGATTTGAAGCAGCGCAGTCACGCCCTCTCCTTGGGGAGGGAATTCCGGACCCGATGGACAGCCGAACGTTGCGATCCGCGCGCAGGATAGACGCTACCTCTTCGCTTTTGGTTCCCGATCGAGGTCATCCAGCAATGACCGCAGCGACTGCCTCTCTTCGGGACTGAGCCGCGTCGCACGAACCAGGTTCGTGAGCAGCGGCGCCAGGGCCCCCTCGCACAGCTTGTCGGCCGTCAGTTGCAGCCGACGGCTGATCAGGTCGTCGCGCCCGATCAGGGGCTCGAACCGATGCGGCCAGGCGGTGCGATCACGTTTCACAAACTTTTTCGCTTCCAGCCTTTCCAGCAACTTCTGGACGGTTGCATAGTGCACGCCCGTCCCGGAGGGGTAGAGCGTATCGGTGAGCTCGCGGATCGTTTCGCGTCCCCGGTCCCAGAGGACCTGCAACACGGCCAGTTCCGCATCGGTGATGTCTTGTGGAGTTCGCGCCATAGTGAAAGAGGGGTTAGAGGAAGATTTTTGTCTAGGATAAAGACGTGATGTCTGAAATGCAAGCGAAATTTGTCCCGAAATGTCTGGGACGGGAAATAAGGATTTCGGATCTGGGATTTCGAATCACGCCCGAGGCGGATGCATCGTGCATTTCGGAATTGAAATGGGTGCCAGCCCGCGGGTGTCAGATTGTGGGGAGTGCCCGCCCTTAATCAACCGCCGATTGCCAGCGCCAGTTCAAGGTCTCGATGCTCGAAGGCGGATTCCATCCGCTTGATGGCTGAGCCGCTGGCGCCCAATTGGCCAGCCCAGTCCCGCCAGACGGATACGGCCAGTCCCACTGCGCCGGCGATCTGCTTTGCCTCGGCCGCATCCAGCTCGAAATACTCGGCGTGCGCCAGAGCCAGTTCTAGTGAGGCGGTCGGATCATCAGGGATAATGGAGGTGGTCAGCAGCCGGTCCTTCACGTCGATCGGGACAGGGTTCAGATCGTACGCCGGCGTGAGCTGCCATCCCTGCCCGCCCACATAAAGAAACCCGTGGTTCCGCAAGTGGTCGTCGGTGTTTGACACAAGGACGTTAAAGACCATTCTGCGCCACAGCGCCTGCAGGTCGGCCTTTGGCTGCGCACCGTACCGGCGGATCGCGTCGGCGATTTCGAGATAACTGCGAGGCTCGTGGTCGCGCGCCCCGAGCATGCTCATGGCCGACAGGAACGGAATCCGCTCCGTCACCGTCCGATCAAAACGTCGTAACAGAAGAACGGACTTTCCAGAGATTCGTTCAATTCTCCACTCAGGCACATGGATCCCCGCCTCACGAGCAAGTGACAACGCCACTGCTTCCCAAAGCTCCACGTCCACTTCGTCGTTCTGATGAGGAAATTTCGCGACCAGCAGGTGGCCGTCGCGGTCGCGCACTGTCGCCTTCGGCCGCGCGCCACCCAGCGACGATCCGGGCGCCAGGAGCAGGCGCAAGTCCTCATCGGTGTCGGTTTCGGCAACGACGCGAGCGCTGGCTGACAACAGTCGGGGCAGCTCGACGAGAGGCGGAATGCGCGCTTCGCCTGGCTCGGCAAGAAACGGCCCTCCTGGCTGTTCCGAAAACCGCAGCGCTCCCTGCCGGGCTTCGTCATCGACCATCAGCAGATAGTCGACTTCCGCCAGCGTGCGTGGCTGGCGCCCTTCTTTTTCGGCACGGCGACGTTCGCCGCGGCGCATCAGAACGCGCCCCCAGCGGTCGGGCGCTGAATCTCCCAGGGCGCCAAAGGTCGTCTGGTCTGCGGCCGTGTGAATGGGACCGGCACCGAGTGAAAGCGCCGGCTCCAGGGCAAAACGTTGAGGATGCTCGAGCCAGGCGCGATCATATTCAAAGGTGGCCGTTTCGCGTCCCTTGCGCAGGCGCGACCAGAGCCGGCCGGCCAGACTTGGTCCGGCTTTCACGTCGACCGAGACAAAGACAGTTCTGTCGCTCATGGCCGTCACACACCGTGTCTGCGCAACCTGATCCGTTTGGGTAAACGTTCTTGCTCGAGCGCCAATCCGACGTCGTCGCGTCCAGCCGTCGCCAGTTCTTCCAGCCGATCGATCAATCCGAGCACGAACAGCAGCGTCGCATAGATGCCCATCGAAACGCCGGCGTCTCCTTTCTCGGCTTTGACCAGTGTGGTGCGGCTGATTCCCGCGCGTTCCGCCATGAGTGCCGTCGGAATCCGCCGCCGCAGGCGCGCGTCGCGCATGTCGCTGCCCAGCGCACGCAGCGCCTTTTGCACGGGAAGTGGCAGGACATTCGCAAATCGTCTTTTCATAGTTGTGTCACTTATTGAATTCGTTATATGAAATAATGTACATTATAATGGACTTTAAGTCAAATTGTGCAAACCGGCGGGTGCCGTCCTGAATTGGCGTAATTTAATTGTGGTGCGGCCGTCTCGGCTGCACCGCGGCGGGCGAGACGCCTGCACCACAATAATTGGACAACACCAGCGGGCGAGTAAACTCGCCTTTCGCTATGCGAAAGCGCGTCCTTTCGTGGAGCGAAAAACGAAATACAGCCGAGATCTGGGGACGTCCCTCGCGGCAGATCGACGGTAACCGGTCGTTCCATTCACGCGGCGCACACAGGTCAGAAAGTCACTTCGGCAGGTTCAGCAGCCGCGCGATGTTGCTGCCCAGGATCAACTGCTTGTCGGCATCGTTCAGCTTCAGGTTTCGGACCTTGTCCATTTCCGCTTTGGCGTAGGTGACGGCGTCCGGGTTCTTGTACGGGCCGTCGGTCCCCCACACGAGTCGTCGGGCCCCCAGTCGCTGTGCCGCTTCCTCGATTTTGTAGACCAGCGCCACGGCGGACAAATCGAGGTAGACGTTCTCAAACTTCTCGGCCACCCGGATAAACTGCTCGACGAGTTGCACGTCGGTGCTCAGGTAGCGCCCCATGTGCGCCAGCAGCAGTGTTGTCTGGGGAAACGTCTCGGCGAGGCGCGCAGCGACGGTGGCGTTGCCGGCGCAATCGATCAGGCAGGGAACTGGAAACGTGCCAGCCAGCCGGATGACGGGGTCAATGATGTACTCGGCCAGCGTGCATTCCCCTGCATGGATCTTGATCCCTCGGAACGCGTGGTCGGAAATGGCCGTCTCAATCTCCCGGATCACCGGCCGCTCGTAGCTGGGGAGCGCGTACAGGAAGGGAATCAGGCGCCGCGGAAATTTCTGCACGGCCTGTCGGGCCAGCTCGATCGATCTCGCCGTGGTCGTCGACATGCCGAACACGACCGCCTTGTCGATGCCGGCCTGGTCCATGATTTCGATAATGGCATCGGCCGACCATTCGGTCCGCGCGGCGTCGCCATGCTTGAGGTGCATATGGCAGTCGATGACGTCGGCCTTCGTCTCGGCGGCCAATGACGCCGCGCCCGCCGCTGCCACGAAAGCGCCGGCGGCCCCCGTTGTGGAAAGAAACGCTCGCCTCGTGACGGGATTGTTCATGACCGGCGGCTTCCAGGTTTCTGATCTGAAGAGACTGACACGCGCCGATCATCTTGGCCGATGGCGATCCGGGGAGCAACGAACAACGTTGCCTTTCGCTCCGCGAAAGAGTGTGCTTTCGCGGAGCGAAAGACGACAATCGGCCGAGTTCGGCGCCACTCCCGATTCGCGCCGTCATTCGGGATCAAGATAGATCGAATCGCTGGCGCGGACGACCCACCAGTTGCGGGGGAGCGGCTGTCCAAAGATATTTCCGTAATTCGGCCGAATGAACAAATCGAGATCTCGTGCCTGGCAGAAAGATTTCAAGCGCTCCGCGTCAGGTGGACTCGGTTCCCGGCGCGATTCACTCCAGAAAATCCCGGCCGTCAACGATTCACTCGGCTGCTGTCGAAGGAATTCCAGCAGCTCGTCGAAGTTTGCAAACGAGGCATCTTCGACGATCAATTGGTCGCCATCCCGATTCGCCTCGAGAGTTCTTCCCAGGAATCTGGCTCGATGGTCGTCCAGAAGCTATCGAGGAGCCACGGATCGGCCGCGAATACTCGGCGCCCATCCTGCCACCGAAACGCAAAATCGCCCACCGGGTAACTGCGTTGAAAAGGCGTGTCGCGCAGCCCGACGTAGATCGCCTCGACTCTGAGCGATTTCGCCCATCGCAACGTCGCTTCCTGAACCGACTGTGGCGCGCGGAATTCCAACCAGAAGAGCGGGTCGTAAGCCGCCGCGGCAATGCGTGGGGGAACAACGCCGTGCTGCACGAGCCAACACGCCGGCCAGAGGCTCATCGGATAAGCCAGCGTCGCGATCAAACTCATCGCGACGCGTTTCGCCCACCTCTCCCGCCGGTTGATGATTCGCACCGTCAACCAGGTGCAGAGGGCTGTGCAGGCAACGCCGATTACCGCGAGAACTCCGTCGGTCATGGCAGGATCGTACCCGTCATTGAATCTGGCGGGAAGATCGGTCCGGAACTGCCTGAAAAACGACTCACATTCATTGTCCCGCCCAGCCACGTTAGACTGACAGCATGGCCCCATCCGCCACGGCGAACCTTAAGACCGCGACCGACAAGCCGCCGCGCGGGCGGCGCTGGATCCCGCTGTCGCTGCGGATGTTCGTGGCGCTGCTGGGAATTCTGGGAATCGTTGCCGTCTGGATGGGTGTTCCGGTCTACCGCCGGCACATGGCGATCCAGGAAATCGAGCGGCTGGAGGGGACCCTTTGGACCGAACCCGGAGGCCCGACTTGGCTGCGCCGGTGGTTGAACGAGCAGCAGATGCAGGGATTTGCAAAGGTGATCAGCATCTCTTTCAATAATGCCTCAGATTCCGATCTGGCGCATGTCAGCGCGCTCTCGGAAGTCGAGTTTCTCAACCTGTCGTCCAGCCAGATCACCGATGGCGGCCTGGCGAAGATTGCCGCGTTCTCAAACTTGAAGATTCTCGACCTCAGGCGGACTGAAGTTTCGGATGCCGGCGTTGTGTACCTGCAATCTCTGACGCACCTGGACGAGCTGAATCTCGACAACACGCGGCTGACCGACGCTGGATTGCTGCATCTGGAAACGCTGGTGAATCTCCGCATCCTGTCGGTCGACAGCACCCGGGTGACCTATCGCGGCGTCGCAAAATTGAATCAGGCGTGTCCGCAGCACCCGATCAGAAACCACATCCCGCAGGTCATGAAGGACCCGCCCGACGTATTCGGAGTCAACCCGCAAACCCGGCCCTCTGCGGGCGAGTGAATGGGATTTCGGAACACTAATCTCCACTAATCAACACTAATCAGGTGTTTCGTTCCGAGCGCTGATTCTGATGAGCGTCAGCGTTCATCATTCCGTCAATCAGAAATCTTCGACGCGTTCGCCGCCGTTGCGGGTCAGCAGGGCACGCACGGTTTCGGGATTGAGCGAATTGGACAGAGAATTGACGTGCCCGTCTGCGAAGCCGACACGGGCACAATCCGTGTGCGCGCTCGAAATGCAATTCCCGGAGGGGCCGTTAATCGTGAGCATCATGTCCGCCAATTTCAGGTCGCGAGGCTCCAGCCAGTTGATGCCGGAATCGGCGACTTCGACAACGAGAATGGTCGTCGTCGTGCCATCGGTCATTTCGCGGGATTTCAATGCCCGCTCGCCGGGCCAGGCAGTTTCAGGGCCGACGACGGCAACATAATTCGTCATCCAGGCTTTTGCCCGGCCATTCTGCCTTACGCATTCAGGACAGCGATAGACATCGGGACAGCGCAGCGCAAGTTTCGCATTATTTGGCCCGTTCCACGGCTCGTCGAAGCGGTACTGGTCGTAGATTTCCTGTCCCTGCTCGCTGAGGTGCGGCAGGATCAGCACGCGCCAACTGTGCATCGGCCTTCCGTGTTCATCAGCCACGTATGCTGGAGGCAAGGAGTTATGAACAGATTCGTAATTGGCGATTGCAAGTGCGACCTGCTTGATATTCTTGAAACACTGGGGGAGCGCACGTTTACGTTCCTGGGAATCACCCAACGGAATGCAGAAAATCCAGAATATGCAGGCGACAAGGAGGCCGGTGGCGCCGACCCATTCCGAATTCCGGACGGGCCAGAAGGAACGAGATTCTCCGGCCGCGTACGGGGTTGTCAGCGAGGTGTTGAGTCCGTCAGGCACGAGCATCCCCGAATCGAGCTGAATTTCAGAACACGCGATCTGGCGGCCTTCAGTTTATCACCGGAATCCTCAATTCTCCTACGCTGCTGTCGTCTTTCGCGCCGCGAAAGGGCGTGCTTTCGCAGAGCGACGGGCGACAATCGGCCAAGATTTATCGATGGGGTAGAGTCTGACGGCAATTTTTTGGCCAAGTTTGTGATGCTCATCCGGCAGACCGCGCGTACTTTCGTTACGGCACCAGCTTTGCAGACGGATATTGAGCAACGCGCGGTTTTCAACTGGAGGTCTGCGTCACCAAATGGCAAGAGAAAAGATTAACGCCGCGATTGGGGAGTGCCTCCAGCGATGCTACCGATCGCGGGACGCGATTGCTGCGGTTGCTGACTACATCACAGAGTTGCAGGACTCGATCGGTTGGAACGACGTAGAAATCCACGCCGTCGAGCTGGCCGTTCTCAGAATGCTGGGGAGCATGACGAACGGGGCAATCTACCCCGGCGACGCCACGAATTGGCCGGCAAGTGATCAAAACCATGATCGCAAAGCGACCAGCCTGGATCGTGCCCAACCATCCGAAGCCTGATAGGACCTGCCTGGCGTATCGAGTCGGCCTCAGCGGTTCGCGGCCGATTCGGCGCCGTCGGGAACCGAAGCTTCCACCTTCGGCACTGCGGCGTCGGCGGCGTAGAACGTCACGATCGCGCCCATCTCCGGCTTGAGGTACACCCCTTCCTCCTCGGCGGGAATGCGGATCTTGACGCGCACCGACACCGATCCTTTCGCGCGATCGGCGATCGGCATCAACCGCGACACATGGCCGCTGTATTGCCGTTCGGGGTACGCCTCGGCCCGCACGATGCACCGCTGATCTTTGAACACCCGTGAAATGTCGCGCTCCTGGATGCTCAAGTCGACTTCCAGGTTCGAGAGATCGGCCATGTCGCAGACGCTGTAGCTGCCGTTGAACGCCACGGGGTTCACGATGTTCCCCTCTTCGACGTTCTTCCGCAGCAGCGTGCCCGTGATCGGCGCGACGATTGTGCAGTTGTCGAGCCGCCATTCGGCCTTCACGAGGTCGGCCCGGGCCGAACTGACTTCGGCTTCAGAGACTTTGATGCGTTCGGCGCGCGGCCCGCGGACGATATCGAGCGCCCGTTCCAGCCGCTCGACGCGGTGCCGCGAGGCTTCGTAATCGCTTTGCGATTTTTCCAGCTCGTTCGGGCTGACCGAACCCTTCTTCGACAGGCTGACGTTGCGATCGTGCACCGTCTTGAAGTAATCGCGCTGGGTCACTGCCTCGCTGAGCTCGGCCTGCGCCCGGTCGATCTCCTGAGGCACGTTCTTGCGCTCCATGGCGAGCCGCTGCTCGGCCGATGCGACCTGTGCACGGCAGCGGGCGACATCGGATTCGTAATCGGTCGATTCCAGCACCGCCAGGATGTCTCCCTTTTCGACGCGCAGCCCTTCTTCCAGCGGAATTCCCTCTTCGGGCGCTTGTCCCGGCTTATGGATTCGCAGGTATTTGACCATGCCCCCCACTTTGGGGCTGACGAGAATCTGGTGCGCCGGAACGATGTATCCCTTGGAATCGAGCGACAGGTTGCCGGAAGGGGCGACATCCGCAGAGCGCCCCGTGCCCGCCATTCCGCCCGCCGTTTTCGACCCGTCTGCTTCCGCTGCTGCGTCGGACGACTTCGTCGAAGCCGGCGCGAGGTAGGCCTGCCAGGCCAGATATCCCGTGGAGCACGCCAGCAGCAGGCACAGCACCCAGGGCAGCTTCGAGCTTCCGCCCGGCTCGCGCAATTCGGCGCCCGAGAGCCGCAGCGACTTAACCTTGCTGCTGAGCGATGCCCCTCCGCCTGCCAGCGAGCTTTTCGCCGGTTCCTGCGTCATTGTCTCTCGTGGGAATTGGTCGCTCAAAATCGGGAATTCCTGACTCGCCGACGCACCGGCCGGCAGTTCAGGCCGAATTGCAGACGGAATCGATCAACAGGGAACAGGCATGATGGGCGGGCGCGTGGCATTCATTATAGCCGCTCAAACCGGGGATTTGCCAATTGATTTTCAGCATTGACCTAACCGACCATTCAGGGCACACTTCGCCCGCTTTTGTCGCCTTTCGGTCCGCGAAAGGGCGTACTTTCGCTCCGCGAAAGGCGACATTGAACAGGCTGAAATCCAGGAGCGAACGAGTCGATGGGGCGCGAGCGGTTACGGCACTGGATCGAGTATCTGCTGTTTCGGATCGCCGTCTGCATTGTGCAGGCGCTTTCGCCGCGGATGTGCGCGCAAGCGGCCGAGCGACTCGCGGCGGTCATTCACAGCCGCACCCTTCGCAAATGGCCTCTCTATTGCAAATTGACGCGGTACAACGTCGCGCGCGACAACATTCGTGCGTCGTTCGGCGACAAATACACCGACGACCAGGTCGATCGGCTCATCTACCGGATGTGGGTCAATCTGTTTCGCCTGGTTGCGGAAATGGCGCACATGCCGCGGAAGCTGCGGCTCGGCAACGTGGTCGACGCGATCATTTTCCGCAACAAGCCCGACGTCGTGCGGGCGCTGTGCTCGAATCGGCCGGTGATCGTGCTCTCGGGACACTTCGGCAACTGGGAACTGGCCGTGTCGGTCTTCGGGCTGTTCGGCTTTCGAATGGGCCTGGTGGCGCGGGCGCTCGACAATCCGTTCATTGATCGCTGGGTCTACGAGTCGCGCAAATTCACTGGGCACCGGCCGATTTCCAAGAACGGCGGAGGGGGCGAGATGGTCGCTTTGCTCGAACGCGGCGGGAGCCTGGCCATGCTGTGCGATCAGGACGCCGGCAAGTCGGGGCTGTTCGTCAATTTTTTTGGGCGCCCCGCGTCGAGCTTCAAGTCGATTGCGCTCCTGGCGATCGAGTACCGGGCGCTGATCTGCGTCGGCTATGCGCGGCGGCTGGAGAACGAGACGCTGCCGGGGGGCTGGCCGCGCTTCGAGCTGGGCTGCGAGGAAGTCGTCGATCCGCTCGAATTTCAAACGGCCGACGCCGTGCGCGAAATCACGCAGCGCTACACCGACGCGCTCGAACGCGTCGTCCGCCGCGCGCCCGAGCAGTACTTCTGGGTCCACCGCCGCTGGAAGAACGTGCCGAGAAGCCGCGCAAGTCGCCGCAGCAAAGCGGCGTGACGAATTCGCTTGCGGTGAGCCGTGGGAACGGGCACCGATTCGAATCGAATTGGTCGCCCACGGGTGCGCTCGCATGTCACTCAAGCATTCGGCGCAAGCGAGTCGCGAAGAGGCAAGCCCGAGGCGAGCTGGCATCGCACGGCGAGTTCAGAAAACACTTGCTCGCTGAGTACTCAGAAGCAACCCTGCTACCGCCGAATGAGCGTCACCTGCAGCTTTGCTGATGCCGCTGAGCGCAGTGTGACGCGGACCGGCCCTGGCGATGCGGCCGAGAGCCTGACCAGAGACGCGGATGTGCCGCGGAGGTCGACGGCGCACGGGGCACCATCCACTTTCCAGTCAATCCGTCGCATGCCTTGCAGTTGGCGGTCGCCCAGTTTTGACGACAAGGGGAGCGACGCGATCCGGTCGTTCGCGAGGGCGATCGTCCAGTGCCGGACCAGCTCGGGGAAGGGAACCCCGGTCGCCTGCTCGAGGTTGCGCGGTCCGGTGAGCGGGCTGCCCGCCAGCTTGCCGAGCAGTCGATCGCCGAACTGATCGACACAGAACCGCAGGAACAGAAACGTTGCGCCGCGGCAGGCGGGATCGCGCCACAGCCCGGCGCGGTAATAATCGGGGACGACCAGCGGCGCCGTGTGGGGCGCCGCCAGAAACGACTCGATCCGTTCGGCCAAATTCGACCAGCCAGTCTCGTGCAGGTTCTCGGCGACGTGGGCCATCGCTTCATTGAGCCAGTCGTCTTCCACGGGGAGCGCGCCGGCGGCGCGGGCGAATCGGCGGCTGAAGCAGACGGCATGCGTGTATTCGTGCGCCAACAGCGTTTTCAGCGCCGGCCCGCACGTCAGATGCGAGTTGAGATACACCAGGTCCGCCGAGTTGCTGAACGGCGCCTCGATACCCGCCTGAAAATCGTTGGCGCGCACGCAGCCGTTGAGCGACGTCTTGCCGCCGCGCAGTTTGCCGAGCCACGGAGTCAGCAGCACGGCCAGCTTTCCGTCGCCGTCGACGTCGGCGTGCTCGCCCAGCAGCTCGCGGCTGCGCGGAATGATCTCGTCGTCGAGCAGGCGGATCGTTTCCGCCACGAGGCCAGGAGCCAGGTCAGCCGCGGCGACCTCGGCGTCGACATAGATCCGAACCAGTCGCCCTTCGCCGGCGGGCCGGGCCATGATCGGGACGTGTCCGCACGCGTCTTCGAGAGGGCCGGCGGAGACGTGCAGGAAGAACCGGCGAGGCGCGAGCTGTGGCTTTGGGTTCGGAGGCACGAGATCCGCAGATGAAGTTCCGATTGTCGCGATTGAAGAAACGTCGAACGTTGAACGCTGAACGTTGAACGTCGAATGCTGGGACGCCGGGTGGCCGGGGCTGGACCAACGGGAAGCCCCGGCGAGTGGCAAGTGCGGGTGACTCTCAACAACCGACGGCCCGCGAAAGTATCTTCCCCCCCTTCGTAAGGGGGGGCCAGGGGGGGTCGGGTGAAGTGCGGAATTCGGAGTGCGGAATGCGGAATGGGAATCGGTTGCTTGGTGCCGTGTTCTCGTCGCCGCGCGAGCCAAAAGCCCTCCTTTCGTTCCGTCCCCCTCTCCCCCCCGCGGGAGAGGGGATAGGGGTGAGGGGGCCTCGATGCGCTCAACGTCCGCACTAACAGAAAGCGGCGCCACGGCAACCGCCGGAAATGATTCCACTCGCGGCCGGCGACGCGCTTCGAGCTCGACATGAAAAGTCTGCGAGGCGTCTCCCAGGCTGGCCACGATCAGCTCGCATTCACCGCCGGCGTCGAGCGCCAGATCGAAACTGCCCAGGACTGCGTCTTCCCCCCGTCCACGGGGGGACCGAGGGGGGGCTGTCAAATGCGGAATGCGGAAGTCGGAATGCGGAATAAGACAGGCCGAGCCCTCACAGAGCTGGATGGCATACGCGCATCCTGGCTGTGGATGCGGCACGGCAGGATGCGAGACAATCTTCGACTCGGCACGCAGGCAGGCCACCGCAATCAGGGCGGCCAGCAGGCCAATGGCAACAACGGTTCGCCGGGCCGACATCGAAACACTCCGCCAGCCCCCCAGTGACTGACGAACAGAGCGCGCACGCTCACGCGTTTCGATTTATCGGCAGTTTGTGCCGGCAAAGTTGAACAAATCGCTACAGCCGTTAGACTTGCAGCGTAACCGCTCCCGCGTCGCCACACAGGACTTCGCGAAGCCTGTCGAGTCACTGCCTTCGTCGGAACCTAATCCGTATTTGGGACAAGTGCCGACGGGGATGCGGCAGCCGTGAAGGAGTACGCAATTTCCAGGCCCAGCAACGCGGTGAGATTTCGGGTCCTCGCCGGGATACTTGCGATCGGGGGTTGCCTCTGGGGCTTGGCATTTGCCGTTATTTTTGTTGTCGGACTTCCGGAACGCGCCCTACTCTTGTTTGGCCCCGGCTACGTTGTCACGTTGGGGTATATTTGGCGGGCAATACGGCCGCCAGCCCGGGAATGGCGTCGCGTTATCTGGGCCACATCAACGATTGTTCAGGGCGCCTGGTTGGCATGGTTTTCAGTCGAACCCCTGACGGGAAGAATGCCGCGTAACGCGATCGAGTTCCTACAGGACGGATGGTGGGCCACCGCCTTCGCCATTTCTGTTTACGGATGGATTGCCGATGCAGAGGAACAGTCTGATGTCCACCGCCGAAATCCCGACTGATCGACGATGTCCTGTGACGGCCCCCACCTCGATCCCCCGTGGACAGGGGGAAGATGCTGTACTGTGGCGGTGGGCAAGACGCTGAGGGCGAATTCTGCGTTTGCAAGTCAGAAACTTCGCGAGAGAGTGTTTCCTGAAGTTGCCGTGCGCTTCCAACCTGCGTCGTGCTTGCCTCTTCGCGACGTCGCCTCGTGCAGTATGGAAACTTTCGTTGTTGCAGAAGAGGCGCGCACGAATGCCACAGGAACATCTTCACCTCACCCCCCCGACCCTCCCTTACGAAGGGGGGAGGGCGATTCGTTTACTTCGCGCGGCGCGGCCGCGATTTGCCCGGGCGAGGTCTGCCAGTCTTCTGCCGGCGGTTGCCGCCGGAGACGAGGTCGTGCAGGGCGGCGACTTCCTGCGGCGCGAGAGGCCGGTGCTGGCCGACTGGCAAGTCCCCCAGCTCGATCGGACCCAGCGCGACACGCACCAGCCGCTGCACTTTGTGCCCGAGCTTGGCCATCAACCGGCGAATCTCGCGGTTCTGACCCTCCGTCAGCACCAATTCGATGATGGCGCTGCTCCCTTTGGCGCGCACGAATTTCGCGTCGGCGACCTTGAACCGGCCCTCGGCGAAGTACAGCCCGCGCTTGAGCTGTTCGAGCAGCTCGCGGGGCGGGACCCCGGCCACCTGCACCTGGTACACTTTCCGCACGCGGAACCGGGGATGGGCCAGGCGGTGCGCGATGTCGCCGTCGTTCGTCGCGAGCAGCAGGCCCTGGCTGTTTTCATCGAGCCGGCCCACGGTGAACAGCCGCTCGCGATTGCGCGGGAATAAATCGAGCACGCGGGCCCGGCCGGCCGGGTCGCTGTTGGTGCACAGGAAACCGATCGGCTTATTGAGCAGATACCACACCTTGCGTTCGAGGCGCACCCGCTCGCCGTCGAGCCGCACCTCCTGGGCGCCGGGCACGACGCGATATCCCAGCTCGCGGATCGTTTCGCGGCCCACGGTAACTCGGCCCGCGAGAATGAATTCTTCGCAGTGCCTGCGCGACCCGGCGCCGGCCATGGCCAGGTAACGCTGCAGACGAATTCCTTCGCCCCCAGTGGCCTCCGAATCGGAATCAGTCTCGGTCATTTGCCGCCTTGCTTTCGATTCTTCTCGGCCAGGCTCTCGTAGTACTTCTTGACGAGCTCTTCGTACCGGGGGAGGTACTTCTCGCTGATGGAGTTCAGCATGGCTTCGCGAACGTGCGGCGGGAGATGGCCCCACACGTCTTTAATGGCCTGCCTGTGGCGCGCCTGCTCGGCGGTGGGCTCGCGGGCCGCGTCGCTGCGCTCCTGGGAGTCGCGCGACTTCTTGTCATTGCGGTGGCCGTCGCCGTCCTTATTGTTCTTATCGCCCGAGTTTTGCGGGTCGTTTTGTCCCGGGGGGAGTTTCTGGCGTTCGGGCCGGCTCGGATTCTGGCTGCCCTCGGGAGGCGGGTTCGACTGCGACCCGCTCTGACCGCGCCTTTGCTGCTGCTGGCGGACGAGCTTCAGCAGTTCTTCGAGCTCGTTGACGACGAGCTCCTGTGTCTTCTGCGTTTCCGAGCCGGTGTCGTCGTCGGCGATCCGCCGGCGGGCGGCCTGCATGCCGTCGAACGCGCTCTGCAATCGCTCGTGGGCCTCTTCCAGGAATTTTCGGGCGTCGGCGGCGAGGGACTTTTGCAGCTCGTCGTCAGTCGCTGTGCCTGCGGCGGGCTTTTCAGGAGCCGGCTTTTCCTCGGCCGATTCCGGCACCGGCACGTCGTCCGGCTCGGAGGCCGCGACGGGCAACGCCCAGCATGCGGGCACCAGGAACAGAATGATCCACAGATTGCGCAGATTTTCACAGATTGAAGAAATCCCGGCGTTGCATCTCATCTGCGAAAATCCGTGAAATCTGTGGATGACACTTTCGTAGATATCATTTCGCGTCTTTCGTGTATTTCGTGGTACATTCCTCATCGAATGGCAATGGGAGGAACCACGAAAACGACAAATGACACGAAAGGAATTTGGATCCAGTCGGGAGTTGATGAGCGAGGTGGAGGGGCGCATTATTCGGCTTTCGATTTTTCGTCGGTCTGAGGTTCGTCGCGGTTTTCGGCGTCGGTTGCCGTGCGGGCGGCGACGCTGAGAAACAGGTCGGCGAGCTCGCCCTGCTCGCGGACAATCGCTTCCAGCTCGTTGCGCGCGGCCTGCGGAAGAAGCCCATCGGCGCCGCGCAGCCGTTCAAGCTCAGCCGTGCGCGTCAGCAGTTCCTTCTGCATCGTAATCAGCAGCTTGAGCTGGGCGAGCGAGGGAATACCGTCGGATTGCGGTCCGTCCTGCACCGCTCCCGATCCTCCCTGCTGGTCCTGCCCATCCCCCTGGGCCTGCTGCGGGTCGCGCTGTTCGGGCTTGAGCGCTTCGAGCAGATCGGCCAGCCGGCGCAAAGCGGCCTGCTGGGGCTGCTGTGCCCCCTTTCCGGTTTCGCGTTCGTCGAGCTGCCCCGCGGCCTGCTCCATCGAACGGACGGCCCCCTTCAGCGCCAGGGCGAAGACTTCGGCGGCAGCGACGCGCGAGACGATGCGGCCCGTTTCTTCCGCCAGCCCACGCTGCACTTTCGCCACGTCGCGCAGCGTCACGAGCTGGGCCCGCGTCCATTTCCCGCTCGTCGTGTGCAATTCGTCGAGGCGGCGCGTCTCGTCGAGCGCGGCCTGCTGGCGCGGCACAAGTCCCGCCAGTTCGTCGGCGATCTTCGCAATCTGCTCGCGGGCCAGCGTTTCTTCGGCTTCGCGACGCTGGCCCGCCAGCTCGCGGCGGGCCTGTTCCAGATCGTCGACCGCTTCCTGCTGATGGTCCGCCGCCCCCGATGAATCGTCGCCGGCAAGCTGGCCCTGCGCCGCGCGCATTTGCGCGGCGGCCCGTTCGGCGCTCGTGCCGGCTCGACGCGCTTCGAGGCGCGCCAGCCGCCGCGCCATGCGGGCCGTTTCTTCCTGCACGCGGGCCTGCTCTTTCCGCAGCGCTTCGAGCTGTTCCTGCCGCGTTGGTGCATCGCCGTTCTGACCGGCCTCCTGCAGCTTGCGCAGCAGCTCGGCCTGACGATCGTGCAAATCGGCCAGCTCCTGCTCGGCGGCTTTGAGCTTCTTGACCAGCATCTCGCTGTCGCTCTCGCCGTTGTGACGCAGCAGGTCTTCGAGCTCGCGAAGCTTCTGCAAGACGTCCTGCTGGGTGCGGGCGGCCTGGCCCATGCGGTTCTCGCCGATCTGGTCGGCCGCTTCGCGCATCCGGCCCGCAATGCCCTGCTGCTGCACCTGGTCGGCAGCGTCGTGCAGCACGGCGGCGGCTGAGGGGTCGTCGTTCGACAGCGCCTGGTGCGTGGCCCGCATCCGGGATTCGACCTGATCGAGCTGGTCGGCCTGCTTCTTCTGGCGTTCGGCCGTCTTGACGAGGTCGGCCCGGTCCTGGGGAGGCAGCTCGTCGGCGGGGCGCGTGAGCGTCTTCTTCGAGAGCTCGGCGGCCCGCTGGTTCAATTCGTTCTGCTGGCGGACGATGTCCGCCAGCTCGGCGGCCGCGTCGTGCTCGCCGCGCCATTGAGACAGGTCGTGCAGCATCTCGCCCAGCGATTCGACGACCGCCGCTTGGTTCTGCGAGACCTGTTCGAGGGCGTCGGCCGGCCGTTGTTCGCGCGGCGCCGGCTGATTCGGCGCGTCCGCGGGTTTCTTCTTCGCCGCCTCTTTGCCGCCCGACTGCAACTGCTTGCGGGCCTGCGTCAGATCCTGTTCGATGGATCGCAAGTGATCGCGATCGAGGCGCTCGAGCTCGTCGGCGAGGCTCTTGAGACGCCGTTCGGTCTGCGGCTCATTCAACTGGTTGTTTCGCAGTTCGTCGAGCAGTTCGGCCGCACGGCGGGCGAGGCCGTTGGCGGGGCTCGCGAGCTGCGCGGCCACGTCGCGCTGGCCCAGCTCGGTGCGCTGCAGGCTGTCGAGGTCTTCGGGGCGAACACCGTCGACGTTTTTGAGCTGCAGAACAAGATCGTCGACCTGTTGGCGGGCCTGCTGCTCGAGCTTGTGCGCCCGATCGAGGTCCGACAGCAGCCCTTCCTGCCGCTGGGCGATTTCCTGCGATTTCTCTTCGCGCGAGGCGATCGTCAGCACGCGCATCACACTTTTCCCCACGTGCAGCGGCGGCGCCTGGCCGTCGGGACACTCGGGAGCCAGGTCGAAGTGATCGGTGGCCTCGGTGCGAAAGACGATCCGCGTGCCGGGGGCCGGCGCCAGGTCAGCGATCTTCCACAGGTATTCGACGGTTTGCGCCAGCACGGGCTCGGCATCGCTCGCCTGTCGCCCGGCTGACGCCGCCGGAGCGCGCTGGAACAGCGGGATCGTTTGTTCTTCGTCGTTGTCTGCGGGCTCCAGCCTGTAGACGAGCTGCAGCTCTTTCAGCCCCAGGTCGTCGCGGGCCGTCGTCCGCACGCGGACGACCGCTTCGGCCGTGGCCTGGCCGTCGGCGGCCGGCAGCTCGATGAAGATCTCGGGCTCTTCGTCTTCGATGCCGCGCACTTCATAGTGCGGAGGATCGGGGTTCTGGAAACCGCTGGTGTCGGCGAGATCGAACCACCACGAAAGCACGCCCGGGTCGCCGATCACGAACGACGCGTCGAGGCGCCGCGCCCCGTCGGAAACCGACACGGGGCGCGCCTGCTGGTCTCTGACGCGGAGCGAGGCCGTTTCGATCGGTTGCGTGGCATACGCCACGATTTCGATGTGCGACCCGACCAGCCCCTGAATATGGCCGACGCCTTCCGGAAGAATTTCTGGGGAACGGCCGGTGTAGGCGGGCGGTGTGACCGTGACCTGCAGCCGTTCGATGGCCGGCGGGGGCACGACTTCGAGACGGCGCCAGGGCATCTGGTCGTCGTAGCCGCCGACCGCGCGGAATTCGACGTCTCCCCGGCCGGTGGGCAATTGGCCGACCGCCACCTCCAGCCGTTTTCCCGAAGACTGGTCTTTCGTGGTGGGCCTGAGCACTTCAGAAGCCGTCTTCGCATCGAGCGCCCGATATTCGAGCACGACGCGCGCCGGCAGCCGGCCCGACGCGTTTTCGACGAGCACCGTCAGGGCAGTGCCGCGGGCGATCCGCAGCGAATCGTGCTCGTCGAACACCAGCGGCGTCAGGTCTTCTGTCAGAAACCGCAGATGAGTCTGCCGCGGCCAGGCCGGGCCCGAAAACGGCATCGCCAGCCGCTGGAGCGCAATCGCCGTCGATTCGTGGTTCCACGCGGCCAGGGCCAGCGTCGCCACGCAAACCCCCGCAGCGATCGCAGCGACGCGCCGCACCTGGCGCGTATTGACCACGTCGGTGCAATCGATTCCTTTCAGACGGCCGAGGGTCGAGGCGATCACCACCTGCTGCAGCTCGGGAGAACCGATCCGCGGATCGGCGCCCGACCGTGCAAACTGCACGCTGCTGGCCAGCCCGTCGCGAAACCCGGGGAAGCGCTCTTCGATACACAGGGCCAGGTCGACGTCGGAGAGGGTCCTTCGCAACGGCGCGACGAGGCGCCGGCCGATGACCCAGGCCGCGCCGCCGGCGATCGCCAGCCCCAGAATCAGCCGCACGATCGGATCGTCGAAATGAAACAGCCAGTCCCCCAGGCACGCGGTCAGCAGGGCCCCGGTCACGACCACGGCCACCCAGCTCGCGCCGCTCGTCAGCAGCGCCTGCCGGATGCGGCGCCGCACGCTGGCGAGCTGTTGGTCAAGCAGATTGGGGGGCATGGCGCCATCATACCAGCCGCCAGCGCTTCCTCAAAATCCATTCGGTCGACAGCACGCAGGCGAACGCCACCAGCGTCAGCCAGTGGTTCCACAATGGAATCTGGGCGTCGGCCTCGATCGGGACGGGCAGGCCCGTGGGAATGTCGGCGGCGAGGCGATCGGCCGTCTGCGGCGTGTACAGCTTGCCGCCGGTGCTGGTTGCGGCGTACGTGAGCTCGGCGACGTCGGTGCGCAGGACTCGCATTTCGCGCTCGCTGGCGCGAACTTCAAAATCTTCGGCCGGCGGGGCCCGCGCGAACGACGGCGCGGCGACCCAGGCGTGATACTTGCCTTCGGGCGCCAGCGGAAACAGCCCTTCGAACACCGTGCTCGCTTCGGGGATGCGCGTCAACACCACTTTTTTCTGCGCTCCTCCTGACTTCTCGACGATCACCGTCACACCGTCGGTCGCCGCGGGGGCCAGCTTTTCTTCGGCGAAGCGCACGCGCAAGCCGACGTTCTCCCCCGTCCGGTACAGCTTGTGATCGACCGTCAGCTCGGCGCCGGCATCTTTGCCCAGGAGCTTCGAGCGGCTCAGGTACCGGATGACGTGCACCCAGTACCGTCCGTAGAACACGTCCCCCGTACGAAATCGCCAGCGCCACAGCTCGTCGGTCGCGTGAAACAGCACCTTGCCGTTGCCATAGTGCTGCGTGACGATCAACGGGACCTTGCCGCGCGCGGCGGCGCGCGATGGGTGCGTGGCGTACACGATGGCCCCCGGCTTGATGGCCCGCGCTTCGACCATCCAGAACAGTCCGGGCAGGAACTTCCAGACTTCCTGGCTGGCCTGGTCGCTGTCGGCAAACCGGAAAATCGAGCTCCCTTTTCGGCCTTCAACCGTCATCTCGGGGCGAAAACTCTCTGAGAGCGGCAGGTCGTGCCCCGGCACCGAGAGGCCGTCCAGGTCGATCGGCAGCAGCGTCTCCAGCGGCGTGCCGCGGTACTGTGCGGGGTTGTGGTGCTGCCCGGCGATGAACAGTACGCCCCGTCCCCGTTCGGCGACGAATGCCCGCAGGTTCTCGACCACGCTGCTGGAGAGGTACGACAGGTTCACGTCGCCGAAGATCACGACGTCGTATTGATACAGTTCTTCGCGCGTGACCGGAAAGTGCGGCAGGGCCGACAGGTCTTCCTGGACGTATTCCGGGTCGGCATCCTGCAGGACGGTCTTGAGTTCGACGGTTTTCTCGCGCTCGAGCAGCGCTTTGAGTTCGCGGAATTCCCAGCGCGGCAGGAAGTCGACCACGAGTACGCGAATTTTCTCGTCGCGCACGCTGACGTGTCGCGACTCGCTGTTGTTCTTGACGTTCGATTCTTTCGGCAGGGCTGCCGCTTCGAGGACGAGATCGATCTCGCCGGCCGCCTGGGGCGTGTAGGTGATTTCGAGCTTCTGCGGCCGGCCTTCGTCTGAAACGGTGACGTCCTGCGAGGCCAGCACGGCCGATTCCACCTGCTTTTTCAGCACGACACGAGTCGTGCGGCCCGACAGTCCGTGGCCGGTGAGCGTATACGAAAACGTGACCGGATCGTTCACGAACGCCACGTCGTCGGCGAGCACGTTGTGCAGCTCGAGGTCGATTACCGGGTCGGCGTTGCCGAGCGCGACGAGATACAGCGGCACCGATTTCTGCCGCGCATTTCGCGCCGCCGCCGAAAGCTTCTCGCCGTCGGTCGTGATGCCGTCGCTGAGGATGATGATCGCCGAGGGGGGCGCCCCGCGCAGCCCGTTGAGCACGTCGCGCAGCGCATCGCCGAGGCGGGTCTGGTCCCCCTGCACGGCGACGTCGCGCAGCTTGGGCAGCAGCTCGTCGATCTGGGCGGCCTGCAGGTAGGCAGACTGCCCGACGATGGTTTCGGCCTCGGCCACGGTATAGACGCGGAGCTTGTGGTTTTCGACGAGCCGCTTGAGCAGCGCCCCGTTCTGACGTAAGAGCAGCGATTTGGCGACGTTCAAGCGCGAGGGCTTGTCGAACCCGGCGTCGCGGAGCTGCGCCTGGAGGGAGTCTCGCACGTCGGTCTGCGACGGAAGGTCTTCAGTGGCCATGCTCCCCGAGTGGTCGAGCAGGACGACGACGAACGGCAGCCCCGTTCGTTCGATCGACAGCGAGGTCTCGCTGAGCATGAACAAAAGCAGGCCCAGCGCAAACAGGCGCAACGAGGCCAGCACGACGCGGGCCGGGCGCGTGAGCAGGGCGGCGTCGCGCCGGTAGATCGAGACGACGACGATTGCGGCGGCGATCGAAAACAGCAGCAGGGCCCACGAAGGCCACGGAAAATGCTGCACCACGCGCCACGCCGTCCCCTGCCCCGGTTCGGCTTCGGGAATCCCCAGGACCCATTCGGCGATGCGCTTCAGCGCGTGCATACGAGATATTGTCTGAAATCACACCGCGAAACGGTAGTGTCTCCCAAGGCGCTGCCCCGTCAGCGAGGGGCTGAGGAAATGCGGAGTGCGGAATTCGGAGTGCGGATTGGGAAATCGAGAGTCGAAGATCAAGTTCATCTTGTTGTGCGATGCCAGCTCGCGTCGGGCGTGCCTCTTCGCGCCGTTGTTGCAGTTAACCGTCGAGTGACAAGCCGGCTTACCCGTGGACTCACGTCCACGGCTCGCCAAAGGTCAATTCCGCACTCTGAATTCCGAACTCCGCATTTCCTTCTATTCAAACATTTTGCACGCCACTATACTTACATTGCCACGCCGAAATTGGCCCGTTTTCGCTGATTGGGGCCATCATCAAGTGAGAAACGCAGGCCCCCGGAATGTCCCAGATTCGGGAAAAACGCCGGGTGGCAGTGTCTGTGCAATCAATTCGACCGATTGCCGAATAGAATCATTTCAGTCGCCGCGCGGCGGCAGAATTTGCATCATGCGGAGCCGTTGGAATGTCTGAAGAGGTCAAGCTGCACAAGAACGAGGGGATGAAGGCCGCCAGTCGCCAGTTGCGCGGGACGATTGCCGAGGAGCTCGCCGCGCCCCACACGCCCGGCCAGAAACCGTTCGGCGACGAGAGCGAACAGCTCATCAAGTTTCACGGTTCGTACCAGCAGGACAATCGCGACCATCGGCACGAGAAAAACCCCGACGGCACTCCGAAGGGGAAGGAATATATGTTCATGGTCCGCACCCGCATCCCCGGCGGGAAGGTGACGGCCAGGCAGTTCCTTTCCGAGCTCGACTTGTGCGACCGGTTTGGCAACGGCACGCTGCGCATCACGACGCGGCAGGGTTTTCAACTGCACGGCGTGCTGCGCGAGAACCTGAAACAGACGATCCGCACGATCAACGACATCAAGCTGTCGACATTGGCCGCGTGCGGCGACGTCGAACGCAACGTGATGTGCTGCCCCGCGCCGATCCACGGCAATTCGGTCCGCCGCGAAATGCAGGAGATGGCCGACAAGGTCGCCGAGCACCTCAAGCCCCGCACGACCGGCTACTACGAAATCTGGCTCACTGACGAAAATGGCGAGAAGACGAACGTCGCCGACACGTTTCAGCCGGTCGAAGAGCCGATCTACGGCGCAACGTACCTGCCGCGCAAATTCAAGACGGCCTTCGCGCTGCCGGAAGACAACTGCATCGACATCTACACGAACGACCTGGGTTTTCTGGCGATCGTCGAACAGGGGCGGATCGCCGGCTACAACGTGCTGGTCGGCGGCGGGATGGGGGTCACCCCCAGCGCGAAGAAGACATTTCCGGCGGTCGCCAGGCCGTTGTGCTTCGTGACGCCCGACCAGGTCGTCAGCGTCGCGGAACAAATCGTCAAAGTGCAGCGCGATTTCGGAAACCGTTCGGACCGCAAGCTGGCGCGGCTCAAGTACCTGATCGCCAACTGGGGGATCGAGAAATTCAAAGCCAAGGTCGAGGAGTATTACGGGCGGCCGCTCGCGGTACCGAAGCCGGTTGATGTCACTGACGTCGACGACCACGTGGGCTGGCACGAGCAGGGGGATGGCAAACTGTTTCTGGGGATCAACATCGAGAACGGCCGCATCAAAGACGAAGGATCCTTGAGGATCAAATCGGGGCTGCGGGCGATCCTGAACAAATACGGCATGAACACCCGGCTCACGGCGCTGCAGGGGGTGATTTTGTGCGACGTCGCCCCCGCGGACAAAGGGGCGATCAATGGGCTCTTGCACGAGTACGGCATTCCGGCGGCAGAGGACCTGACGCTCATCCGCCGCTATTCGATCGCCTGCCCCGCCTGGCCCACCTGCGGCCTGGCCGTCACCGAATCGGAACGCGCCCTGCCCGGAATTTTGGACGAGATGGAAGCCGAGCTGGCGCGCTTGGGCCTGAAAGACGAACGGATCGCCGTCCACATGACCGGCTGCCCCAACGGCTGCGCCCGCCCCTACACCCCCGACATCGGCCTCGTCGGCAAAGCGGCCGGCGAAAAGTACACGATCTTCCTGGGTGGCAACGCCCAGGGGACGCGCCTCGCGTACATCTTCAAAGACATGGTCCCCAAAGAGATAATCGTCCCATCCCTCGCGCCGGTTTTCGCGAGATTCAAAGAAGAGCGCCACAACGGCGAATCCTTCGGCGATTTCTGCTTTCGACTCGGGAAAGAAGCACTGGCGCCAGGCGCTGTTGAAGTCGACGCGTGAGTGACGCGCGCCTTTCCTCTCGCGATACTACGACAAATTCATATCGCTCGACACGCCCCCCGCAGCGGGCAGATAGCACTTCTGCACGTAATCCATCACCATGCGGTCGGCGCTGAACCGCCAGCCGAGGGTGCGCATCGAGCGTTTCATTCGCGCCAGCCATTTGGCGGGCAGGCCCCCCGGGTCGCGGTCGTAGTACAGCGGGACGACTTCCTTTTCGAGAACGCGATACAGCGACTCGGCGTCGCGCTCGTCCTGCACATCGTTTGACGTGTGCGCGTCCCCCGCGCCGATCGCGAAGCCGTTCGTTCCGTCATAGGCCTCGGCCCACCAGCCGTCGAGGATCGACAGATTCAGGCCTCCGTTGAGCACCACCTTCTGGCCGCTCGTGCCCGATGCTTCGAGTGGGCGGCGGGGCGTGTTGAGCCAGACGTCGACCCCCTGCACGAGGTGCCGGCAGGTCTTGATGTCGTAATCTTCGACGAACACGACTTTCCCCAGAAACCGTTTGTCGCGAGTCAACTTGGCGATCTGCTGCAGGATCTGCTTGCCCGGTTCGTCCTGCGGATGGGCCTTGCCGGCGAACACGAACTGCACGGGCCGCCGCGGGTCGTTGACCAGGGCGGCGATGCGGTCGAGGTCGCGGAAGATCAGGTTGGCCCGCTTGTACGTGGCGAAGCGGCGGGCAAAGCCGATCGTGAGCGTATCGAGGCTGAGCGCCCGCCGGTATTGCTGCACGAGCTGGCTCGACTCGTGGCGGAACTCAGCCAGGCGCACGAGGTGCCGGCGCACGAATTCGAGCAGCTCGTACTTGAGGGTCTGGTGCGTCTCCCACAATTCGCCGTTGTCGATCTGCTCGATCGACTCCCACGTGTCGGGCTCGCCGGTGCGCCGCATCCAGTCGATGGCGAGGTGCCTGTCGAACATCTGGCGCATGGGGGTCGCCAGCCACGACAGCACGTGCACGCCGTTGGTGATGTGTCCGATGGGGACTTCGTCGGCCATGCGTCCCGGGTAGAGCCCGGTCCACATGGCGCGAGACACCTGTCCGTGCAGCGCCGAAACGGCATTGCGGCGCCGCGACATTTTGAGGGCCAGCACCGTCATGCAGAAATCTTCGCCGTGGTTGAATGGGTCGACCCGCCCCATCCCCATGAGGGCGTCATAAGACAGGCCCAGCGCATCGCGCAACGGGCCCAGGTGCTCTTCGACGAGATCGGCCGAGAAACGATCGTGGCCGGCCGGAACGGGCGTGTGCGTGGTGAACACGGCGCGCGGGGCGACACGGTTGGCCGCCTCGTGAAAGTTGATCCCCTCTGCGACCATGCGCTGACGGGCGACTTCGAGCGCTGCGAACGCGCTGTGGCCTTCGTTCATGTGGATCACACCCGGCGTGATGCCCAGTTCGCACAGCGCGCGGTAACCCCCCACGCCCAGCAGCAGTTCCTGCCGGATGCGGACGCGACGATCGCCTCCGTAGAGACGCGCGGTCAGCCCCCGGTCTTCGGCGCGATTGCCATCGACGTCGGAATCCAGCAGCAGCAAGAGGCACCGGCCCACCGTCACGCGCCACACGAGGGCGCGAATCGTTCCCGAACGTGTTTCAATCGAAACGACCAGTGGCTCGCCGTCGGTCCGGCGGCACAGCTCAACGGGCAACATGTCGCTGCGGGCCGGAAGATAGTCTTCCTGCTGCCAGTCGTCGTGGTTGAGCCACTGGCGGAAATAGCCCTGCTTGTAGAACAGTCCGATGCCGACCAGGGGCACCCCCAGGTCCGACGCGCTTTTGACGTGGTCGCCCGCCAGCACGCCCAGGCCCCCGGAATAAATCGGAATCGATTCGTGGAGGCCGAACTCGGCTGAGAAGTACGCGACGGGCCGCGAACGCAGCACCCCGGCAAACCGCGCCCCCCAGGTCTTGCTCGATTCGAGATAATCTTCGAGCCGATGGCAGGCGTTCTGAATGCGGCTGTGCAGCACGTTCTGCGCGATGCGTCCGGAGAGCGATTCGAGGGGGCACTCGGCGAGCACCGCCAGCGGGTTGTGATCGACCTCGCGCCAGCGCGCCGGCTCGAGGTCGCGAAAGATGGCGATCGACTCGGCATCCCAGCTCCACCACAAGTTGCGGGCCAGCATCCACAGGCGGTCGTGGGCGGGGGCGACGTATTGTTCGAGGGCGCGCACCGTGCTGACGAGCGCACCGAGTTGACCGGCGGCAGTCGTCAGCATCCGCATTTCGTCAGTGGTGAACGTGCGCGGGTCGATGGTCTGAACGACGATCACCCCTTGCAGCACTCCCCGGTCGAACAGCGGCAATCCAAGAAAGGAATGATACGGGTCTTCGCCCGCGTTAGGAAAATACTTGAAGCGCGGATGCTGGAACGCGTCACTGACCGAGACGGGCTTAAGCTCCTGTGCGACGAGGCCGGCGAGGCCCTCGTTCAGACCCATCCGCAGCGTGCCGACGCATTCGGGGCGCAGGCCGATCGTGGCCGCCAGCGTCAGATTGAGCCGGTCGGGAGTCAGAAGGTAGACCGAGCAGACATCGGTGCCGAAGCGTCCCTGAATCAGCCCGACGACTTTGACGAGTGTCGCGGCAGGGGCCTGTGTCTGCGCGACAAGGTGGCTGATTTCCTCAAGGGCCAGGAGCAGCGATGCCTCCTGTGCATCGTGCGGGGATTCCACGAGGTTCTCGTCTGTGACGGCGGCAGCCATGATCGACCCTGGTTTGAGTGGGAAGAATTCAGGCGGCGGACGAGCGATTTCAGGAACAGACCGCTGTGCAGATTCATGGCGGTACGCCGATCAGGAGGAAACGGAGCGCAGCGCAAACGAACTTGCCGCCTGCGGGCGGCATTGAGCAGTTTGCGTGCCGGGGCGCGAAACGACACGCGAAGACGCAAAGCCCGGCGGAGGACACGCTGAAAATAGAGGTTGTTGAGCCTCGCGAAGTGCTTTGAAGCAGTTCGTGTGCCTAATCAGCGGGCAACTCGCATAAGTTTGTTGCATATGATGTCGCGAATGACTTGCGCGATCGAGTCGCCGAGTGCTTGCCTCTTCGCGTCGTCAAACCAAATCAACGGGAAATCAAGCAGCGGCTCAGCTTCGCGCCGGAATTCGCGCAGCGCCTGGCGCGAGGGCTGCACTTGCTTGCGCCCGAAGTGCACCGGCCCCAAGTCTGCAAACTTCTCGTCGCGAATTTCCTGCGACCCGCTGCCCCTCGGGTCGTTCGGGAGCCAGTGCCCGTACCCGTGCAAGATCTGATGATGCCCGATGACGATTCGCGAGTGCGTGCGCGCCATGATTGTTTATCGTACGTTGAATCTCGCACTGTGCAAGCGAATGCTTACATTCATGCGATTCGCGAAGAGGCAAGCTCGACGAGGGCGTGATTTGCGATTGTGTCGTCGATCAACACTCGTGCGCGCATCGTCTGTTTCTGACGCGTACCGCATGCTCAATCGACTCACATCGTGCTTGCCTCTTCGCGTCGTCGTCGCACAAAGCGCGCTACACGATCCCCTGAAACACATCCGGAATGCGCTGCACGATCCCGTTCGCGTCGACGCACGCGAGCGTGCTGCGGGCTTCGGTCAGCAGATCGCCGTCACGATAGAGCCGGTATTCGTGCTCGAGCTTGGCCGGAGTGACACGGGCGATGCGGGTTTTCAGCGTAAGGACATCGTCGTAGCGGGCGGGCTGGCGGTACTTGCACTCGAGGTGGATGACGACCATGAACAGCCCCCCTTCTTCCATGACGCGGTAATTGCCCCCCTGCGATCGCAACAGCTCGGTGCGCCCCATCTCGAAATACGCGAAGTAGTGCGCGTGGTGCAGATAGCCCATCGCGTCGGTTTCGCTGTACCGGACCCGAATCTGGATTTCGTGCTCGGCGACCATGGCGGGGCTACATCCGCGCGCCGGACGCGAGCCCCGCGGATTCATACGTCCGGCCGCCGCTAAGATCCCCGGCTGACGCATTGTCGAGAGCGATCTGGTACAACCGCCGGCCGGCCGACGTCGGGTAGCGTCCGTCGATGCAGGCCTGGCACAGGTGGTCGCGGTGCTTGTCGACGCAGCGGGCGATCGCCTCGACGGGCAGGTAGCGCAGGCTGTCTGCCCCCAGGGCCAGCGCCATCCGCTGCTCGATCGCCGGGGTCAGCTCGCCCCCTTTGAGGAACTTGGGGGCGAACAGTTCGTCGACCGTCGACATGTCGATGCCGTAGAAGCAGGGGGCGACGATCGGCGGGCAGGCGACGCGGACGTGCACCTCGCGCGCCAGTCCCCGTTCGCGCAACTGCGAAATCAGCGCCTTCATCGTCGTGGAACGGACGATCGTGTCTTCGACCAGCAGGACGCGCTTGTCCTGCAGCACCTCGGGGAGCGGCGTGTACTTGAGGCGGGCCTTGTCGGCCCGGTTCCGGCCTTCGATGAACGTCCGCCCGACGTAGCGGTTTCGCATCAGCCCCTCGAGGCAGGGCACGCCCAGCTTGTAGGCCATGCTGGCCGCCGCCGCTTTGGCGGTGTCGGGGACCGGAATCACGATCGTGTCTTCGTCGATCGGCGCAGTCTCGACGCGGGCCAGTTCTTCACCCAGCGCCTTGCGCGTCAGGTACACGCTGCGTTCGTCGAGCGTGCTGGCGACGTTGGCGAAGTAGATCCATTCGAAGAAGCAGTGCGCCTGCCGGGGGCTGGCGGCGAATTTCTTCAGTGTCAGGACGCCGTTCTGAATGATGACGGCATGCCCCGGTTCGAGGCTCTTGATGCTCTCGCGGCTGAAGCCGAGGTTTGCCAGCGCCACACTTTCGCTCGCGGCGGCGAACAGCGGGCCTTCGACCGCGTAACACAGCGGCCTGATCCCTAAGGGATCGCGGGCGACGAACATGTCTCCCACGGCATTCAGAAACACGATGTTGTACGCTCCGTCGAACCGTTGCGCCAGGGCCGCCAGCAGCTCGACCATGCTGGGCTTCTTGTCGCCTGACAGCTCGCGGCAGATCGAGTGCATCAGAATTTCGGTGTCGGTCTCGCGCGCCAGGTGGAACTCGGGCTGCGACAACAGCTCTTCGCGCAGCTCGGGGTAGTTGGCAAGCTGGCCGTTGAAGGCGAAGCTGAACCATTTCGGCTTCTCGATGTGGTGCCGCTCGAACGGCTGCGCGTAGCTGCGGTCGTCTTTGCCGCAGGTCGCGTATCGTACGTGCCCGATGGCCGCCGCGCCCGAGTACTCGCCCATGAGCTGGTCGTATTCGACCGCCTGATTGAGCTTGAAGACTTCGGCCACGGAGCCCACGTCTTTATAAGTGTCGATGAGCTGGTTGCGCTCGCTGTTGAAGCTCGTCATGCCGGCGGCAAGCTGCCCCCGGTTCTGCACGTCGAGCAGCATCCGCGGCACCAGCCGGCTCGCCTGCTGAGGATCGGGAATCGGCAGAAGGGGGCTCACGCCCCGGTCGGGCAGGTGATAGATCGCCACGATTCCGCATTCGTGATGCAATTCAGCCATAATGCCGTTCGTGTTGCCGGGGAGGGAGGGATGGGGTCGCCGGGGGTTCCATCATAGTGCGTCGGGCAGGCGATTACCAACGGGCGGGGGATCGCGAAAGTGCCCCGGCCGGTTTTTCGGCGGCCGGGGCACGGCACATCACACCCGGCGCAGTCAGTTTGAAAAGCGACACGACCCCTGCCGCCTCGTGCGGCAGGTGAAGAAGATTGCCAGTTAGATACTCCCGCACGAAACAAGACCCCTGCTACCTTGTGTGGCAGGTGAATCAGATTTGCAGCTTGAATATGCGCACGTACGTTTGACCTGAAGTCGTCGCGGATAGCCTGAGAATCTGATTCACCTGCCGGTAAACCGGCAGGGGTCGGCGCTCATTCGAATGCGATAGCTAATCCCAATCCGGCTGACATCAGTGAATAACTCGCTTATCATGGCGGCATGACTGTTCCCGTCAACCTGGTTCGCCGCGAGATCATCGCCACGGCGAAAACTCTGGTCGTCAAAATCGGCACAAACGTGCTGTCGAAAGACGACGACACGCTCGACGACAGCCGGTTCGAATCACTGGCGGCGCAGATCCACCAGGTGCGGGCCTCGGGCAAGCGCGTGGTGCTCGTTTCGAGTGGAGCCATCGGCGCGGGGATCGGTCTGTTGGGGCTCGACAAGCGCCCCGACGACCTGCCGCACCTGCAGGCGTCGGCCGCCGTCGGGCAGGCCCATCTGATCCACCGCTACGACGACGCCTTCAAGACTTACGGATATCACGCCGCGCAGCTTCTGCTGACGGCCAACGACTTCCGCCGGCGGGCGCGGTATCTCAATGTGCGGAACACGCTGCGCACACTGTTCGAATACAACGCGATTCCGATCATCAACGAAAACGACACGGTGAGCGTCGACGAAATCCGCTTCGGCGACAACGACCGCCTGGCGGCCCTGGTAACGAACCTGCTCGAATCGCCGCTCCTGGTGATTCTGTCGGTCGTCGACGGGCTTTACGACGGCGATCCGGCGAATCCCTCCAGCCGGCTGATCCCCGTCGTCGAGAACTGGGACGAATCGCTGCTGAAGCTGGCCACCGCGGCCAAGAGCGCACGGGGCACCGGCGGCATGCAGAGCAAGCTCGAAGCGGCCCGCGCCGCCACCGCCGTCGGCGAAAGCGTGATCATCGCCGACGGCCGCGCACCCGATGTTCTGGCGCGAATCCTCGCGGGTGACGAAGTCGGCACGCTGTTTCTGGCGAAGGGAGAATCGATTCCCGCCTGGAAGCGGTGGATCGGCTATTCGCTCCCCCCGCGCGGCCGGTACGTCCTCGACGACGGCGCCCGCAAGGCAATCGCCCAGCGCGGCCGTTCGCTGCTGGCGATCGGCATTGTCGAGATCGACGGCGATTTCTCGAAAGGCGAAGTCGTGTCGCTCGTCGACAAGTCGGGAACGGAGTTCGCGCGCGGCCTGACGAATTTCGGCGCCCACGACGCCCGGCGGATCGCCGGCAAGCGCACCGAACAGATCGCCGAAATCCTCGGCAGCCTCCCCTACGACGAAGTCATCCACTGCGACAACCTCGTGGTGACGGCGTAAGGGAAATGCGGAGTGCGGAATTCGGAGTTCGGAATCGGAAATTGAGAGTCGAAGATCAAACTTATCTTGCCGTGCGATACCATCTCGTGTCGGGCTTGCCTCTTTGCGCCGCAGCCGCGGACAATGTTTTTGTAACATGCCGATGCACCCGTAGACCCACGGATGGCGTGGCAATCCCACGGATGAAGAATTCGCGACGAAAGGGCTTATCCCCAGATTGCTCAGATTTCACAGATTGAAGCACGGCCCGCGTGCACGATCATCTGCAAAAATCTGAGAAATCTGCGGATCGAGTTTTCTTAAAGCCAGTTTCGATGCGCGGTCGTCTGGTATGATTGGGTTCGAAGGGACGTTTACGATGGGACGAATCACCAGCTCAATCAAGATCAACAACGTCGTCGATCCGTCGAAAGCGATTCGCTGTGACGCGCTGGTCGATACGGGTGCATCGCTGATGGTGCTGCCGACCGAATGGCGCGAGCGCCTCGGAGAGCTGGAAACCGTGCGCCGTGTCGAACTGGAAACAGCGACGCAGGACATCGTTCACGGCGATGTTTGCGGGCCTGTGAAGATTCAGCTCGAGGGTTTTGACCCCATCTATTCGGAGGTCCTGTTCCTCGAAATGCATCCGCATGACGGTGCGTACGAACCCTTAATCGGATACATCGTGCTCGAGCAGTCGCAGGCGGTGGTCGACCTCGTCGGCCATCGCCTGATCCACGTCAAGCACCTTGATTTGAAGTCGCTGGACCAATTTCACCGGCGCCGCGACAGCTCGCGCTGAATCTCGCGCTGCGCTTCCGACTTCTTCAGTGATTCGCGCTTGTCGTGCAGTTTCTTCCCGCGGGCAATGGCGATCTTGACCTTCACCTTGCCCTTCGTGAAATACAGCGAGAGAGGTATGAGCGTCAGGCCTCTGTGGCCCGCCTGTTCGGCGAACTTCTGCAGTTCGCGCCGATGGATCAACAGCTTTCGCGCCCGCTTCGGCTCGTGGTTGAGCAGGCTCGCCTGGGGATAGACAGCGATGTCGCACCCCACGAGCCACAGCTCGCCGTCGCGGATGCGGGCGTACGCTTCGTCGAGCGACACCTTGCCGTCGCGCAGGCTTTTGACCTCGCTCCCCTTCAGCACGACGCCGCATTCGAGCTGGTCGAGAATCTCGTACTCGTGCCGCGCCTTGCGGTTCGTGCAGATTGTCTTGTCGTTCGGATTGTCGGAACTGCGGGTCACGGGAGGCACGCCGGGGCAGAGGAAGCAGAGGATAGAAGGAAGATAGAGGATAGAGGATCGAGTTTCACAGGGCGAGCCGTGGGAACGGGTACCAATTCGAATAGAATTGGTCGCCCACGGGTGCGCCGGCATGTCCTTAAGATTTTGCCGGCGAATACGGCGCGAAGAGGCAAGCCCGAGGCGAGCTGGAATCGCACGGCACGTTTGAACGACGAACGACGAGATTCGAATGTCTAAGCAATTCCGAAATCCGAAATGTCATTTCATTCCGCATTCTGAATTCCGAACTCCGCATTTTCCCTACGGGGGCGAACCATCTGGCTGAGGCTCGTCGGGCGGCGGATCGTCAGGCGGCACGAACCAGACGCCTTCACCCGTCGACAGTTGGCCCGGCGAAGCGCCGTCACGTCGCAACAACGTGGCATACCAGCCAATCCAGCGATCGAGCCGGCTGAGCTCGTATTGGCCGGGACCAACCTGTGGCCGCAGGTACCGCGCCAACCGAAGGATCGGATAATAGATGACTGGTATGGCGTTGATCGTCTTCTCGTTCGCGTCTGCCAGGTCGCCGACGGCCCAGCACGCCGGTCCGAGGCTGGCGACATACAGCAAAGGCGAGCTGACGACCAGCGCCACCGCCAGCCGTTTCGCCCAGCGCTCGCTCCGATTCACAATCCGCACCGCCAGCCACACGCAAAAGGCGACGAACGCGACAGCCAGGACGGGGACGAGGATGGACATGCGCGGCATCATACCTGCCGACCCGCGTGGACGCGACGCGGACAACCGCCGACATCGCCGGTGGAGCGCTGCTGGCAGGCGGAGGCACCCGGGGACTTACGTCCCCGGCTCGCGGGCCCAATCGCGGCATATTGAGCCGCGCTGTGGCGACTGGTAGTATGGAGTCATGCGGGATCCGTGCTTTGCGGGTTTTGCGACGAGTAAAAATTCAGCGAGGTTTGCCATGTCGGGATCAGTTGATCGACGGCGCTGCAATCCTCGTGGACGACCAACGACCGATCATGAATGCCCCCGAGCCCAAATCGACCGGCGCGCCCAATGGTGCGCTTGAGGTCTATCTGCTGGGGCTGGTCGATTTTGACGCGGCGATCGCTCTGCAGGAGCGGTTAATGCGCGAAGTCGCGGGGTACGACGACGGCCGCGGGGCATTGCTCGTCTGCGAGCACCCTCCCCTGATCACCGTGGGGCGCGAAGGAAGCCGCGCCGAGCTCCGCTGCTCGCAGGAAGAGTTGCTCGCCCGCCAGATCGCTGTGCGGTGGCTCAACCGCGGCGGCGGGAGCGTCGTCCACGCGCCGGGACAGCTCGCCCTCTATCCCATTCTGCCGGTCGCGCGCCGCGGCTGGGGCTTAAGCGCGCTGCGCGAACGGCTCGAGCTGGCCCTTGTCGACCTGTGCCGCGAGACGCACGTCCGCGCCTGGCGAGTTCCTGAGGCGGCGGGGGTTTTCTGCCGTACCGGCCAAGTCGCCCACTTGGGAGTCGCCATCCGCTCGTCGATCAGCTCGCACGGGTTGTTCGTCAACGTGAGTCCGCGGATGGACGCCCTGTCTCTCGTGCGGTCGCAGTTCGGCCGCGCTACATCGCTGGCGACCGCGCGCGGCCAGACTGTCTCGATGCCGGCCGTTCGCGAATGCCTCATCCGCCGGCTGGCTGCGCATCTCGACTACGAACGCTACCATCTCTACACGGGGCATCCACTGCTGGTCCGCACGAAGCGCGTGGTGGCGTATGCTTGAGATCATCGGCCAGCCTGCCGCGCTCGACACGATCGCCAAACCGCCGCCGCGGCGGCGCCTGCCCCCGTGGCTCAAGCGGCCCATGCCGCAGCCCGACATGATGTTCACGGGCAACGTGATCCACGACCTGCGGCTCGAGACAGTCTGCGAAAGCGCCAAGTGCCCGAACCGCACCGAATGCTGGTCGCAGCGCACCGCCACGTTTATGATCCTGGGCAACGTCTGCACGCGTCCCTGCGGTTTCTGTTCTGTTCCCAAGGGCAAGACCGAGGCCCTCGAAGCCGACGAACCCGAACGAGTCGCCGAAGCGGCGCACAGACTGGGCCTCAAGCACGTCGTGATCACCTCGGTCACGCGCGACGATCTGCCCGACGGGGGGGCCGAGCATTTCTATCGCTCGGTGCTGGCTGTCCGCGAGCGCACCGGCGCCGACGTCGAAGTGCTGACGCCCGACTTCCTGGGGAACCGCGCCGCGATCGAACGGGTGATCGCCGCGCACCCCGACGTCTTCAATCACAACACCGAAACGGTGCCGCGGCTGTACCACCGCGTCCGCCGCAATGCCGATTACCGCCGCACGCTCGATCTGCTCGCGCAGGTGAAGGCCAGCAGCCCGGCGATGACGACCAAAAGCGGACTGATGCTGGGGCTGGGGGAAACTACCGAAGAGCTGCTGGACGTGCTGGCCGACCTGCGCGGCGTCGGCTGCGATATGCTCACGCTCGGCCAGTACCTGCAGCCGACTCCCGAGCACCTGCCGGTCGAGCGGTACGTTCCCCCCGAAGAGTTCGACGACATCGGCAGTCTTGCGCGGCGAATGGGTTTTTTGCTGGTGGCGAGCGGTCCGTTCGTGCGCTCGAGCTACCACGCCGGCGAAATGGCCGCGGCGGCGGCTTCGTGAGCGCGTCAAGGTGCCACGGAGAATTCCAGGCGCGGCGAAATGAATTGACGGAACGTCGAACTTTGAACGTCGAATGAACGACGATTTGTGGCGGCGCTCGTCTTCGGAGCATCGCCAACTGCTGTATTTGACGAACGCGAAAATTGGCCACGGATGAAACACGGATAGAACACGGATCGACGAGTAACTCTGTATCCGTGTTCTACCGTGTTTTTTCCGTGGCTAAGTTCCATTTGGTCTTTGTGTCTCGAGAGATGGCCGGACCGCACGAAAATCCGAAATCCGAAATCCCACTTCCGAAATCCTCCGTCGCGATCGTTATTCCCGACGTGGGGGCCGGCGGCGCGGTGCTGCGCGTCAGCGCCTGGTATGTCGAACCGGGCGATTCCGTCGACGCGGGAGAGCCGGTCCTGGAAGTCATGATCCCCGGCGTCACGTGCGACGTCCCGGCCCCGATCGCCGGGACGATCACCCGGCTCGATCGTCCACTCGATGCGGTCGTCGCGCCCGGCGACGTGGTCGCCTGGATTGTGCCGAAGTAGATGCGGCATCCTGCTGCATCCGCGCTGGACCACCGAACCGAATTCCATCGCCACCAGCACCAACATCAGCCCGCGGACAATCTTCGCGAAGTGGGCGAAAATCGGTGCTGGTCGTGATAGGCTTCGGATCAAGGGCACATGGCTGATGCGGCACGATGCCGCATCTACTATTGAAAAACCAGCCACTTGACAGGCGCGGCGAACGGTTTATATCTTCGTGGCCGTCGCAACGAGGCCCCATCGTCTAACCCGGTTAGGACACAGGGTTTTCATCCCTGCAATGCGGGTTCAAATCCCGCTGGGGTCATCCTTTTGCGCAGGTTTTTCAGGGCTCGATCAGCCCTTCGCGGATCGCGTACAGCGCCAGGCTCACTTTGTCGCGCACGCCGATCTTGCTCATGATGCGGAACTTCTGATTGTCCACCGACTTGGGTGACAGAAACAGCTTCCGCGCCACCGACTTCACGCTTTCTCCGCGCGCCAGATAACGCAGGATTTCCACCTGGCGGTCGGTCAGCACCTTCGTGGGCGCGTCGACTCGCAGGCGGAACTGCCGCTCGACCGGATCGAAGTCGATTTTCGACCGGATTCCGGGTGAAAACGTCGGCTCGGAATACGCTGTCCGGCGGATGGCCTGGACCAGGTCGGCCAGCGGTTCGTTGCGCGACAGAATGGCGTCGGCATTGACCCGCAACGCCTGATCGATCAGCGCGTCGGCCGCCGAATGTGTCAGAAACACGAGCCGCGCCGCCGGCAGTCGCCGCCGCACTTCTGCCGCAATATCAAACGCCACCCCGCCCGACAGCCCGGCGTCGAGCACGACCACATTCGGCCGGCTGTCGATCACCGCTGCGATCGCCCGTTCACCGTCCGACGCGCTGCACACGACTTCCAGGTCGGTTTCGCTCTGCAGGCGGTAGACGAGCGCGTCGGCAAAGACGCGCTGCTGATCCACAATGGCGACTTTGAGTTTGCCGGGGGATGTCATCGTTCGTACCTGGTGTCCGTGGGGCGAGGCATCGGGAGTTCACGGCTGTCGACAGTCTTATCGGGGGAGGGGGGGCTTTGCCTCCATAGCTGGAATTCACTAAAGCCGACGGATTCCGGCGCGACGCTGGTATGTCGCAGGCCCGATCGACGGCTGACACGTTCGCGTCATGCGTGCCGAAAGTCCTGCATCATGAGGGACTTAGAGCCATCTCGCGGCACGTCACGACGAACGCGGAGGGAAACACCTGATCCGACCGGAAAAGTCGGTATGAACCGTACAGATTGAAAAACCCGATGCAGGCTACCGCTTCACGGCGGCTTCGGTCTGGGCGACGCTGGCGGGGAATTCGATGCGGATGACGGTCTTCGCGCCGCGCAGCTCGATCGCCGCGCCGTTTCGATCGTACGCCGCCTGCAGCAACCGGTCGGAAAGCAGGTCTTCGCGCACCGCCAGCGTCTGGCCCGATTCGATGTCGAGCACTTCGACCGCCAGGTACGACGTGTCTTCGCGCCGCGTTCGCGACAAGCTGACCAGAACAGGCAACGACAAATCAGGCATCTGCAAGAGCGTGCGTTTCCCGAGCGTTCGCCGCCACAGCAATCGGCCGCTCGCCGCATCGACCGCCAGCAGGTCGCCTTCGATATGCACCGCGGGAACGACGGTGTCGCTGATCGCCAGGTGGCTGCTCGGCGGGGCTCCCGTCTTGCCCGGCGGCCACGACCGCTGCACGTTGAAGTAGTACCGCTCGCGATCCCGGAACGCGCGCAGGCCGCTGGCATTGTCGAGAAATTCGGGGGCCACGGGCAATTCGAATGTCTTGCGTCCCGTCGTCAGGTCGACGACGCGAATCGTGCCGGCCGTCGTTACATACGCCGCCTCGTCGGTGTCGCGAATGAAGGCGAACACCTTTGTTCCCGGTGCGACCCCTTCGAAGACCGATGCCTCGGCGATCGTGTCGGCCGGTTCGTCCCAGGTGAAGCGATCGGTGAGAGCGTCCCAGACGCGGACGCGGCGGTTCTCGGCGGCGGCCGAGTAGTGAAACAGCCGGCGCCCCAGCGCCCGCCGAATGGCGCGGGCGTTCAGGTCGATCTTGCCGCGCCGCAGCTCGGCGCCGCTGGCCGTGTCGTAAACGACGTAACTCGCGCCATTCGTGGAGAACACGGCCAGCGCCCGCTCGTCGCCGATAATCCCCAGAAACGGCTCGTGCATGAGGCCCGCCGTGCCTTCCAGATCGTCGCGATGCCACAGCACGTGTCCATCGAGCGGATCGAGAACATACAGGTGCTGGCGGAGCTGAAACGTGCAGAACCGAGGGCCGGAAGGTCCCACGCGCACGACTTCGCGCACTCCTTCGAGCTCGGGCGGAACGGTCGTCCACAGCAGCTTGCGCTCGAGCAGCGACACGCCGTGCATCGCTCCCATGCCCCCCAGCGGAAAGAAATTCCCCACGTAGGCGTGCTGCAGGTACTGCGCGCTGACGGGGTAGAACAGCCGGCCGGGCACCTGGATCATCTCCGGATACTCCTGCCCGGTATGCCGGTTGACGGCGGTGAACACGCCGTTGGCGCCTTTGCCCCGATCGAACAGGTCAAACGGCGATTGCCTGGGCGTCAGCAGCAGCGTCACGTTGTTGCCGTTGTACGCGGCCTGCAGTGCTTCGCTGGCGACGCGTCCTTCCACGATGCGCGCGCCGGCCCCTGTCCATGTGGGACGCGAGAGCCTGCGGTACGCTTCACCGGCGGGATCGTCGCGCGGCCGCGCAGCGACCCACGCGGCGCCGGTGCGCCCGTCGGCGACTTCAATCCCGGCGAATTGCCCGTTCAGCTCCAGAAACAGCCGCGCGGCGTCGTGTGGCAGGCCCATCAAAATCCACAGCTCGGCCAATAGCCGCGTGGCGCGGGCGCGGGTCGTCGCATTGGCACTTTCACGGCACGCCAGAAGCGCCGTTTCGGCCTCCTGGTGCCGGCGCTGCGCCACCAGGAGCCGCGCGAGCTGCCAGCGGGCGTCATCGGCCCGATCGGGGTCGGCGAACAGTCCCGCCAGTCGCCGGGCAGCCTCTGCGTCTCGCCGCTCGACTGCGCAGGCGAACAGCTCGGCGGTTTCGCCGTCAATCGACGCCAAAGCTCGCGGATCGACCGCGGCCAGATTCCGCAACTGCCCCGCGGCGAACACATGAGCGGCCACCGCGCGCGACGGATCGTCGCCTACGAGATACCGCGAATCACCGGCACGCGACGAGAATTCATGAACGGCGGCCGCCGTTGCTGCGGGCAAGTTGTTGTTCTGCTGCGCGCGCTGGCGCTCGAGCGCCAGGCGTCCGTAATGTTCGGGGGATTGAGACAGCTCGGCCAGGCGCGCCAGATCCTGCGCCGACGGATCGCGGTTCCGAGCGAGCCGGCGGAGCAGGACTTCGCGCAACAGAGTTGTCGCGCGATCGGCGGCCAGCGTTCCGGCCGGCCGCTCGAGGATCGCTTCCAGCCGCGGACGGGCGCTGTCGAGCCGGCCGATCGCCAGCTCCAACTCTGCGGCTTCGAGTTCTGTCGCCTGCTCGCCCGGCGACATGCGAAGTCGTTCCAGCACCCGTTCGAGTTCGACGTCAGCCTGCGGATACACGGCGATTTCCGCGGCGCCCAGCGACACGACCAGGCCGCGTCCCGCAATCAGGTTCCCCAGCGACCGTGGCGCGAGCCCGCGCGGCGCAAGGGCCAGTCGGCCCGAATCGAGATCGAGGTCGGCAATCGCTCCGTCGTCGAGGGGCACATGGTAATGCGCCCCCAGGCGAATGCCCTGTCCGGCCGGGGAACTCCCCAGCCGCACCTGCCAGCGCTCGGCGCCCGAGGCCACGTCGAGTCCGCGGCAGCGGCGCCGGCCGACGATCAGCACGGTGGCGTCGGAGACGGCGGCGACGTACTCGGTCGCCGTCGCCGATTCGAGGTCTTCGCGGCGGCTGCGCCATTGCAGCCGGCCGGTCGCCAGGTCGTGGCAGTGCACGAATTCCGAATGGGCCGGCAGGTAAAAAACGCGCCGGGCGTGGATGACCGGCAGACTGACGTACGCCGCATGCGCGCATGTCCTGCGCGAGTGATACTGCCAGGCCGACATCTGCTGCCTCTGCTGTGATTCGCCCTCGTCGTGCGACGCGGCCCACAGCAGGGTACCCGTGAGCGCGTCGACGGCCACCAGCACCCCGGCCTGCGTCGGGCAGATCACGATTCCATCGCTGAATCCCGGCCCGCAGGCCAGCCCGGCGCGCTGGTGATCGCCGGTGATCGGCTGCGTGACCGAGCACAGGGCCTGCGTCCACAGCAGCCGTCCCGTTTCCGCCGTCAGGCACGACAGGCACAGTTGCTGCCGGGCTTCGCTGACGACCAGCAGCCGATCGGCGACCGCCAGCGGGGGGCCTACGAAAAAATGCTGCTGCAAGGGCCGCCCGCTGCCGTCGGCCCGCCCGCCGACGGTCCACTTTGGTTCGTGTGGCGACGCCGACCCGGCCACTTCGAACGCCGCCAGCACATTGCACTGCGAACGCGTCGCCACGGCATCCACCGCGCCCCCGGCTTGCGGCGGCGATTCTTCGGTTTCGAGGCGGTCGATCACGAATACGTGCCGCGCGTCGGCGGCCAGCGCGTGCACGCCCGAGTTGCCCACGACGTGCCGCATGACGTTGTTCGGATCTGGATTTCCATCGGCGGGAATCGTTTGCCTCGCGGGAATCTCGCGCCCCACGCTCGACGCACAGGGGGCGAACCAGTGCAGGCGGCCGGTTTCGACGTCGACGGCGCGAATCCCTTCGAAATCGCGGAACACCAGCCGGTCGCCCACGAGCAGCGCCGACTGAGACGTTCCGATCGGCAAGCCGTTCTGCAACTGATGGCTTTCCCAGGCGCGGGCCAGCGATTCGAGATGGCGGCTCTGCTCGCCGGCCAGTCCCGCGCGCCACAAGGGACGTCCCAGCGCCGGCGGGGAACCCTCGGCCTTGACGTTGTGCGCGATCGCTCCGCGCGTTGCCGCGGCGCCGGCCAGCGCGGCGCGGTCGGCCGGTTTCTGAAGCAGCGCTTGGCGCCAGGCGGCCACGGTCGTCTGCCGGCCGCCGATTCGCAGCGATTCTCCGTCGGGCAAGTCCCGCAGCAGGTCGCCGAGCGATTCGTGGCGCCCGAGGCGCACGCAGCATTCGGCGGCCAGAACCCTGTGGATCGGCTGGAGTCGCTCGCGATGGGCCGCGTCACGGAACACCCGCTGCCACCAGCCCCACGCCAGTTCATCGTGACCCTGGTCGATCCACCGGGCCGCCAGGCGGTTGCCGGCTTCGAAACCGGCCGCCGTGTGGTAGAACCGGCGCACGATCCGCCCCAGCATTTCCGGGTCGGGCGTTTTCACCGTGTCGAGAAGCTGCCGGGCCTGTGCGCCGTACAGCGTTTCATACGTCTCGCGGGCGGGGCCCGCGAGCATTCCCAGCATGCGGCCGGCCAGGGCATGAGCACCGCAGGGGACCGGCTCAGAGTCGTACCGTACGAAGAGGTCGTCGTCGCGCTCGAGAATCGATTGCAGCGCCGTCAGCCCCGCAATCAGCCGGCCGGCTTCGATATCGCGCTGGGCCGTCCGCAATCGCACTTCGACCTGCCGTTCACGGATCAGGTTCTGGTGCCACAGATCGATCTCGCCGGGGCCGGCTGGCGGCGAATTCGAAGAAAGCTTCTCGCTCGCGTGCGGAGGATCGGCGACGGACTCGGGACGCGACGGGCCCGCCGGTGATAAAGGCGGTTCGTCTGCAGGGGGGTCGCGGCCTCGCGCGGCTTCGGCCATCACGAGCGCGGCGGCCAGCCAGACGATGCACGAGAGGCGACGCGGGCGCGTTCGCCGGAAATCGGCGAAGTGCCACCTCGACCAGGCCATGCTCGTTTCCTCCGTGAAACGATCGCCACCCTCGCAGCGCTTTGGGGCAGGAGTGTAACGATCCCTGCGGAGGGCCGCTAGAGCAAGTTGGCGAGTGCGGAATTCGGAATTCAGAATGCGGAATGGGAAAATGGGACGTCGAGCACGCGGCAGCGCGTATTCCGCACTCCGCATTCCGCATTTCAAATCAGTGTTTCAGCACTCGGCGCAGCACGTACACGGCCGTCGCCAGAAGGCCCACGTTGGCGACCCACATCCCCCAGATCGGGTCGACCACGCCGTCTTTGCACAGGCCCATCATCAGCAGCACGACGGGATAGTAGACGATCAGGATCGGCAGGAAGCACATGGCGAAATTGGTCAGGAACTGCCGTCTCGCCTGCAGGATCGCGAACGGACTGCCGATCAGCACGAAGAAAATGCAACTGCACGACAGGGCCACCCGGCCGTGAATCTCGGTCAGCAGCTTGCAATGCCGCTCGTGCCGCGCCTGTTCCTGGCGCTCGAGCAAGGGGTGGTCACCCGGAATGAGCCGGCTGAAATTCCCCGCCGTCAGCGACAGCACCACCCCCGCCATCTGCCGTTCCCGCAGGTCGTCGCGCTCGCGGTTGAGGTCGACGATTTCGCGGCGGATGCCGTCGATCGTCATGTTGCGGGGGGCTTTCAGCGTGTCGGTGGGGGTCGGCAGGGGGAGCGTGCGTTTTTCCTGCTCGAACGACCCGGTATCGCCCGTCGGCGATTCCAGCTTGCCATCGCGCAGCGTGAGCTCGACCTGCTGTTCCTGAAGATCGAAGCGAACCGTCGCCTCACGGGCCGTGATCGTGGCGATTTCGCCCCCCGCCAGCCGGTAGCGGAAGATCGGTCGCACGAGTTTGGGGCGATCGTCGCGAGACTTGCGCGGTTCGACGCTCGACACGAGGATCGAGATTCCGTGCGCCGTGTCGTTATACGAGCTGTTGGCCCGCAGCACGTCCAGAAAGATATCTTCCATCGCCTGGGTGATGACTTTTTCGATGTTCGCCCGCCCCCAGGGGATGAACTGGTCGGTCAGGATGAACGTCCCCAGGCTCAAGATGCCGCCCAGCGCGAACGAAGGGACGAGCACCGCCAGCACGTTGATTCCCGCCGCTTTGATCGCCGTGATTTCGTTGTCGCCGGCCATGCGGCCGTACACGATGCACACCGTCAGCAGCATGGTGGCGGGAATCGTGTAGGGGAGCAGGCTGGGAACGATGTACGGGATGATCTTGAAGATCTGCTCGGGCCCCAGCCCTTTGTTGGCCGCTTCATTCGCGACCCCCATCACGACCAAGAGCAGCGTGAGCACGAAAATGGCCAGTCCGAACACGCGCGACAGGTCGCCCAGCACGTAGCGCTGCAGAATTCGCATGGGGCTGCGTATACGGCCAAACCCGTCAGGCGGTCAAGATCAACCCGACTTGACCTGAATTGTCAATTCGCGTAACACACGCCCCCTTCCCACATTCCATCACCGGGTCACTCCAGCGCTTGCGGGTCGGATCGGTACCGCTGCCGGAAATCTCCATTGCGCCTATGAATCCCGTCATCGAAGAAAAATCAGTACTGAGTACTCAGTACTCAGTACTCAGTACGGGTCTGCCACAGCAGTCCCCGGTTTGCAATGCTCCGGACCTGACTGGCGGACCCGGACTGTCGCTCATTCTGCCTGCGTACAATGAATCGGCGGTCATTGCCCACTCGATTCGCGATGCCGTCCTGGCGCTCGACCGGATCGGCCTGGCGTATGAAGTAATCGTCGTCGACGACGGCAGCGGCGACGACACGGCGGCCGTTGCCCGCGCCGCCGCCCGTGAGTTCCCGCAAGTGCGCGTGCTGTCACTGCCGCACAACGCCGGTTACGGCGCCGCCCTCCGCGAGGGCTTCCGCCAGGCCCGCTTCGACCTGTTGTCGTTCACCGACGCCGACGGACAGTTCGACCTGAATGAGATCCCGCGGTTGCTGGCGCCCGTCAAGCATTACGACCTCGTGTGCGGCTACCGCATCGACCGCCAGGATCACTGGTCGCGCAAGGTGTATTCGCGCGGCTACAACCTGATTGTCCGCACGCTGCTGGGAACGCGCGTTCGCGACTGCGATTGCGCCCTCAAGATCTTCCACCGCGAGCAGATTGCCCGGCTCGAGCTTGAATGCGACGACTTCTTCATCAATGCCGAGATCCTCACGAAGGCACGCCTGGCCGGGCTCTCTGTCACCGAGGTGGGGGTGAATCACTATCCCCGCGTGCGCGGCGAGAGCAAGGTCTCTGTCTGGCACATTCTGCCGGTCCTGCGGGCGCTCGTGAAGTTCTGGTGGTCGCGGGTGATGTTCTGCGCCCACGAGCCCGAAACGCGAAACAGCATTGGGCCCCGCACAGAGTGGATCATGGGCGGACTCCTGGCTGCGGCGTCGTGCCTGCTCGTATTCCCGAACCTGTCGTATCCGCTGATTGATCCTGACGAGAGCCGCTACGCCCAGATCGGCAGAGAGATGCTCGATTCGGGAGATTACATCGTGCCCACGCGCCTCGGTCGGCCGTATCTCGACAAGCCGCCGCTGCTGTACTGGCTGACGGCGATCAGCTACCGGCTGTTCGGAGTCTCAGAGGCTGCGGCGCGCCTCGTGCCGGCCCTGTCGGCGCTGGCGACGATCGGCCTGATCTTTCTGCTCGGTGGGCGTCTGCTGGGCCCGAAGGCGGCGTGGCTGGGTGGACTGGCGCTGCTCTCGACCTCGGGGTTTCTGCTGTCGGCCCGGTTCGTGTTCATCGACACGCTGCTGGCGCTGCTCACCACGACGACGCTGCTGGCGGGATTCCTGGCGTGTCGTCGTTCGCAGATCGCCTGGCGCTGGTGGCTGCTTTCGGCCGTCGCCTGCGGGCTGGCCATTCTGGCAAAGGGCCCGGTGGCCGCGGTGCTGTGTCTGCCGCCGCTCGTCATAGGCCGCTGGCTGACCGGAATGCCCCGAGCGCGATTCAGGCACTGGCTGAGCTATCTGGCCGCAGTCGCGATCGTCGCGGTCCCCTGGTTTCTTCTGATCGAAACGCGTCAGGCCGGCTTCCTGGCCGACTTTTTCTGGACGCATCATTTCGACCGGTTTCGCACGGGTCTGGCGCACGCCGAACCGTTCTGGTACTACGTGCCGGCTCTGCTGATCGGCATGGCGCCGTGTTCGATTCTGTTCCCGGCGACGGCGGTCTTTCTGTTCGATGCGGGGCGCGCCACGCGCGGCTGGCGATCGTGGGAATTGGGCAACGTCATGCTCTCGGCAGTCTGGATGGTGTTGCTCTATTCCTGCGCGAGCTGCAAGCTGGCCTCGTACATGCTGCCGGCGATTCCGCTGATCTGCCTGGTAGTGGGCTGCGGTCTCGAAGCGATTCTGTCGGGTTCTGTCGATCACGCATTTCTGCAATTCGTCAGGCGGCACTCGGCACAGCACCTGGTTCTGATTTTCCTGACAGGGGCGCTGGTCACGGCGGGCGTCGATCTGTTCGCGCTCGACGGTCTCGCGGCCGGCAGGAGTTCGCATTGGGCCGGATTGATCGTGCTCTGCTTGCTGGCAGCCGGGTTGGGCGTATGGCGGCAGCGCGGCGGCATTGCAACCCGGCCGGCGTCGTGGCTGCCGGACTGGACGGCGGCTCTCGCCGTCTGCCTGTGTGCCATGGCGATGGCGATGCTCGATTTCTACCCCGGCGTGGCAATCGCCCGCTCGAAAGTGCGTCCCGTGTTCGATTCGTGCCCGCAGCAACTCGAACGCTCGGCCCCCGTCGTGTGTTACGGACTGTCGCACGAGGCCGACTCCCTGGCGTTTCATCTCGTCCGCGGACAGGTGCAGAACTACGACTCGATCCAGGCCGACGAGGCGGTCGAGGCGCTCGCCCAGTCGCCCGAGGCCGTCGTCGTCGCCCACGTCGACGAGGTGCACGACCTCTATTCGCGCCTCCCGGCCGGCGTTGTCATCGAGAAGAAGGCCCAATGTGAACACGTCTTCATCGGCGTGTGCACCGCTCTCGCTCCCGATCACGCGTCGGCGACGAAAAAGAGCGCCATCCCGCACGCCGACGTCGCCCTCGCGCCTTAGGGTGGACTTCAGTCCACGCGAATCCACATTCGCAGAGGCGCGCCCGTCAGGAAGCGGTAGTGGTCGACCGCTTCCTGACGGGCGCGGCTCTGGCCAGGAACGATCCGAGCTCCGCATTCAATGTTCAACGTTCTTTTCTCGTCTCTCGCCTCTACGCACCCATTCACGACGGACGCACCCGGGGGACTCACGTCCCCGGCTCGCCCTAGCCCATCTTGCCGCGTCTTCCCCATTCCGCTATATCGTCCCCCGCATTTGCGCCCTCCGGCGTATTGAACATCGAGAACCCATGCCCGCGACACTGCCCGCAACTGAAGTTCGCCCCATGCCCACGCCACCCGACGACCGGCCCCAAGGCACCGGCGGCCGTATCGCCGCCGTCGCGCGCCGGGCGGGACAATCGTGGAAATGGCTCAAATGGCCGGTGGCGCTCGGCATTCTGTGGTGGCTGTATTTCAAGAATCAGGAGCATCTGGAGAAGCTGGCGGGTGCCCCGAAGAACTGGGGGCAGGCGGGGATCGCCTTTGCACTGATCGCCGGTGCGTCGCTCGTGACCTTTTTGCGGTGGTATCTGCTCGTGCGCGCTCAGGATTTTCCGTTCCGGCTGCGCGACGCGGTGCGGTACGGCTTCGTGGGCCTCGTGGCGGCGTATATCGGCGGAACGGTCGGAGGAGACGTGTTTAAGGCGTATCTGCTGGCCAAAGACCAGTCGTCGCGCCGCTCCGTCGCCGCCGCAACCGTGTTGCTCGACCGGATCCTGGGACTTCTTGCTCTGTTCATGGTCGGCGTTCTGGCGCTCCTGACGCCCCATTCGTTTCCCAACAGTCCCGAGATCAGAGCCAACTCGGCTGTCTTATGGATCGGGACGCTCGGCGGGCTGGCCGGATTGACCCTGATGCTCATTCCCGGCACGACCAACTGGCCAATCGTGCGCCGGCTACCCGGCCTGCCAGTCGTCGGGCACGTGGTCAGCGAGCTGATGCACGGGGTCCAGCTCTATCAGACGCGTCCGCGGGCTGTAATCGGCGCGCTGGGATTGAGTCTCATCGGCCATGCCGGCCTGATTACCGGCTTCTATTTCTGTGCCCAGGCCGTCGAGCAGCCCTGGATCCCCAACCTGACGGCGCACTTCTATTTCATGCCGAATGCCGAACTGTTCGGCGTCCTCAGCATGACTCCCGCAGGAGTGGGCGCCCTGGAATGGGCAATTCAAAAGGCGTATGTGCTGCTCAAGCCGGAGACCATCGCCGTGGCCAGCGCGGAAGCGGCTGGCTTTACTGCGGCGATTGTGTTTCGCGTGGTCAGCGTCGCCGTGGCTGCGATTGGCGGCATCTACTACGTGGCCTCCCGCCGCGAAATCTCCGCCGCCATGCACGAATCCGCGCGTTCGTAGGGGACGTTTCCCACGTGCCTGCGTCGTCGTCT
>JACQFH010000451.1 GCA_016200145.1 Planctomycetia bacterium | reverse complement strand
GTTCCTCCCTGGGGAATGACTGACTCGTCTGAAAGATGACCTGCGATTGCTCCCGCGCCAAACGATAAACGTCCAGATCGCGAAAACTCCGCAACAATCCCATTCCGCCCCTTTCTCACTCAAGAGACTGACCTCCCCGCACCATCCCATCCTCCATCCTCGATCTTCCATCCTCCCTCCCCCTCAGTCATCCACCGCCTCCTTCAAAATCGCGGCGTAAATCTCGCTTGCTTTTTCATACGCAGCTTTGGCGGCATCTTTTTCTTTTGCGCGGATGCCGTTCACTTTCGCGTTCCAGCACGTTTCAACCGCCTTCACGCACCATTCGGCGCTCTTCTTGCTCGCCCGCACCGGTTTGCCCCCGACTTCGACCCACACGGGGTTGGTGTGCACCGAGGGCATGATCCGCACGGCGATCCAGCTCGAGTGCTTCACCGGCACGTCGAAAGTCAGGCTGCTCGTCTTGCCGTCGGCGGGGATGTTCTTGCTGGCCACAGCGACACCGTTGACGACAACTTCGACAGGCACGTCGCGCGACTTGCCGATCCGCGACCGCTCCAGGTGCCAGTACGGTTTCTGATCGAGCCGCCGGTTGCGGATGGCCTCGGTTTCGGGCGTCGGCGTTTCACTTGCCAGAAACGCCGCCACGTCGAAGCTCACTTTCACGGTGCCCGGCTTGTCGATGGCTACGGTGCTGATTTTGCCCTTGGCGCCCGGCTCGCCCACGCCGACCTTGTCGACCTTGAAATCGATGATGTGGCTCAGACCGTCGCCACAATAGCTGCGGCCGTCTTTGAGTCCCTGCACCCAGTTGTCGTAATTCAGATCGACTTTCGGATCGAGCTTGACGTAGATCCGCCCCAGGCCGACTTTGTCTCCGTAGATGCAGGGGAAGTCGGTCTCGCCGCTGATCCGCGACGTCATGCCGCAGTTGAGCGTGTGGTACCAGACGTTGAGCTCCCAGATCGACGGCGTATCGACCGCCGAGATGAAGTCGCACGCGCCGTTGGCCGTGGTGACGACGTATTCGTTGGCGCCGATTCCGTCGAACTTGGGCATGGCGTAATCGGGGAGCTTGTCCGCGGCTTTCCCCCCCCAGCCGGCCGGCAGCCGGTTGTAATCGACCATCTGCCGCGAACCGTCAGGCATGATATCGGGAAGCTGCAGGCCCCAACCCGAATGGCTGTATCCAACGACCCCCTTCTGCTTCTGGCCCCATTCGAGAACCGGCTGCGTCCAGCTCGGCCATTGTTCGATCAGCTCGGTGCCGGGATAGTCGTCTTCGCTCAGTCTGAGCAGACACAAGTGTCCTGCGTGCGACGAGGGGAAGCCGCTGACCTCCACGTCGTACCGCATCAGGTAATTCGGCCGCGACAGGGCCGAGGTCTTGCCTTCGAAATACTGCTTTTGGGCGTACCAGCACGGCCCCCACGACAGGACGCAGCCGACGTTGAGGTCTTCGCCCAGGATGTGCCGCATCATGTCGGCGGGCGTGACCCCTTCGGTCGGGTTTTCATAATGGGCACACCCGGCCGCGTGGACGTGGTGGTCTCCCGAGAACCAGCGCAGTTCGGCGGGATGAATCCAGCGGTGCAGCTTGAACTCGGCCGGCTGGCTGACAATGTTCTCTTTGACCGACAGCTTGTGCTTCTCGACGAGATATTCCGGCCCGCGCGAGACTTCGACCGTGTAGTCGCCCGGCGGCAGGTGGAACGATTCGCCGTCCGCCCGGTAGATCTGGTTGTGGAAGAAGAAGTCGGGGGCCAGCCGCCGGGCGGGGTTGGGGTACACGCGGCCGAACTTGTCGCGGATCACAAAGGCTGCCGTGGTCGGCTTGCCGTCGAAATCGGTGACCTTCAGCGAAATCTCAACCGCCGGCAGACACTGGAACAGCACGGCCACCGCGTTGCGGAAGCCCAGATCCTGCGTCCCCTGCCCGACGTTGAAGCCCAGCTTGGCTTCGCGCCGGCCGACGTCGCGGCTGTAGAGCTGGATGATCCGGTATTCCAGCGCCAATCCCGACAGTGCGGGCTTAAGGGGCTGGGCGTTGAACATTACGCCGTCGAGCCAGCGGTGAGGCACGTCCGCGGGCGTCACTTCCAGTTTGGGCTTCGAGGCACTGGTACTTCGCTTGTAGAGCGGCGCCAGGTTCGGGCTTTCGATTTTCAGCTCGGGATTGATCCCCGCGAGATTGTGCACCTTCACGAGAAACGTGCGCCACCCCTGTTGCGTGAGATCTTTCTTCACAGGCCCTTCGACGACCGACACCCGGCTCTCGGGATTGATCGTCACCCCCACGACGCAGTACGGATCGAGCAGCTTTTGAATCGCGTTTGCTGATTTATTGGCGTCGGATTCTTTGGTCGCCGCCAGGAGAGCCGTGCGATCCGCGGCGCCGAGAGGCGCGCCGACGTAGTCCAGCGCTTCGATCAGCCGCTCGGTGGCCGCGGCCAGCGGCTGCTGCTCGACGTTGTCGACCTTCAGGAAATCTTCCGCGTGAGCACACCGGCCCAGCGCGGCGACGGAAATCGCCAGCGCCAGAAGCGAGAAGACGACTTTACGGCGGATGGCGGCCAACATGCGATGTCTCCCGGATGAACGAACAGGATGCCGGGGCAGCAATCGCCAGATGCGATTCCACGGCCCGGTCGCACTCCACAATTTGAGCGCCCGCATTGTCAGGCACCCCGCCGGGTGCGTCAAGCGAATGCGAAATGGCGAGCCGCGAATGAACGCAAATGAACGCGAATCACCTGATATCCGACATTCACGTTCAGTCCCAGCTCCTTACTTCTGTCATCCCCCCATTCCCCCATCTCCTGATCTCCTTGCCTGCACGTCCAGCGCGCGGCGCGTTCAGCGAGACCTGCGGGGCACGAGCTGTGAAGTTCGGATTGGAATGATACATTGTATTCGCGTTCATCCGCGTTCATTCGCGGCTCATTTTCTTCTGAGTTTTTCGGTCAGCCAGATCGCGAGGCGTTTTCATGTTGTGTGCTCTTCGCTCCTGCGCAGTCATCGTCGCATTCATGACTTCCACGGCTCTTGCCGACCAGGTCGTGCTCGTCGCCGGCGGGGGTGACAAAGACCAGGACGGCGTTCCGGCGACGCAGGCCAGGCTGCACAACCCGTTCGGGATCGATTTCGATTCGTCGGGCACGATGTACATCGTCGAGCTGGAAGGCGGGCACGTGCACAAGGCCGATTCCAAAGGGATCTTTTCGACAATCGCGGGGAATGGAAAGAAAGGGGACGCCGGCGACGGTGGCCCTGCGAAGAACGCCGTGTTCAACGCCATGCACAATCTGGCGATCGCCCCCTCGGGCGACGTGTACATCGCCGACACGCTCAACAACCGCGTCCGCAAGCTTGATCCACGGACCGGAACGATCGGGCCGTTCGCGGGCACCGGCAAGAAGGGCGATTCGGGAGACGGCGGTCCGGCCCTCAAGGCGGAATTCGGCGGTGTTTATTGCATCACGTTTGCGCCGGACAACAAAACGCTGCATCTAGTCGATCTCGATCATCGCCGGGTGCACGCCGTCGACATGCGCTCAGGGCTGGTGAGTCTGGTGGCCGGGAACGGCCAGCGCGGCGTGCCGGCCGACGGCGCCGCGGCCCGTGAGGCACCGCTCGTCGATCCCCGCGCGGTGTGCTCCGACGAGCACGGCAACGTCTACATTCTCGAACGGAGCGGAAACGCCCTGCGAGTCGTCGATCGCGCAGGCAAGATCCGCACGGTTGCCGGGACGGGGAAGGCCGGCCCCTCGGTGGCCGACTGCCCGGCGCTCGAAGCCACGCTCCGCGGCCCGAAACACCTGTGTCTCGACCGCGACGGCAACGTGATCATTGCCGACACCGACAACCACGTGATCCGCAAGTTCCTCGTCAAAGAGAAGCGCCTCGTACAGATCGCGGGGACAGGAAAGAAAGGGACCGCCGGGATCGGCGGTCCGCCCGATCAGCTCGAGATGAATCAGCCCCACGGCGTGTACGTCAGCCCGGCCGGAGTCCTGTACATCGTCGACAGTTGGAATGACCGCGTGCTGAAGATCGAGAAGTGAATTCATTTCGGAATTGGGATTTCGGATTTCGGAATTGAAAGCAGGAGCCGCGAAAGAACGCGGATGAACGCGAATACGTGAGTATGGCAGGAGATTGCCGACCATGACTGCGAGTTATTCTGCGGTGATCCGAAAGGACGTGACTTGGTGGATCGGTTGGATCCGGGAGATTCCGGGAGTGAATGCCCAGGCCACCTCGCGCGCCGAATTGCTCGATGACCTGAAATCCGCATTGAAAGAAGCCTTGGAACTGAATCGCGCCGAGGCCCGCCAGGCCGCCGGAAAGTCCTTCGAAGTGGTGAGCATCATGATCTGACTCTCGCCCGCAATACTTGCCGCGACCTGGGACTCCCGGATCCCTGAGTCGTCATTTGCGTTCATCCGCGTTCATTCGCGGCTCACCTCTTTATTGCCTTGCCATGTTGAAACAGTCATGCCGTCTCGTGATTATCGCGGGCTTAATGCTCACGGCGTTGTTCCCGGCTGTTTCCAGCGCGGCTGACGCGCGGCGGCCGAATGTGTTGTGGATCTGTGCCGACGATCATGCGGCGTATGTCTGCGGGGCGTATGGCAATCGCATCGTGAGGACGCCGAACCTCGATCGGCTCGCGGCGGGGGGGATGCGGTTTGACCAGGCGTTCTGTAATTCGCCCGTCTGCACCGCTTCGCGGCAGTCGTTTCTGACGGGTCGCTACCCGCGCACCATCGGTGTCACACAACTCTCCACCGCGCTCCCCGAGAGTGAACTAACGTTGGCCGAGCTGCTGGCCGGCGCGGGTTACAGCACGGCCGCGATCGGCAAGATGCACTTCAACTCGCCGCTCAAGCATGGGTTCGAGACCCGCCTCGACATGCCCGAGTACCAGAAATTGCTCCAGGCGAAGGGCAAGACCGAATTGCCGGCCGGCGTCGACGTGCAACCCCAGTGGAAACCGTTCCGCGACCCGGCCCGCATCTGGCTCAACAGCGGCGCGCTGCCCTTCGGCGCGGTCGACGCCGAAATGCCGGGGACGTATTTCGCTGAGCAAGCGGTGCAGCAGATTGCTGAGCACGGGGAAAAAGCGCGACAAGGGCCAGCAGGTGGCATGCCTTTCTTCATGATGGTGAGTTTCTATGAGCCGCACTCGCCGTTTCATTTTCCGGTGGAGTTTCGCGGGCGGCATCGCGCGGAAGAATTCGTCGCGCCGCCGGTCGGTCGCGAAGACGACTGGCAGATCCCGGCCATCTTTCGCGACCTGACGGCGGCCGAGAAGCAGGGAATCGCCGCGGCGTATTACACCTCCGCCGAATTCCTCGATCGCAACGTGGGCCGCGTCCTCGACGCCCTGAAATCCGCCGGGCTCGAAGACGACACGCTTGTAGTTTACACCGGCGACCACGGCTACATGCTCGGCCAGCACGGGCGGTTCGAAAAACACTGCTCGTACGACCCGGCGATTCGCGCGCCGCTGTTCATGCGGTATCCCGGCAAGATCAAACCCGCCGGGGCCACGCCGGCGCTGGTTGAATTCATCGACATCGCACCCACGGTCCTCGAGTTCTGCGGCGTCACGGCTCCACATGCGATCCAGGGAAAGAGCCTCGTCCCCGTACTGGAGCAGCCGGCACGAAAACACCGCGACGAAGTCTTCGTCGAATATTCAGAGAACGAAGAAGCGGCCATTCGCACCGACCGCTGGAAGCTCGTCTACACCTCGGGCCGGCGCGAACGCCAGGACGGCTATGCGACGGGAAAGCCGCTTCCGGGCCGTACGATTCGCCTCTTCGATCTCGAACGCGACCCCGAAGAGATGACGAACCTGGCCGAGCGCCCCGAGCACGCGCCGCTCGTCGCCGAGCTGACGCGCAAACTGGCTGACCATCTCCGCCGCACGGCGCGTCAGCCAGATCTGCTCCCACAGACCGGCGACGTGCTGGCCCTGCTCGACCAGGCCGTCAAGCCGCGCGATGTGCGGGCGAAACCGAACATCGTGTTCATCCTGGCCGACGATCTGGGCTACGGCGACCTCGGCTGTTACGGGCAAAGGCGGATCCGCACGCCGCACATCGACGCGCTGGCTGCCGGTGGGATGCGGTTCACTCAGTGCTACGCCGGCAGCACCGTCTGCGCGCCGTCGCGGTGCGTCCTGATGACGGGCCGGCACACCGGGCACTGCACTGTCCGCGGCAACGCGCTCGTGCCGCTCAAGCCCGAAGACGTCACGGTCGCCGAGGTTTTGAAATCGGCCGGTTACGCCACCGCCCTCGTCGGCAAATGGGGACTGGGAGAACCTGACACCACCGGCCTGCCAAACCGGCAAGGATTCGACGAGTTCTTCGGGTTCCTGAACCAGCACCACGCCCACAACTACTATCCCGACTACCTGTGGCGGAACGAGCAGAAGGTGCCGCTCGAAAACGTCGTCCCGAAGGACAACATCGCCTCGGTCCGCAAGCAGTACGCGCCCGACCTGTTCACCGAGCAGGCGCTGGCGTTTCTCGATCGGAACGCCGAGCGGCCGTTTTTCCTGTACCTCGCGTACACGTTGCCCCACGCCAACAACGAACGCGGGCGGGCCGAGGGGAACGGCATGGAGGTACCCGACGACGCACCGTACTCGAACGAACCGTGGCCGGCGCCGCAGAAAAACCACGCGGCGATGATCACCCGGCTCGACGCCGACGTGGGCCGCGTGCTGGCCCGTCTTAAGGCGCTGGGATTGGATCAGGACACGCTCGTCATTTTCAGTAGCGACAACGGCCCGCACAAAGAGGGGGGAGGCGACCCGCTGTTCTTCGAGAGCGCAGGCCTCCTGCGTGGCCACAAGCGCGACCTGACGGACGGCGGCATCCGCGTGCCGTTCATTGTCCGCTGGCCGGGCAAAATCCCCGCCGGCTCCACCAGCGACCAGGTTGCCTGGTTCGCCGATTATCTCCCCACGGCGGCCGAAATCGCCGGCGCGAAACCTCCCGCCGATCTGGATGGCCAGTCGCTGGTGCCGGCGTTGCTGCTGAAAGCGCCGCCGGTTTCGCGCACGCTCTACTGGGAATTCCACGAAGGGGGGTTCAAGCAAGCCGTACGCCTGGGCGACTGGAAAGCCATCCGCCTCAGACCGGGCACGCCCCTCGAACTGTACGACGTCGTCCGCGACCCGTCTGAAAAAACCAACGTCGCCACCGCCCACCCCGACGTCGTCACCCGGATCGAGGAGTTCCTGAAAACCGCCCGCACCGACTCCCCCAATTTCCCGGTGCGTCAAGCCGGCGCCAAATGAGTTTGAGCCGCTGATGATCGCCGATAAACGCGGATTTCCTCGTTACCGGGCACTGCCCGGTTTCAGGTTGGCCAGGCATCCATCGATGGTCATTCCTTCACGTGCAGGTGCGGAATCACGTTTTTCAATTCCGCAATACTCGCGCTCCTGACCCGCGTCCCTCGGAGATCGAGGTATTTCATTCGGATCTGCACCAGGATCGTCACGAAAACCCGCAATGACAGCGGAATCCATCGCCGGGGACGGGGCGGCTTGCCTGCCGTCGAATCGGGAGTTGGATTTGCCGGGATGGCCATGCCTCAAGTCGACCCCTCGCACTCGTCGCAATGAACCTCAATCATCTCTGGCCCTTGAAGACGGAATTTTAGCCACGGATGAAACACGGATAAAACACGGATGAAGATGACCGGCGACGACTTCTGCAGGAATTATCCGTGGGATTGCCACGCCATCCGTGGGTTATTCCAGACCCAAGACAAATAAGGAACCGCGGATCACGCGGATGGCCGCGGATGTACGATCGCACCCGGTTTCTATTCATCCGTGCGTATCCGCGTCATCCGCGGCTAATCTTGTTTTGATTCCGGTCGAAGACCGGGCTGTGTTTCATCCGTGGCTCCATTTACCTTCGCTACGCTCTCGGCGTGCCGGTTGCTATTATCGCCGCTCGGTTTGTTTGTTCGATTCGTCAGCCAGATTGACTGTTGCCCATGAGCGTTGTCCGCACTCGTTTCGCTCCCAGTCCCACCGGCTACATGCACATCGGAGGGATGCGCACGGCCCTCTTCAACTGGCTGTGGGCCAGGCACACCGGCGGGCAATTCATCCTGCGGATCGACGACACCGATCAGGCCCGCAACCAGGAAACGGCGCTCGGCCCCATCCTGCAGGCGTTCCGCTGGCTGGGCCTGAATTGGGACGAAGGGGCTGAAGTCGGCGGGCCGTACGCACCTTATTATCAGTCGCAGCGAGGCGACCTGTACCGCGCGGCGGCTGCACGCCTCGAATCCGCCGGGCTGGCCTACCGCGATTTCGCCACCAAGGAAGAAATCGACGCCGACCGCAAACAGGCCGATCGCGAAAAACGCCCTTACATCAATATCCGCCGGTCGCTCGAGCTGACCGACGCCCAGCGGGCCGACCTCGCGGCCCAGGGGAAGCCCTGGGTGCTGCGGTTTTTGATTCCCCGCGATCAGAAAGTGCAGCTTGACGATCACATCCGCGGGCACGTCGAATGGGACGGCGCGCTGCTCCCCGACCCGGTCATCCAGCGGGCCGACGGGTCTCCCCTGTACAACTTCGCGACCGTCGTCGACGACGCGCAGATGCAGATCAGCCACGTGGTCCGCGCCGAAGAGCACTTGTCGAATACGCCCATTCAGATCCTGCTGCACCAGGCGCTGGGCAACCCGCTCCCCGAGTTCGCCCACGTGCCGTACGTCGCGGCCCCCGGCTCCAAAGAAAAACTCAGCAAGCGGAAGATCGACCAGTATCGCAAGAATCCGCAGTTCCAGAAGATGTTCGAAAAGGCCGACGAAGTTTTTCCACAACTGGGCCTTACCGGCTCGGCGGCCCTCGATCCGGTGATGGTCGAATACTATGAGCGGATCGGGTATCTCCCGGCGGCGGTCATCAACGCGCTGGGCCGGATCGGCTGGTCGCTCGACGACTCGACCGAGATCATGTCGCTCGACACGATGGTCAAGCATTTTACGCTCGATCGGGTCGTCAAGGCGCCGGCCGGGTTCGACCCCGACAAGCTGTACAGTTTCCAGGGGCACTGGATGAAAGAGCTGCCCCTCGACCGGAAGCTGGAGGGATGCCTGCCGTATCTGGTGCAGTCGAAGTTGATCGTCGAGCCGGTCTCGGCCGAGACCCGCGCGTTCGTCGAAAAAATGATCGTGGCATTGGGAGACCGCCTGAAGGTCTTCAGCGACATCCTGTCGGCTGGGTACTTCTTCCGCGACACGATCGTCTACGACGAAAAGAACTTCGATAAGCGGGTCCGCAAGGAAAGTGTCCCCGCGCACCTGGCAGCGTTCAGCAAAAAGCTGGAAGCGGTCGAGCCGTTTGCCGCCCCGGCGATCGAGGCGGCCCTCGTCGCGTACTGCCAGGAAACGGGCGAACAGACGGGCACCTTGATCCACGCGCTGCGCCTCAGCACAACCGGCCAGCCGGTCGGCCCCGGCGTCTACGATTGCCTGGCGCTTCTCGGCAAGGAAAAATCCCTCGCCCGCATCGCCGCCGCACTCGCGCGCTAGGCTCTCACGCGAGGCCGCGAATGCGCAGAGAGGCGTTGGGCTCTTCTGCAGAACTACGAAATACGCGAGCGACGCGCAATCGGCCTTACGAAAATACGATCCACAGATTTCCCAGATTTCCGCAGATGATCCGGATGCAGGGCCTGCTTCAATCTGTGAAAATCTGCGCAATCTGTGGATATTCTATGTGGTTGCGACTTCACGATCCGTGGGATTGCCACGGCATCCGTGGGTTCATTCCGGTGGCAGGGAACAAGATTGACCGCGGATAACGCGGATGGCCGCGGATGTGCTGGCGCACCCCGTGTCCGTTAAGCCGCGTCATCCGCGGTTAAGAGTTTTGGTTCCGGCCAATGGCCGGGCTGGGTTTTATCCGTGGCCCTGATTCCTGTTCCTCGTCCACGAATCCATGCACTCAGAATCCAACGATTCGCGGTTGCGTTTTTTTTTGAATTTGGAATGATAAGGTGACCTGTACGGACGTTCCAGCGATTGATGGAGGTCGGTTCCGTGGCATTGCGGGGCAATCATTATGACGCGGCCTTTGAAGCGTTTCTGCGGACGCGCCGCACCCCGTACGTCGCCGTCGACGAACAACGCCGCGCGCTGCTCGAACGGCAATCGCTGAAGTCGATGGATTTCATCGTCTATTCGCAGAAAGACGCGAATCTGCTGGTGGACGTCAAGGGACGCCGTTTTCCGTCGGGCGATCCCGATTCGGGGCACCGCTGGGAGAACTGGGCCACGGCCGAGGACGTTCCCGCGCTCCTCAAATGGCAGGACGTGTTCGGGGGCGACTTTCGGGCGCTATTGGTCTTTGCGTATCATATTGTCAGCGACGACGAGCGCGGGAAGTTCGCCGACCTGTTCTCGTTTCGTGAACGGACCTACGCCTTCTACGGCGTGTGGGCCGAAGATTACCGGCAGGCCATGCACACCCGTTCCGAGAGCTGGCAGACGGTGACGGTCCCCAGCGCGGCGTTCCGCGAGCTGCGGGCGCCGATCGGCGAGTTTTTGTGAGACTCACAATTCCAGCAGCGCATGCCGTCGGTTCGACCGGAATTGGCGGTCGGGGAGAGGTCTCAAGATGATCAACCGTTGGATTACGACCACGGCAGCCGTTGCCAGCGTACTGTGTGCCCTCTCCGCTCAGGTCCAGGCGGCCGCACTACCTGTCTTGGCGCAGGTCAAAGTCAGCGAGACGGGGGGCAAGACGTTCATCCTCGAAGGTCTGGTCACGGTCGTGCTGATGGGGGGCGCCCTGTTCGTCGTCTGCAAGACCAGCCGCCGCAACTGAATCGCCGGTTGATGCGTCACGATTGATCCGGGCCTGCCCAATCGAGAATAGGCTTTCGTACCGCCCGCGCAAGCCGTATGATTTAAGTCATAATGTCTTATTTGTCCTCCGAGTCTGGGAGGGGACTATGAAACGATTCCTGCAGTCAGTCGTCGTGCTCTCGTCGGTTTCGTGCGTCGCCTGGTGCGCGCTGGCCGACGACAAGGCGAAGTCGGACAAACCGGATGCCGATTCGTCGACTCAGGCCGCACGCGAGGTGATTAAAGACGCGCTCGCCGAGTTCAATCCGCTGGTCGGGGGCTGGCGCGGAGTCGGGCAGCCGGTCCGCAATTCGAACAAGGGATCGTGGAGCGAAACGGCCGAGTGGATCTGGGAGCTCAAGAAAGACCACGTCGGAATCAGTTACGCCGTCAAAGAGGGGAAGCAACTGCAGAGCGCCCTCCTCACCTGGGACCCGAAGTCGAAAGAGTTCGAGCTCGTGGCGACCCTTCCCGATTCATCACAGCGCACGTACCGCGGGACAAACGCCGGCAACAAGCTGACGCTGCAGTCGTCTCCCGATGACGCGGGGATCGTCCACCAGATCGTCGTCACTCAGCTCAACGAGAAACGGACGCTCGTGCTGTTTCAGGTGCGAGCGAAAGGCCAGCAGCAGTTCAACCGCGTCGCGGAGGTCGGTTACACGCGCGAAGGGACAAAGCTGGCGGACGAAGGGGTCGGCGGTCCGGAGTGCATCGTCACCGGCGGCAAGGGCACGATGAGCACGGTGTACAAGGGAACGACCTACTGGTTCTGCTGTACCGGTTGCCGCGACGCCTTTATGGACGACCCCGACACGATCATCGCCCAGGCCGAGGCAAAGGCCGCGCAGAAAAAAGCCGCGGCGGGGAAGAAAGCGGAGAAGGAGAAGTCGTGAGCGCCGCTGTTTCAAGGTCGAAGAGAGAAGAGCGAATTCGGAATTGGGATTTCGGATTTGAAATAAGCGACAACCCGTTTAGCCGCGGGGCTTGCCCCTCGCGTTCGAATTCGATGCTCACTTGCGTTCTTCGCTACTCTCCGTAATTTCTTTCTTCTCTCCTCGCTCTTCGGTTTATCGTCGCGGCAACGACCAGCGCACCGCCTCCACGTGCGTCTTGTCGTCCGGGCCACGGTAGCTGTAGCACGAAATGAAGGCGCCGTCGGCAAGTTGCACGGTGTTTCCGAAGCCGCCTCCGCTCGCGCCCTGATTGCGATCGCTGAGGATGATGCGGTCGTGTTCGAAGTCCCACGTCACACCGTCATCCGGGCTGATGATCGCCCGCAGGCCCAGCGCTTGCCCGTCGGTCGCATTGCTGCGGACGGTGAACGTGAGGAGCAGACGCCCGTCCGCCAGGCGCAGGAAGCGCGGATACATTTCGCTGTACGTCCCGAACCGCCCGCCGTCGGCCGCCTTGCGCCACGTGCGCCCCTCGTCGCTCGAGCGCCACAGCATCGTGCGGTCGTCCTGGTCGCCCGAGCGGGTTTCGACCCCGGTCGCTTCTGGGAGCTTCCAGTGGGGACCCGAGGCGTCGACGCGTGCCGTGTGCAACAGCACACCCGACGCGGTGCGGTAGGTGACCGATTGCGAGAAGAACCCGTCGACATCGCTCCAGCCGTCGGTGTCGGGAACCAGCGATTTATCCCACGTGGCGCCCGAATCGCGCGACCTCCACAGAAAAACGTGCCGCGGCGAGAGCTTGCCGCCGCTCTGCATGCTGACCCCCAGTTGCACCAGCGATTTTCCGGGACGACCGGGATCAGGGAGCTCGATCGCCGTCCAGTCGGTGACGGTCTGCGCCTTCTCGGGAAATCCCTCGGGCCCGACTCTCTGCTCGTCCCAGGTTTTTCCGCCGTCGGCCTAACGGAAGACCTTGCTGTACGTGTACCCGGCCTTGTTAGCCGCGTCGTTCGCCAGAAAGTGGCAGGGCATGATCAGGGTTCCATCGGCGAGGGCCGTCAGCGAGAACTCGCGGCCGTGAATTTCGGACCGCTCTTCGCGCGCTCCCCAGGTGCGTCCGCCGTCGTTCGATCGCCAGAAAACGGCCCGCTCCAGATACGGCGCGCCGGCCGGCAGCTTGTTGCTGGGCTCGCCGCCGAAGCAGAACGCCACGATCAGCAATTCGCCCGATTTGAGCTGCGCGATCCAGGGCTTGTAGTCGTTGGGAATCCCCAGCGGCGTGCGCACCGCGGGAATTTCTCCCGCAGGCAGGACGCGCGGCTTCACGATGCGGATCGCCCGCGATTCCGATATCTTTTCCTGTGCGTGCAACTGAGGTCCCGAGAACATCCCGATCACAGCGATCCCAATCAGAAGATGCAGTCCCGTCTGAATACAGATCAAGCGTGGCATAGGTCGTTCTCCATGGACGACGATTTCGTCAAATCGATTTCGTGCCTTTCGCTTCTTTCGTGGTTCCTCACTCGTCAAACGAAATTAAGAGAGGAACCACGAATACGACGAAAGACGCGAAAGGAAGTTCATTCTAGTTCTGGCCGCAGGCCGGGTTCTCCGGTGAGTTGTGAGCCAGTATCGCCTGAGTGCTCCGGCAGGAAAAGTGCTCTGGCCGATTCGGAGTTTTGGCCCGCCGGCAGACCAAGGAATCCCGGTGCACCGGGAGGCCACCGTGCTGCGAGCGGGAGCCAATGCCGTCAGGAGGAGTGATTGACTATTGACCCCGTGGGGTTTACCCTGAAGGGCACGCTGTGGGCAACAGTGAACATCCGGCCTGATCACGTAACCCAGCCAGTTAAGAGCGGAGGGTGCGCTGATGATATTGCTCCGGCGATTCGTCGCTCTATTCCACGCAAATTTGTTTTCCGTTGCGGTTCTCTGCGCCGCAATGGGAGCGCCCTGTCAGCCGGCCGCAGGCGCACCTCCCGCAGCCTCGGCGGCGAACCGAAAGGCTCCGACAGACCGGGCGGCGACTCGAGCCAAACCCTTCGAGCCTGAAAAGCTGGTCCGTGCATTCCGCGGCCGGCGGGAAGATGTGCGGCTCAAGGCGCTCGACGAGATCGAGCATTCGCATCTGACGGAACCGGCTGTTCCCGGTGCGTTGTGGCAGGCGATCGAGCCGGCGATCCGCATGCAGCACGTGCCCGACAGCCTGCTCTACGCGCTGAAACTGTACGGCAAGGTTGATGATCGGCAGAACGACCGGCGGTTCATCGCGCTGCTGGCGGCGGCCGACCTGCGCATCGTCATGTGTGCGGTCGACCTGATCGGCGAGCGGCGTCCCGCGGATTCGCTGCCGGCACTCATCGGCCTTCGCGAGCATCGCGAGTATGCGACGAATTATGGCTTGCGGCATGCCGTCGTCTCGGCAGTTGCCAGGTTCAGCGAGCCGGCCAGCGTCGATTTTCTGGTGTCGACAATTGGCGCCGCGGACGGTCAGCTCAAGTACGTGGCGGCCCTACAACTGGCCCGACTGACCGGAGAGAATTTCGGCGGCAAGGGAGATTCCTGGAAGGAGTGGTGGCAGTCCAATCGAGAGGATTATCGCGTCGCGGCCGAGGCGGCGAAGAATCCCTCGTCCGCCCCGCTCCCTTGGGACTATGCCGTTCCGCAATTCTATGGCGCTCCGGTGTATGCCAAGCGCGTGGTTTTCGTCTTGGACCGATCGAAGAGCATGCTGTCGTCGGTCGGCAGCGTGGTGCGGCTTGAAGACGCGTGCCAGCAGCTCGAGAAAGCCGTGCGCGCCCTGCCCGAAGACTCCAGCTTCGAGATCATCGCCTACAACGACACGGCCCTCCCGTTCGCCGGCCGGCTGGTGCAGGCCACGCCGCAGGCCAAGTCGGACGCGGTACGATTCATGTATTCCCAGTCTCCCGATGGAAAGACAGCCAGCTTCGACGCGCTGGCCGAGGCGCTCCGCATCGATTCCGGGATAGAAGCAATTCTGTACCTGTCCGATGGGGACCCCAATACGGGTACGATCGTCGATCGGGTGGCGATCGTTGCGGCGATTACGCAGCAGAACCAGGCGCTGCGCGCGGCCATCGATACGATCGGCATCGACGCCCGCGGGGCCTCGGAGGAATTCCTGAAAAAACTGGCGTCCGAAAACTTCGGTTCCTATCGTTCGGCACGCTGACGGAGGAAGGCGGATGAGACACACCCGATTCACTGGCGCTGGATTCGAATTCCGTGACGCAGCCGTCCGGGCGGGCAGCGCCCGCGATTGGAGCGCGGCCCTGCTGCTGGCGGCCGGCCTGCTGGCCAGCATTCCGCTGCCGGCGGCGCGCGGTGAAGGGGAAGCGAAACCCGCGGCGGATGCCTCGCGGCAGCCGGCGCCGGCGCAAAACGCAGCACTGGCCGAACGCCTCAAGCAGGCGCTCGAGGAAGGGTTCGTTGTCGGCCCGAAGCGCCTGCAGGAGGCGCAGAAGCAACTGGCGCAGGCGCGTCGGCTTGCGCCCGACGACCCGCGAATTGATTACGCGCTGGGGCTGGTGCTGGTGAAGCAGGCCCAGGTGAAGCAGGCGATCGTACAGTTCGAAACGGCCGTCGAACGCGACGGGAACCGGTTCTGGCCCGCCTGGCAGGCCCTGATCTGGTCGCAGCTCTCTGAAAAGCGTTACGAGCAGGGGCTCAAGCAGCTTGTCGAGTTTGCCGGAATCGTGCGCCAGGCAGAACAGGCCGATGAAATCTCGGAGGCCCAGCGCGAAGCCGCGCGGTGGATCGGGCAGATCGTCGTAGCGGTATCGTTTGCCGACGATTCCAAACGGTCCGACGAGGTACTGGCCGTTCATATCAATGAGGTGCTGAACGCGATCGGCGATGATCTTTGGGACGAGCTGGAAAACGGCCGCGATGCGATCACCGCGCGCGAGTTCGCGATCGGCCAGAGCCTCGGCAAGGCGCGGCAGAACGCCGAAAAGAACGAGCGCGTGCGGAAAGATCGCAAGAACGCCCAGCTCGAGAAGGGCATCGAAGGGGCCGGCAAGGCGAAGGAAGACAACGAGAAATCCAAAGAGGAATGGAAGACGTGGCTCGATGACACGCTGGCCGGGGCCGACAAAGAGCTGGGCCGGCTGGAGCGAGATTACAAGTTTCTCGATCAGCGCGCGCAATCGCTCCAGCAGTCGATCACTCTCGCCGGCCAGGAACTGACCGCCATGGAGCTGCTGATCAGCAGCGTCAATCCGCGCACGGCCAATCCCCTGGCGATGCAGAATTCTCAGCAGCAATATCTGCAGCGGCAGAATCAATATCTGTCGTATCAGCTCGATTACAATGCGACCGTAGGCCGCATGTCGGAAGTCGCCCAGGCGGGGGCGCAGACGACGCAGCAGCGCGCCGACGCCGTCCGCCGGTACGAACGGGAAACGGGGGAACTCGTCAAGAAGAACGCCGGTCTCGACCGCTGGGCCGCCCGGCTCAAAAACGAGAAGCAGAAACTGGCCGTGCAGAAACCTGCCGGGAAGGGGCCGAAAGCCGCGGCGGCTGATAAGAAGGTCCAGCCATCGTTCAAGACGATTTTCCCGCTCGATTTCGCGCAGGAACGCGAGCGGCTGCTGGCGTCGTTCAGCCCGCCCTCGAAACCGGCCAACTCGAAAGACGGGGGCGACCAGTAGACTCCGAGTACGGCGGCGTTTTCTGCCGAGCACCGGATTTGCATCAGCAACTTTCCACCGACTTCTCTTGATTTGGAGTCGCCCATGCTTTCCGGGAAACGAGTTTCAGTCGTGCTGTGGACGTGCAGCCTCTTGCTGGTAGTCGGCAACCTGCCTGCCGCGGGCAAAAAAACGACGAAAACGGACCCGGGCCAGTCAGCCGTCGAGAATGCGCAGCGGGCCGAAGTGGCCGGCGCCGTCGACCGACGCGAACGGCTGGCGGGGGCGCTCAGGGAGCTTCCCGAATCGTCGCTCGTTCGCTGGCAGGCGGGATTCGTCCGCGACGGGAAAACGTGGCGGTCGTTCGACGAGATTCCCGCCGCGCCGCCGAATTCGGCCGTCAAGTCGGCGTACGCGGCCCGCAGGCGCGAGGCGGCCGCAACGCTCGCAGGGCAGATGGACCTGGCGAACTGGTGCCGGAAGCAGGGGCTGGCCGACCAGGACTCGCGCGCTGGCACGCGCTCAACAATCAGGTCTTCGGCTCGATCAAGCGCTGGGGACCAAAGCTCGAAAAACTGGCGAAACAACTGGACGGAACTGCGGGCGAACGTGATGCCGCCGCAAGATCGATTTCACAATTGAGCGACGCAGACGTGATTCCCGCCCTGGAGTACCTGATGTGCGGGAATGAATCGTCGGCACATCCGGCCGTTGCCGCCTTTGCCGGCATGACTGAATTCGAAGCGACCATCGCCCTGGCACGACAGGCGGTGTTTTCGAAATGGCCCAAAATCCGCAGACAGGCGGCAGAGGCCCTTAAAGCGCGTCCGCTCGACGATTTCGTGCCGGGTCTGATCGCCTGCACCGCCTCGCTGATCTCGACTTCGCAGGCCAGCGGCTGGGCCTATCTATGTGAACGGGACGGACGCGGCCAAGAGTGGGGCGTGTACGTCCTGTTGCACAGTTACCTCGTCGCCCGCGAGACCGACGATCAATTCCAGGTCAGCGTCTTGAATACCGCCGACTATCGAATCAGCGAATGGTTGCGGAACAAGACGGTGCATTTTCACCACCAGGGAGATAATGTCAACAGCATTGGCGGCCCGTTGCTGACGCTCGGATTGCGAACCCGGCAGAACGAGTTGAACCGCGACCATGCCGATTATCAGCATCAGATTGAAGTCCTGATTGCCGAGCAGAATGAACGCACTGTCGAACTCAACCTGCGGATCATCGACGTCCTGGCCGCGGTGTCCGGACGCGAACCGTCACCCGATCTGAAGGGCTGGTGGCGGTGGTGGGAGAGCGTCGCCGATACCCAGCGGACGGGCGAAAAGCCGGCGGTCGTGCTGGTCAGCGAAGAAGAAATCGGCGACCCCACGCTGCGCTTCTCGCGAGTCAGTTGCTTCGCCGCGGGGACGCCCGTGTGGACCGATCAGGGCCCGATGGCGATTGAAACTATCCGGATCGGCGACCGCGTACTCACCCAGAACGTCGAAACGGGCGAACTCGCCTACAAGCCCGTTTTGAAAACAACGGTTCGGCCTCCCAAAGAGCTGACGACTCTGCGCCTTGCAGACGAAAGCATCGTCTGCACCGGCGGACATAAGTTCTGGAATTCGGGTTCCGGCTGGATCAGGGCTCGCGACCTCAACGCGCAGGCGCTGCTGCACACCGTCACCGGCAATACGCCGGTCTGGCTGGCGAAGAAAGGCGAAACGGCAGAGACGTACAACCTCGTCGTCGACGATTTCCACACCTATTTCGTCGGCAAGGCGGGCGTGCTGTGCCAGGACCTGCTGCCTCCGAAGCGCACGAACAGCATCGTTCCAGGCCTCTTGCCGAAGAATGCCGTCGCCAGGGCCGGTAAATCGGATTGAAGTCGATCGCGCACAATTTGCAATTCTCGAAAAGATTGTGGAACCGCTCATGTCCAGCAGAATGCTTTGCACTGTCGTTCTGGTCGCTCTCGCCGGGTTGCACAGACCATGCGTGGCTTGCGCAGCCGGAAAAGAAGCTTCGTCGAAGGCCGATCCCGGACGGCCAGCCGTCGAACGTGTGCTGCGGGCCGAAGTGGCCGGGCCGGTCGACCGGCGGGAGCTTCTGGCCGGCGCCTTGAAAGAGCATGCCAGTTCCCCGCTCGTCCGCTGGCAGGCGGGGTTTGTCCGAGACGGGAAATCGTGGCGGTCGTTTGACGAATCCCCCGCGGCCGGGTCGGCGGCGTCG
>JACQFH010000402.1 GCA_016200145.1 Planctomycetia bacterium | reverse complement strand
GCCCGGCATCATCGGCTGCATTCCATATCCGGGAGGCATGTAGCCCGGGGGCGCTCCGTAGCCCGGCGGTGGATAACCCGGAGCCTGCGGATATCCCGGTGGATAACCCGGCATATATCCCGGCATTGCATAACCCGGCGGCATCCCGTATCCGGGTTGCGGATACGGACTGGCGGGCAAAAACGCCGGCTGCTGCGCGGCCGCATGTTGTGCGGCTGCATCTTGCGGAGGGTACGAGTCGATCACGGCTGTGTCGTCGGCTGCCGGCGGCGGGGCCGGAACCTCGATCGTGTCGGCGGCGTTCAGCGACGTCTCGGAAGAATCGATTCCTGGTTCCGCAGGAGGAGCCGCTGGAATTTCGGGCGAGGAACTCGAAGGACCCGCGGCCACAGGTGCGGCCACACGCGCGGCCGCGGCCTGTTTCACCACGATTTCAAACTTGAGCTTGCCGACGGCCACATGATCGCCGGCGTTCAGAACTTTCTGTCCCTGCAACCGTTCGCCGTTGACGTATGTTCCGTTCGTGCTTCCCAGGTCGCGCAGGCGAATGGTGAAGTCGTCGACCGTGAAAACACAATGGTGCCGGCTCACCAGATCGCTGTTGGGGCGGAGGTGACAATCCTGCTCGCGCCCGATTAAGAACTGCCGCACGTTCAGCGGAATCGTTTTCCCCTGCTGGCGGCCCTCCAGAACCTTCAACTCCACCTCAAGCATGGCACCGCCGCTCCTGACGTGTACGATTGGTCAATCCTGCCGATGACTTGCGAGCACTTGAAAAGAGCCGACCGCGAGAGAAGAGCGCGGCGAGAAATCGAACTGCACGTTGACGATAACAGTCGCAGCGCAAGATGTCAAACAGAATCGCTGTCGTTCCTGCGGATCGCCGGGGTCATCCGTGAACCACTGAGGCCCGGCAGACGAGGGATTCGGAACGCTGCTGTTCCGCCGGCATCAGCGATTCGCGGCAAACAGCCGGTGCGAACAGGCCGGCCATTGCCTCGGGGAGCGTACCGAGCAATCGATCGGCCGAAATCTCCCTCCCCGCAAGTTCGGAAAGTCCGGGAAACTCTGCGGCATACTCCGAGCGCGACAGAATCAGGCTGCCGTGCTGCAGAACAGCCCCTTTCCGCCGCCGTTGTGCGCTGCCCAGCACTTTGTGGTTTGCCAGAACGACATCGAAATCATCGTTTCGGCCGAAACACAGGAATTCCGCGGAATTTGCCTGCGGCGCCGCGCCGCGCAGGGCAGCCGGCAGGCCCAGCCGCGCCAGTTCGCCGATGATTCGCTCGTGAACAGCCGCATAGAGACTGCGTGGCTCGCGCGCCAGAGGGTGTTCCGCGGGCACGGCACACGAGTACGTCAATTCGTGATGGTGGACAATCGCTCCACCCCCCGACAGCCTCCGCACGATCGGCAGGCCTGCGAGCCTGTCATTTCGCAATGCGACGTCGGGAGACTGGAAATACCCCAGCGAGAGCGTCGCGCAATTCCATTGATACCAGCGGACCGTGCACGTGCCGCCTTCAACGGCCGATTCCAGCAGCACGGCGTCGACCGCCATGTTCCACGCTCCGTCGGCCGGCACGGGATCGACGATGATCCGGCACCCGCCCGTCGCAGCCCGGCTTGCGCAAGAATTGATCGCCGGGGTCGAATCGTTCTGCGAGGCCCGCTGCTGACCAGAGACCGTCACGTTTCAGGCGTCCCTCGGTTTTTGCGCTTCGACGAGAATTCCACCCATTTTGAAAAACCGGTGGATCGGCGTGAACCACAGTTGCGACCGCCAGGGCAACCCGACTTCGTCGCAAACGGCGCGCAACTCGCGTCGGTTGTAGGTGCGGCATTTCCACGTCCGGCTGACGACCATGCCTGGCAACGTGTCTTCGGTGGCCAGCAGCAGCATACGCCCCCCGGGCTGAAGCACGCGCGACAGTTCGGCGAGCCCGGGACGCGGGTCGGGCAGGTGTTCGATGACCCAGCCACAGGTAATGCAGTCGAAAGAATTGTCGGCAAACGGCAGTTGCGTCAGGTCGCCGGTGACATAGCTGGGCCGGCTGCTCCCCAGGCGAGTGCGGGCCCGCCGCAGCATTCCGTGCGACAGGTCGAATGCCACGAGGCGAGTTTCGGGCTCGGTTCCCTTGAGCAAGTGCCCCAGGATTTGTCCGGCGCCAGATCCCACGTCGAGGATCGACCGGCACCCGGAAACGTCGAATTTTCGTCGGCGAAACATGCGGCCGACCAGCGGCTCGTGCAGCGACATCAGGCTTCCGAACACCAGCACGGCCCCGGCCGGGCCGTCATACATATTGCGGATGCGGTTGCGATACTGCTGTACGGTACCGCCGTTAATGCCGCGAAACTCCACGAGCCGTCGGAGCGTTTTTCGGGGCGATTTCCGGTCGCCGACTGTCGTGCTCATGGCCGTCCATTGCAAAACTGATTGCTTGATCGTGCCGCTTCAGAACACTATATTCAGAGTCGCCCGAAATGTACAATGCTCGGGCGCCCGTGTCGCCGCAACTTCTCTCTCCGACATAGTTTTCATCTCCCCTCACTAAAGGCGCGGATGCCGGAAATCGTCGATCTTCGGACTGCCGACGACTCGCGCGACGTCGTACATCAGGTCGTGCAATCCCTGGCGGAAGGCCGGCTGATGGGGTTGCCGACCGAAACGGGCTATGTGGCGGTGGCACACCCGCTGGTTGCAGGCTCAGCCGATCGGCTGGCGGCGCTCGGCAGGCGGCTGGAAAGACCGCGGTTGGTGCTGGCGCTGAAGAACTCGCAAGAGGCGCTCGACTACATCCCCCAGATGGGAGCCGTCGGACGAAAGCTGACGCGCCGATTCTGGCCCGGTCCGGTGACGCTCGTATTTGATGCGGCCGTCGACTCGGGTTTGCTGAGCGTGCTGCCCCAGGCGGTCGGCCGAGCGCTTTTGGATGGGCCGCGACTGGCGCTGCGAGTACCTTCCCCCAAGCTGACGTGGAACGTCCTGCGACTGCTTCCGGCGCCGCTGGTTGTGATCGATGAGGCAACGCCGGGATCGGTGATATTTTCCAGCGCCCGGTCGCTGGCCGAGGCGGCGGGCGACGAACTGGCCGCCGTCATTGATACCGGAGCGCCCCGGCACGAACTGCCCAGTTCCATCGTACGGGTCGTCGGCGAATCGTGGGACGTCGTGCGGGAGGGGGCGGCCACACAGCGGACGCTGAAGCGGCTGGCCGGCAACTGGTTCCTGTTCGTTTGCACCGGCAACACCTGCCGCAGCCCGATGGCCGAAGGCCTGTTCCGCAAATTGCTTGCGGATCGCCTGAATTGCTCTGAAGACGACCTGGTCGACCGGGGCTACATGTCGCTCTCGGCGGGAGTGGCCGCCGGAACGGGAAGCCCGTCGAGCCCGGAAGCGGTGGAGATTCTGGGCCAGCGCGGGGTGGATATCAGCGGCCATGCGAGCCAGCAGGTCACGCCCCAGCTATTGTCGCAGGCCGACCGGATCTTTACGATGACGCGCAGCCACCGCGAGTTGCTGGTCCGGGAGTTTCCCGAAGTGGCATCCCGCGTCAGCCTGCTGTCTCGGAACGGTTCGGACGTCATCGATCCCATCGGGGCCGGAATCGAAGAATATCGCCGCTGCGCCGACCAGATCGAAAAATACGTGCAGGGAATCGTCGCCGAATTGCCCGCACCGGGAAATTGAACAGCACCATGAAAATCGTCATTGCCAGCGACCATCGCGGCTACGCGATCAAAGGCAAAATCCTGGCCCTGATCGTGGAACTGGGGCACGAAGCGCACGATCTGGGGACCGATTCCGCCGACAGCGTCGACTATCCGGATTTCGCCGTCAAAGTCGCGCGGGCCATTTCCGAAAAAAACGCCGATCGTGGAATTCTGATCTGCGGGACCGGAATGGGCATGTGCATCACCGCCAATAAGTTCCCCGGCGTACGCGCCTGCACCTGCCACGACGACCTGACGGCCGAGATGAGCCGCCGGCACAACGACGCCAACGTGCTGTGCCTGTCGGCCGACCTGCTCGGCGACAGGCTCGTCAATCGGATGGTCGAACTGTGGCTGAAAACCGAATTCGAAGCGGGGCGCCACGCGCGGCGCGTCGAAAAGATCACCCGCATCGAAGCGGAACCCAAGTCGTGAGAATTGGCGGTACGCCGGATGGAGGCACGATTGAGAGTCAGCTCGACTGCGTCTCGTTGCTAAACAACTTTCTCATTCGCAAAAACAATGATGGATCCGCAGAAGCTCAAATACGCGAAGTCCGACGAATGGGTGCATCTCGAAGGGGACGTGGCGACGGTCGGCATCACCGATTTTGCCGTCAAGGCGCTCACCGACCTCGTTTACATCGACCTTCCCAAACCCGGCAAGGCGCTGAAGGCCGGTGAGCCGTTCGGCGTCGTGGAAAGCGTCAAGGCCGCCAGCGATATGTACAGCCCGGTGACGGGCGAAGTCATCGAGTCGAACAGCCGGCTGGCCGACGATCTGGGTAAACTCTCTGACGACCCCTTCGGCGCAGGCTGGCTGATGAAGGTCAAAGTCAGCGACAAGAACCTGTCGTCCGAGCTGATGGACCGGGCCGGGTATGAGAAACACTGGGCGACCCGGGCACATTAGGGGTGTAATTCGTCTGGACTCGACCGGAAGAATTGCGATATAAGTTTGCCCCGCCGTGTCTTCGCAGCCGTACGAAGTGGGCACGTCGGAGTCGCAGGCCATCGCAAGCACCGCCATAGGTTCGACTTTGTCTTCAAGTTCCTCGCCTTCCGTTCGCGACCCGTCGACAGGCGATCATTGCCGCGATAGCACTGCTGCCCGGCATCCGTCGGAACTTCGGCGGATTAGACGCCTGACGATCGTCGTCGCCGCGATGGCGTCGATCTCTGCCTTCGTCGCCATCAATCATCGGCAGGTCACCGCCCTGCGCGACCGGTTTATCCCCAAGCGCTGGGGGGTCGTTGTCGAGGGCTGGTTCTACCGTAGCGGGCAGCTCTCGCAGCACCTCGTGAAAGAGACGCTGCAAAAGCACCACATCGCGCGGGTCGTCGATCTGACGTTCGACAATCCGCAGGACGCAAATCATGTCGCCGAGTTGGCAGCCATCGCCGAGCTGGGGATCGAGCGCAAGCTCTGTCCGCTCGATTCCGACGGCACAGGCGATGAACACATCTATGCTCAGGCCGTGGCGGCGGTTGTCGAAGCCCGGCGGCAGGGGAAGCCGGTTCTCGTCCACTGCTACGCCGGCGCCCAGCGAACTGGGGGCGTCGTCGCGCTGTATCGGCTGCTGATCGAGCACAAACCCCCGGCGGATGTACTCCGCGAGATGCAGCAGTACCGGTACGACCCCCAGCGCTCCCCGCGTTTGCTCGAATACCTCAACGAGCACATCGCGGCGATTGCCGCCGACCTCGTTCGCGCCGGCGTGATCGACAAGGTGCCCGATCCGCTGCCGCGGCTGAGTTCCGAAGACGCTCCGCTGCGGCGATGATGTCGATCGCCCTGCGGCTGGTTTGCAATTTCGGGGGCCGTTCAGAATAATCTCCCCTGCGTCGGAACTCCCCGGCGGGCAAACCAGCCTGCCGGTGACGATGTTCCGGTCGCGTGCTCTCTGAAAACCCAGGCGTCGCTCATTTCCCCGTTGGCGCGGAGAATCCGTGTGGCTTACCTCGACAATACCCCCGAACAGCAGCGCGACATGCTGAAGACGATCGGCGTCGCGTCGATCTCCGAGCTGTTCGATCAGATTCCCGCACCGCTTCGCCTGGATCGGCCGCTCGCGTTGCCCCCCGCCCTCACCGAACTCGAGCTGGAAGCGCATCTGAAATGCCTGGCGTCGCGCAACGGCGATTCGCGGGTCTCGTTTCTCGGGGGGGGAAGTTACGATCATTTCATTCCCGCCGCCGTGGATGCCGTCGCCTCGCGGAGCGAGTTCTACACCGCATACACGCCGTACCAGGCCGAGGCCAGCCAGGGAAGTCTGCAGGCCTTCTTCGAATACCAGACGCTGATCTGCCAGTTGACCGGCATGGACGTCTCGAACGCCAGCCTGTACGAGGGGGGCACGGCCGTCAGCGAGGCGGTGTTTATGGCGATGCGCATCACCGATCGCCATCGCCGCGTCGTGGTGCTGGGATCGGTCCATCCCGAGTACCGGCGGGTGTGCCAGACGTATTTGCAGCAGATCGGCTGCGAGCTGGTCGTGGCTCCTTGTCGCGACGGCGCGGCCGATCCTGCTGAGGTGCGTAAGCTGCTCGACGACCAGACGGCGTGCCTGGTGATCCAGCAACCGAACTTCTTCGGATGCCTCGAAGAGACTCGCGAGCTGGTCGACGCGGCCCACGCGGTCGGAGCGCTGGCGGTCGTAAGTTTCGATCCGATCAGCCTGGGGCTGCTCGCGCGGCCGGGCGAATACGGCGCCGACATCGCCGTCGCCGAGGGGCAGTCGTTGGGCATTCCTCTGCAATACGGCGGCCCGTACCTGGGAATCATGGCGTGCAAGCAGGAATACGTCCGCAAGATGCCCGGGCGACTGATCGGCGAAACGGTCGACCGCGCGGGGCGCCGCTGCTATGTGCTCAACCTGCAGGCGCGCGAACAGCACATTCGTCGCGAAAAGGCGACGAGCAATATCTGCACGAACCAGGGGCTGATGGCGCTGCGCGCGACCGTCTTTCTGTCGCTCCTGGGAAAAGCCGGGCTGCGTGAGGTCGCCGAGCTGTGCGTTCAGAAGGCGCACTACGCCGCCGACCGGCTGGCGCGCGTCGCCGGTCTGCAACTGGCATTTCCGGGCCGGCCGTTTTTCAAGGAATTCACCGTGCGCGCTGCGGGCGGGGCCGAAGCCGTCATCGCCAAAGCGCGCGCCAGAGGATTCGATCTCGGTCCGGGCTTGAGTCGATACGGCGATTCTCACGCGAGCGCTGCCGAAGGCGGCCTGCTGATCGCGGTCACCGAGCGCCGCACTCGTGAAGAGATCGACCGGCTCGCCGACGCGCTCAAGGCCTGACCTGCAACGGACCAGACACAGTGTTTGCCATTTCAATTCCCGCGATTTGCGATTTCTGAAAACCAGCCAGGCGTCATGCGAAACACTCAAGCCGTTCAGCTCCTGTTCGAACTCTCGAAAGCCGGCCGGCGCGCGGCGGTCTACCCGGCCTGCGACGTTCCCGCGCGGCCGCTCGACGAATTGATTCCACGAGCACAGCAGTGCGGTTCGCCTCCCGGCCTTCCCGAGCTGACAGAGCCCGACATCATCCGGCATTTCGTCAACCTGTCGACGAAGAACATGTCGGTCGACACGCACTTCTACCCGCTCGGCAGTTGTACGATGAAGTACAACCCCAAGCGCCATGAGCGCCTGGTGGGGCTGCCCGGCATCGTCGACCTGCATCCCAACCAGACAGATGAAAACTCGCAGGGCATGCTCGAAATGATGTATACGCTGCAGGAGATGCTGGCCGAGATCGCCGGACTGCCGGCCGTTTCGCTGCAGCCGGCCGCCGGGGCGCAGGGGGAGTTCACGGCGCTGTTGGTGGCGTCGGCGTATTACCGCGCGAAGGGGGAACGGCGGACGAAGGTCGTGTTCCCGAACAGCGCCCACGGCACGAATCCCGCCAGCGCTGCGCTGGCAGGATTCGAGTGCGTCCAGCTCACGAGCACTCCGCAGGGATTCGTCGACCTGCACCAACTGCAGACGCACCTCGATGCGCAGACTGCGGTGTTCATGGTCACCAATCCCAACACGCTGGGGATGTTCGAGCGCGAAATTCCACGCGTGGCGGAGTTTGTGCATGCGGCCGGCGCGCTCGTTTACATTGACGGCGCCAACATGAACGCCATCGCCGGTGTGACCCGTCCCGGCGATTTCGGCGGCGACATGATGCACTACAACGTTCACAAGACGTTTACCGGTCCGCACGGGGCAGGGGGGCCCGGGGCCGGTCCCATCGCCGTTCGCGATTTTCTGGCCGACTTCCTGCCGGGGCCAGTCGTCACGAAAGAAACGGACGCCGGCGGAAAGCCGGTGTACCGTTCGACGACGCCGGCCCGCTCGATCGGCCGCGTGCGCAGTTTTTTCGGTAACGTGGGAATCCTGGTGCGGGGTTACTGCTACCTGCGCACTCTGGGTGCGGCCGGCGTGCGCGCCATGAGCGAGAACGCGGTCCTTAACGCCAACTACCTGCTGGCGAAGCTGAAAGACGTACTCCCCGTTCCACAGGGAGACCGCTGCATGCACGAGTTCGTCGCCTCGGCGAAGCAGCTCAAAGACGAGCGCGGCATCTCGGCGATGGACATCGCCAAGCGATTGCTCGATTTCGGGTTCCACGCACCGACCGTTTACTTTCCACTCGTGGTGCCCGAGGCCATGATGATCGAGCCGACCGAAACGGAATCGCGCGAAACCCTCGACGCATTCGCCGATGCCGTCCGGCAGATCGTCGCGGAAGACCCCGAATTCCTCCGTCAGGCCCCGCACGATACGCCGATCAGCCGCCCCGACGATGTCCGAGCGGCGCGAAATCCGATTTTGAAATGGACTGACTTCCGAGCGACCTAAAACGCAATTGCGTCGCAGCCGTCCGACATCAATAATTGAGGTTGACGACGAAATCGTCTCACGGTCTGCCGGTATTTTTTTGAGGAAATGGACGACGAACGATGACTCTCGAAAATCGCGTCGCAGCTCTGGAACAGGAGGTCGCCGGCCTGAAGGCGACTCTTGCAGCTCGACCTGGAAAGGATTGGCGGAGCACGATCGGGATATTTCGCGATGATCCGGGAATGATTGAGATCTTTCGTGAAGCAATGAAAATTCGTGAGGACGACCGCCGTCGCACTCGACCGAAGGTTGGGCGGAAGCGAAAACAAAAGGCATGATTCTCCTTTGCTGATTGGACGTTTTTTGAAGGAGTTACACGGATGTCTGTCGAGGAGCTAACGGCGGTCCAGGAACGGAAGAAGGCGATTCGCGAGCGCGCCCACGAAAATCGCAGGCAGCAGGAACACAAAGAGGAGCTGAGCCGGGCGATCTGTGAACGGTTCGTGGCCCTGCCTGAATACGCGGCCGCCCGGACGGTGATGTTCTACGTCGACGTGCGGACTGAAGTGCGCACGCGCGATTACCTGGCGGTCGCCCTGACGCACGGCAAGAAGATCGTCGTGCCGTGGTGCAACGACGGCGGTGAGCTCGAATTGTTCTGGCTTCAGAGCCTGGATGACCTGTCGATCGGCATGTACAAGATTCTGGAGCCGAAACCCGAACTGCGGCACATCCCCGAGCGGCAGGTCGCCGTCACCGATCTCGACCTGGTCATGGTTCCCGGAGTGGCGTTCACGCGCGACGGCGCGCGGATGGGGCATGGCAAAGGGTATTACGACAAGCTGCTGGAGCATGCCCGCCCCGACGCGCCGCTGGTCGCGCTGGCGTTCGAGTGCCAGTTCTTTCCCGACATCCACACGCAGGAGCACGACGTGTTCATGGACAAGATCATCTCCGAGACCGCCGTGTATGTCGGCAAAGGGAGACGATAGCCCCTCGTGCCCGCGCCGCCTGTCACCCGCGCTGCCGTCGACGACACATACGCTGAAGCGTTCCGCAGCATCTACGCCGAGTTCCTGATCACGGCCCGCGATCGCAAGTGGCTCGACCACGCGGTCGCGAGCTGCACGGGCAACGCGTCGAGCACGATCCTCTGCGACTGCGAAGCCGGGCTCGATCGTTACGTGGGCCCGGGCGGAGACGAATCGTTCGCGACGCCCGACGGCAGGCCCGGCGCCGTCGTGCAGGTTCACGTGCCGCGATTTCGCAAAGACCGCGTGCAGGCCATCGAACGCTCGCTGCTGGTGCGCATCAGCCAGAACGTGCTGACGTGCGCGACGGCCGCCTGCTTCAATCTGCTCGACACCGATCCGTACCTGAAGCTCGGCCGGAAAATCGCCTTCTTCGGCGACGGCTGGCAGTTTCGCGACGTGCGTTTCGGCCGCAAGGTGTGGGTGATCCCGATTCTCGGTGGCGAATTCTGCGTCGACCGCCGGTTCGGATTCAAGGATGGCCTGATGGGGGGCAACCTGTGGTTTCTCGGCCGCGACGTCGATTCTGCTCTGCTCGCAGCAGAACGGGCGCACGCCGCGGCGGCGGCCGTTCCCGGGGTCATTACGCCGTTTCCGGGAGGCGTCGCCGCCAGCGGTTCCAAGGCCGGGAGCCGTTACAAATTCTCGATCGCCAGCACCTACGAAAAATTCTGTCCGACGCTGAAGAGCAAACTCGGCGATCAATCGGGAGTCCCCGAGGGCGTCGGCTCGATCATGGAGATCATCATCAACGGCCGTGACCTGGAGTGCATCGTGGCGGCGACACAGGCGGCGATCGCCGCGTCGGTCGACACGCCGGGCCTGGTCAAAATCTCCGCCGGCAACTACGGCGGCCGCCTCGGCAAGAGCTTCATCTACCTGCACCCCGACAAGCAGCCGGCGAATTCGTAGTAGCGGAAGTCGTGAGACTTCCGCCGCATCGCGCACAAATTGGCGGCGTGCGGATTTCCCGTGCTGGCATGCTAATCGTGATGTGACGGGGCAGCGTGAAGAGCACGATCGGCATAGAGACCCCCGCCGGTTCATCCGGCGGGTGAACGAGTTTTCCGAGCTAGTTGACACGTCACGCGCCTCCAGCTTCTCCCTCTCCCTCTGGGAGAGGGCCGGGGTGAGGGCGACAGTCGATACGCGTCCCTTGAAGAAGTCGCTGTGAGCACGGCATCTTTTTCCATTCCCTGCTTTTCTATTTCCACAGAAAGTAGACAGTAGAGAGTCGACCGCAGGAGAGTGCGGCAGGCAGCGAATTGATCAGTGGATCAGGTGAGCAGGTGACCGCAAGAGAGTCAGCCCAACTCACGCATTCCGCTGTCCGTTTTTTTCTCCTGCTCCAATGCTCTCCTGCTCTATTGGCCTTCGGCCAATCCTGACACCTGGCAAACACGACGCGATTGCCGTTCCCGCGGATCGCGCGCGGCGAAGTTCGGTTCCGCACGGGCTCGTGGTGTCATCAGACGATGTCTCCTTTTCGCGACGGGCCGTTTGTCGATTCGCCGGGGTCAGACAGAATTTTTGAATAAATATAGAGTGAATAATCCGCCGGAATGCATTTTCGGTTCGCGCGACCATTCGCTCCGCAACCGGTGACAGGATGGCGACTTTCGTCGTCGTTCTGAGTGTGCCCGATTCGCAGCGCGCCGCGCACAGAATGATTCTTACGCCCCAAATCGAGCGCAACCTGCTGTCTGGGTTTCAGTTGTGAACTATTCATATTGGAAAACGCGAATTTCACAAAACGGCCAGTTTGGTACTCGCATGCGCTGGGAATGCGCGCCCCATGCGCGCGAAGTGCACGTTTTCTCGCGCGCCTCGTGAATCGACCAGGCCGAATGGTCATCTCTCCGCGTGAGCCAGCGCGCTTCGCCCTGAAGCGGCCATCAATCCGCGTGCGGCCGGCGCGACGTTCAATCAGAATCGCGACAGTCCATTTTGCCGAGGGTCAGCACACAGCCTGAAATGAAATTATTTCCGGAACACAACGACCGGCAAGGGGCGTGGATCGGAAATTTCAAACCCAAACCGGGGCCACCCATGATTCCGGTACGCTGACCCGACCATCGCATCGGTCTGCGTTCCAAGTTCCAAATCCTGGATGAGACGTTGCAGGAAAGGCGTCGCGGCTAGCTCAGGAAACTCGTTCACCCGCCGGGTAAACCGGCGGGGGTCCCTCAAGCCTCAAGCCTCGTCTCATGCCAAAATCGCATCCACGACCTGTCCGCCGACGTCGGTCAGGCGGAAGTCGCGGCCGTTGAAGCGGTAAGTCAGCTTCTGGTGGTTGAGGCCGGCCAGGTGCAGCAGGGTGGCATGCAAATCATTGACATGCACCTTGTTCGTCACCGCCCTGTAACCGAAGTCATCCGTGGCGCCGTAGTGGACGCCGCCTTTCACTCCGGCCCCGGCGAGCCAGATCGTGAACCCGTTCGGGTTGTGATCGCGCCCCTTGGCTCCCTGCGAATCGGAGGTCCGCCCGAATTCGCCGCCCCAGACGACGAGCGTCGATTCCAGCAGCCCCCGGGCTTCCAGGTCGGCAAGTAAGGCTGCCGCCGGTTGATCGGTGTGCATCCCGCAGGAACGGTGATTGGTCTCGAGGTCCGAGTGACAATCCCAGGGAACGTCCCCCACGCTGCCATCGCCCCCCACTCCTTTGCCGGCAAAAATCTGCACGAACCGCACGCCACGCTCGACAAGCCGGCGGCCGATCAGGCATTGCCGCGAAAAGGTCGCGCACTCCGGGTTATCCATGCCGTACATCTTGTGCGTGGCTTCGCTCTCTCGGGTAATGTCGAGCGCCTCGGGAGCCGCCATCTGCATCCGGTAGGCCAGCTCATACGAATCGATGCGCGCGGCCAGGTCCCCCTGGGTGGGGCGGGCGCTTGCGTGTTCCTGATTCAGCTCCCGTAACAGGGCGAGTTGTGCCCGCTGCTGGCCGTCGTTTTGTCTGGCGTCACGCGCCAGGTTGTCGATCGCCTCGCGCCGGCCGGCGGCCAGCGTCAGGGCCTGGTACGTCTTGGGAAGGAAGCCTGCCGACCAGATCTGGTCGTCGCCACGCGGCCTGGTGTCGTGCAAGACGACGAACGACGGCAGATTCTGATTTTCTGAACCCAGGCCGTAGGTCAGCCACGAACCGAGGCTCGGCAGTCCGGGACGATTTGTGCCGCACATCAATTCGAGCGACGCCGGAGCATGGTTATTCTGCCGCAGGTGCATGGAATGAATAAACGCCATCTTGTCCACATGCCGCGACAGATGCGGAAACAAATCGGAAACCCAAGTCCCCGACTGTCCGTGCTGTTTCCACGCGAACGGGGACTTCAGGCACTTGCCGCTGGTATCGAAGAAGCCGGTTTTCGTGTCGGCCCCGGCGAGGGCCTGGCCGTCTCGCTGCTGCAATTCGGGCTTGTAGTCCCACGTATCCACCTGGGACGGCCCCCCGGTCATGAACAGCCAGATGATCGACTTCACCTTGCCGGGAAAATGCG
>JACQFH010000401.1 GCA_016200145.1 Planctomycetia bacterium | reverse complement strand
GGGCTCGGCCAGGCGTCCCCATGCGGCATGCCTTCTGGTGCGGACTTCCGCCGTCGAGCTCACAGATCCGCGGGGCTCTTGAATCCACCACCGACATCCAATATCGGCCGCTGGGAAACCTGCGCGAGCGTTTGACGCTCGAACATGTCGCCGATTGCATGGCGCGCGTCGTCGCAGACGACGGCGTGGTGGGCATTTATCAGGGCGCAGCGGAAACTGGCCCCCGGGCGCTGGGCCACCGCTCGATTCTGGCCAATCCCTGCAATCCCGACACGCTGCAGACGATTAACAGGCGTGTGAAATACCGCGAACCGATCCGGCCTTTGGCGCCGATGATGACCCTGGCGGCGGCCAGGCGATTCTTTCGAATGTCGCCCGGCGCGGCCGACGACGATTTCAATGCCTACAGCTATATGGTTCTGGCGGCGCAGGCTCTTTCTGAAGCGCTCGAAGAAATTCCCGCGGTCGTCCACAAGGATGGAACGTCGCGCCTGCAGATCGTTCGCGAAGAGCACGACCCGCTCATGTATGCATACCTCAAAGCCATGGGCCGGCGCCTGGGCGTGGAAGTTTCGGTCAACACGTCGCTCAATGTCGGTTCGCCCATCGTCCAGACGCCCGAACAGGCCCTGGGCGCTTTGAAGAAGGCCCAGGCCCTGAGTGGCCTGGTGATGGTTGCCGATGACGGCGACGCCTGGTTCGTCTGGCGCGTTCCTGCCGAGTGCCCGGCGGCATTTGCCGCGGAATTTTCGGACGAATTGCCTGGCCAAACGGCCCTCGCCGATGACACCGCAGGCGTCGGCCACTCGTTCTTCGTCGCGCATTGACGGCGCCAGCTCAGCGCATCGAAACAACGTCGAGGTCGTTCACGACGGTGCGGATCCCTGCCACTCCCAGCGCGGCGGCCTGGGCGAGCTGCTTGAGATGATACGTCGGCACAGTTCCGTGCAGTTGTACGCCGGACGCGAACGCCGCCACGTGAATGTTTCGCAAGGGCGGATAGCCGGTCGCCCGTAACGCGAGCTCCACCTGCTCGGCCAGCCGCGCGTTGCCGTCGGTTGCAAAAGAAAATTCACTGGCCGCCTCCGCGCGGTCCGAAACCCTCAAGTTCATAAAGCGCCTCTCGCGGCCGGTAGAAGGGCCGCCGGAATTCACATGTGTGTGCGCTTCATGCGTCGAGAGCCCCGCCCTGCTGACGGGACGCCGGAAGAAGTGCCGGCAGCGAAGATCGCGAGGCACAGTTTTTACATTATTGTGCGCCTACCGGTCCGACAAGGTCTGGTTGTAAGCCAATACCTGACAACGCCGGTTTTTTTCCGATGTAGTGCAAATCCTGACAGGCCAGGGACCCTTCGATTACGCCGTGCGTGCGACGACGCTGCCCGCGGCGGTCTCGATGCGGACTTCAAGCCCGTCCTGCGTGCCGATCATCTTTTTGGCGCGATCCGCTCCCAGGAACGATTCGTGCTGCGAGACGATCGACCGCTCGCCGTTTTTTTTGATCGTCACCACGCGATAGAGGCTTTCAGCAGAGTGATTCCCGGTCCGTGCGTTGGAATGTGAAGGCATGATTCGACCCTCCCGGTTGTGAGAGCAATGTGGGATACCAGAGGATGTGATGCCGTCAGTGTGCCACAGGGACGGGGGAGCACCATCGGGAGAGTCCCCGAATTGATTGTCGGAGGTTTTCGCACGAGTGGCGTAAAGTAGTCGTCTCGCTCCGCAGAGACGAGTTATTGACATGCCTCGCACGGCACGCCTGCGGTCCAGAGTTCGCCGTGTAGGGGTGGTATCGCAGTGCGGCGAGGAACGCCGAAACCAGAGCTGCGCGCCATACGCCGCATTGCCCAGAAGTGGGGATTTGCGGGGACGCCACAGACCTCATCTCGACGGAGCGAGGATGACTACATACTTTGACGGAGCGTTGGGTGGCCGCGAAGTGGACTTCAGCAGACGTAGGGTGGGTCGAACGGAGTGAGGCCCACCTGCATCGGAAACGTGGTGGGCCTCGCACGGGCTCGACCCACCCTACGCGACCGCTACGCCGCTTCGCGTGACGCCTCCGTACCGGCCGCTTCAATCGTCGCGACGGGGGCGGGCTCAATCGCTTGGATACGGGCCGTCATCTCGCATGCCGGGCGGAACGTCACGCGGCGTTTCGCCGGGACGTCCACGGGTTCGCCCGTGCGGGGATTGCGGGCGCGTCGAGGGGCCTGCAGTTTGACTTCAAACACGCCAAAGCCGCGCAGCTCGAGCCGCTGCTCGGCGATCAGCGTGTCGAGGATCGCGTCCATCGTTTGCTGCACGACGCGCTGCGTCTGCATCATCGACAGGCCGGTCCGTTGCGAGACCGTGCGAACGATTCCCTTCTTGGTCACGATTTGTTCCTTTCGTGTTTAATGTTTCGTGTTTGGTGTTTAGTATTTAGTGTTTTGGAAGTCCGCCGTTTTAACACCAAACACCAAACACAAAATACCAAACACCTCGTCCTGGCGCTTGGGGTTGATAGAGAAAAGAAGCCCTCGTCTCTCGACGAGGGCTTCCTGGTGTCGGCATTAGGGCCAGCTTAGCCGACACGACACTCGTTCATTGCCCCCCCCCTGGAGTCTGGTCCAGCAGAGGGGCGGGATCGTAACGGCCTTCGAAATTCGTGTCTGTCGGGTTTCCACCGCACGTCGTGTCAGCAATTTCCCTACATCCGTGTCTCGGCTGCTTGGGAGCGGCCGGGGCACTCCATTGCAGGCAGGACATAGCGCGGCGATGTTTGCACCCACCGTTGGATTCGCGCGCGACCTGGAGACCGTCCTTCTTGCGCTGAAGTGCCCCGGCCGCCGGAAAAGCGGCCGGGGCCCGCGCGCGATGCCCATGTGCATCAGTGGAGGAAGTAGACCCTGGGCTGTAAGATTCAAGCTGTCCCAATTGAATTGCGCGGTGCAATGTTGCGCGCCTCAGAGATTGTCTCGCTTCTATCTCCATTCAACTCTCTCGCGCCGCGCCCCCTCACCCCTAACCCCTCTCC
>JACQFH010000051.1 GCA_016200145.1 Planctomycetia bacterium | reverse complement strand
TGCCAGCATGAGCCAGCAGGTGGAATCGTACGCGCAGCTCCCCGGCCCGCCGGTGATGGTGTACCAGGACCTCGATGATCCGGTCGTTTCCGCGACCTTCGGCGAAGTGATGTGTTCGGTGTATAAGGCCTTCGGCGCGAAGGGGCTGATCACTTCAGGCGCCGGCCGCGACCTCGAACAGGTCGACAAGATCGGCTTCCCGACGTTTACGTCAGGCGCGATCTGTGCGCATGGCTATTGTCACACGCTGGCAGTTAACGTGCCCGTCACCGTGGGAGGCATCTGCATTTATCCGGGAGACCTGCTGCACGGCGATCTCAACGGCGTGACGACGATCCCGCACGAGATCGCCTCCGAGATTCCGGAAGCCTGCGACGGACTGGCGGCCGCCGAGAAGATCATTCTGGATTACGTGCGCGGTTCGAACGTCACCCCCGCAGGGCTCGCCGAGGTACGCAAAGAATGTACCGCGATGTTCGCGAAGATGACCGAGCGGCTCAGGCGCAAGGGCTCGAAGTAAACGACCGATCAGTTCGGCGTCGGCAGCACCGACAGTTCCAGGCCGATCAGTTCGTGAATCAGCCACGTGAGGCCGCCGCCGCGGCGCAAAGGCTGCTTCGACAGCAGGCGATGCACGAATTCGCCGACTTCGCGAGGCACTTCCGGAGCCAGCGAGCGCAACTTCGCCGGTAGCGCCGTCTGGTGCTGTTTGAGAATCTCGGCGATCGATTCCCCCTGAAAGGGCAGGACGCCGGTCAGCATGCGGTAGAGAGTGATCCCGAGGCTGTAAACGTCGCGGGCGATTCCTCCCGGGTGGCCGGGGACGAGGGTTTCCGGTGCGAGGTATTCAGGCGTGCCGGTCAAATGCCCGCCGGCACCGCACAGGTCAGGGGCCGCCAGTTGATCCGGCCGGGCAAAGCCGAGATCGATCAGCTTCACGATCCCGTCGTCACACAGAAAAAGATTCGACGGTTTAATATCTCCGTGCGTGTACCCGGCAATCAGCAGAGCGTGCATGCCGGAAGCACATTGCCGGGCCACCCACAGCGCCTCTCGACAAGGAAGCCGCTGACCGCCCGCCAGCTTCGCTTCCAAAGTCGTGCCTGTCAGCCACTCGAGCACGATGTGGGGAATGGACGAATCGAGGACCGCGTCGAAGACTTTCACGACGAATTCGCTCGAAACGCGACGTCCGACGTCGGCTTCGTTCCTCAAGATCTGCCGTGCCGCGGGGCGATCAAGCCATTCGCTGCGCAGTTGCTTGATTGCGCAGACGTGACCCGTCCGGCGATCACGGACCTGCCAGACATCGGCAAATGTCCCGCAGCCGGCCAGCGCCAGCAGGTCGAAATGCGCCAGGGTCGCAGACAAAGACGCAGCCAGTCCCGGCTCGCCTCGCGGCGCAGCAGGGGAAGCCAGAGGGGCAGTGGCGACCGAGGTCATGAGAGAGGGGCGCGAGATCGGCGACGTGCGACGGCTGAGAAGCGGAGGGCTCTGTATCAATCATATCGGCTGTGAGGGCGCCCGGGCATTAGGTGCCCGCCAGATGTTCCCCAGCCGCCCATGGACAATGGGCATTCCGGGCAATTCTGTGCGGCCGCTCGAAACCTAGCGGTGCAGGATCGACGCTTCGCGGACGTTTTGCTCGGCGACGGCTCGCGAGATCTTCTTCGCCCGCAGGAGCTGGCGGACCGATTCATCGAAGCTGATCATGCCGTCGTCACGGTGAGTCATCAGGTAGTTGTCGATGCTCTCCAGCTTGCCGGTGCGGATGGCACTGGCGATCGGATGTGTGTTCCACAGTACTTCCAGCGCCAACTGCCGCCGCGACCCGCGCTCGATACCCGGGAGCAGCCGCTGGCTGACGATCGCCCGCAGGCTGAGGGCCACCTGCGAGCGCACGTCGCTTTGCACGTCCTGCGGAAACAGGTCGGCAAAGCGGCTGATGGCGCCTTTGGCGTCGCGCGTGTGCAGGGTCGTGAACACGAGGTGCCCGGTCTCGGCCGCGCTCAGGGCCATTTGCGCCGTTTCGCGGTCCCGGATTTCGCCGACCAGAAACACGTCGGGGTCCTGCCGCAGGCCGTACTTCAGGCCGTCGGCGAAGCTGTCGACGTCGGCCCCCAGCTCGCGCTGGGTGAGCACCGAGTTCTGCGTTTTGGGGAACAGGTACTCGACGGGGTCTTCGATGGTGATGATCCGGTAGCTGCCGGCCTGATTGAGCAGGTTGACGATCATCGCCAGGGTCGTCGTTTTTCCGGAGCCCGTGACGCCCGTCACGATCACGAGACCGTCATGCAGAAAGGCCAGCCGCTCGGCGAGCGGTCGCGGAAACCCGGCCCATTCAAAATCGGGGATTGTCGAGGGGATGATCCGCACGCAACCCCCCAGGTTGCCGCCGGCGAAGAAGACGTTGGCGCGAAAACGCTGCCGGCCCGATTCCAATTCCAGCTCGAAGGAAAAGTCGACGTTCTTCTGCTCCATCAGGCGTGACCGCGCCGGTTCGTGGCACAGCGACAGCAGCAGTTCGCGAGTCGCGGCCGAATCGAGCGCCGGCTCTGCGAGATGCGTGAGGTCCCCGTGCAGCCGGAACAGCGGTGGATGCCCGGCGATCAGGTGCAGGTCCGATACGCCGGCCGATACGGCCGATGCGAGCCAGCGAGAAAGGTCGGGCCGAATCGTTGTCGGGGAACGGTCGAGTTCGCTCATCCCATAGAGTCTAGTCGAGACGACGTGAGCGGCGAAAGTGCCCCGGTCGGGGCACTTTCGCGCAAAAAAAAGTGGCCGTCGCAGCTTGAAGGCTGCGGCGGCCACGAGAGTTCAATATCGATCGGCTGGCAACTATTCGATCGAGATGCTCAGCCACCCGTCGAGGGCACGGATCCGCGTGACGGCGGTGATCGCCTTGACCTTCTTCTCTTCGACGCGATGCACGCGTTTGAGATCGCGACGGGGGAAAGCGGTGGCGATCTTCTTTTTGATCACGCCGGCCTGGGCCAGTTGCTTGGCAGCGCTCTCAGGCTTGTCGGCGGCGGCGACTTCGACGCTGCCCGTCTCGAGGATGACGTTCTCCATCGTCACCTGAAACGTGATCGGGATCGTGATGATCTGCGTGGGGATGTCTTCCTTGCCCTCCTGCTGGAAGCCGGCCTTCATCGTGACGATCAAGGTGCCATCATCCGAATGGACGCGGATCGGGTCGGCCTTGTCGAACACGATCGTCTTGATGCCCGAATCGTCATTCGTGGCCGCGGCTTCGTCGAATTTCACTTCGCGTCCCAGCAGCTTGGTGGCCTGGGCTTCGATCTTGGCTCTCATTTCCGCGTCGGTCATCGTCTTGCCCGCGAAATCGAGCCGATCAATCGAATTGTTGATCAGGCTGTCGTGCAGCAGAACCGTCATCCCGCGGCCGAGGTACATCGACGGGCTCGGTTCGCTCCCGCCGACTTCCGTGGCCGTCATCAGGCGGCTGGAGACCTTCAATTCGGTGTCGGTCGTGCTCCACGATTTCGCGTCCGGATAGAGGTTCAGCTCGCGCAAAGCGTCGAGCCGAGCCGCCACGTCCGGGTTCATGTTGTTGAATTCCTTCTGCACTTCGGAATTGAACTGCGGCAGAACGCGATCGCGGATGCGGCTGGCCGCAATCGCTTCGGATTCGCCGCGCATGCCTTCGGCACGGTTGACGGCGATGCCATTGGCAATCCCCGAGAAGATGCCGAAATTCGTGTCGGCGCCGGTCGTGGAGTTATTGGCGCTGACGCCGATCCGGGCGGCGTAGCTCGTGAACTTTTCGCCGTCGAAGACGACCCGCTTCAGGGCCGTGAAATAATGGTTGCCGTAGGTGTAGACCGTAGCCTGGCTGGTCACTCCCGACGTGTTGCTGGCGACGGCGCCTGACGCTTTGACGTCGAACTGGGCACTCGCGCCGCTCGGAATCAGGTCGATCGTGACTTCTGTGTGCGTGTTCTGGTTGCCGTAAACATCGGCGCCCAGGATAAAGTCGCGGACGGGCCCGGCCTCGTTGCGGCTCTGGTGGAAGAACTTGTTGAGGTAGGCTTCAGACGCCACGACGCGCAGGTTGTAGTTGAGATAATTGTCGCGCAGGGCCAGCCCCAGCTTTTCGCCGCCGTCCGGCGCCACGCCGCGGACTCCGTCGAACGCCTTGCGGATCGCAGCGGCCGACGCGCTGGCATGCGTCGATTCGTAGTCTTCCAGCGCCTTGACCAGCTCGGCCAGTTTGGCACGCAGCTCGGGATTATTCGATGCGACCGCTGGCGCCGCCAGGGCATTAATGTATCCGTCGACGGCTTGCTCGTAGCTGGCGATTTGCGGGCGCGACAGGAATTCGCGAGCGTTGGCGTCAGCCAGCGAATTCTTTTCCTTCAGCCGCGTTTGCGATTTCGTCGCGGCATCGGTGCCAGACGCCGTGCGAACTTCGTTTAGCTGCAGGTATTTCCCCCATCCCGAGCCGTTGCGCATCGAGCCCAGGTACGATTCCAGGGCCTGGGCTTCTTTGACGACCTTCTGGCGGGCCGAATTCACCTTGGCGGTCTGCAACGCAGGACCGCCCTCGAGAGTGTCGAGCGCGGCTTCGGCAATATCGAGGCGGCGCTTCAGGCCCCCCGAGATCGAGACCAGCGCATTCAGGATCGAACGATACCTGGGATCGGCCGCATAAGTCTTGGCCGTCGCCTGGCGTTTGCGGAGGGTTTCCATGACTTTCCGCTGACCGGCGACGTCGGTCCCTTCGGCCTCGTACAGAGTCGCCAGCTCACCGCTGACGGCGGAGCTCCAATCCTTCCAGTTCTCGGGAAGCACGGCTAATGCTGCGCCCAGGTCAGAGGGGACTGCAGCCGGAAGAATGCCGCGCAGTCCGGTATTCGGTGCCTCGTCGGCCGCGTTCAGCAGACAGGCCCCTGAGACCAGGACGCCCGACACCACGACGCTCCATGTAATACGAGACAGTCTCGAACCCAGAACTCGAACATTCCATCCTGCAATCATCGTCGTAGCTCCCTGTACTGAAGACGTGATAAGAAATCGGTCCGTCTGTTTGGCGTCAGCCCGCTTGTTTGAATCACGAACGTCGTGCATCCTGCACGATGAGCGGAATGGTTCACATGACCGTATTCCGCCGATTCTTCGGGATTTATCGACCCGCGAAAATCCAACGCCCCCGGCAAACCCCGTCGACCTGTTTACATCCTGCCGATGACAGCGTCGGATACGGGTTATGCTGGTCGTGCCAATCACCTCGATTCGGCATGAATCAACGCCGAACCCGGTACTTGGCGTGGAGTTTAGCCCTCTGACCCAGATTGTGCAACCAACTCAATCAGGAGAATCGTTAAACTTTGAACTCGACGGCAGTGCGTGGCACCATTTCAGGTGAAGTCCAGCGTGCACTCCAGTATCCCGGCTGTCGCGGAGCGGCCGAGACACGCCTGCCGTCCTCGCCGACGTGCCCCGGCCGCCGAAAAAGCGGCCGGGGCACAAGGCTCTTCCGCGCGCGACCATTGCCACCTATGATTCCGATTAGCATGTCTGCGAACGATCTCAACCCGAGTCAGCAGGAGGCGGTCAACCACCTCGAAGGTCCGTTGCTGGTGCTCGCCGGGCCTGGTTCCGGCAAGACGCGGGTCATTTCGCGGCGGATCGTGCGGCTGATCGAATCGGGGGTGCCTCCGGGCCAGATTCTGGCGATCACGTTCACGAATAAAGCCGCCGGGGAGATGGCGGCGCGGGTCGGCTCTCTGCTGCCCGGACGCAATATCTGGGTCAGCACATTTCATAAGCTCTGCGCACGCCTGTTAAGGCGCGATGCGGCGGCGGTGGGCCTGGCGCCCAATTTCACGATCTTCGACACGACCGACCAGGGGCAGCTCATCCGGCAGGCGCTGGGCGAACTCGGTGTCGACGCCGATCACTTCAAGCCCAGCACCATCCTGCACCGCATCAGCAAGGCCAAATACCACCTGCAGTCACCTGAGAACTTCGCCGTCGCCGCGCAGGATCGCCGCGGCGACCGGCTCGATCAGCTCGTGGCGCGGGTTTATCCGGTGTACCAGGCTCAGCTTACGCGGGCGAATGCGGTCGATTTCGACGACCTGCTGATGCACGTCTGCCGGCTGCTCATGGAAAACGAAGAGATCCGGTCGGAGCTCGACCGGCGCTTTCGGTACGTGCTGGTCGACGAATACCAGGACACGAACCTGCCGCAATACAATATCGTGCGGGCGCTCTCTCACGATTACCCGAATCTGTGCGCGACGGGCGACCCCGACCAGTCGATCTATGGCTGGCGCGGAGCCGAAATCGGCAACATCCTGCGCTTCGAACAGGATTTTCCGGACGCCCACGTTGTGCGGCTCGAACAGAACTACCGCAGCACGCCCGAGATTTTGCAAGTCGCCGACCAGTTGATTGCGCACAACACGAAGCGTAAGGCGAAGACCCTGTTCACGGATAATCCCTCCGGGGAGCCGGTGGAAAGCCTGTGCTACGACAGTCACTCGGAAGAAGCGCTGGCGGTCGCGCTGACGATTGCAGGCCTGGCGCAGGCCGAGCAGCGCCCCTGGTCTGACTTCGCGGTTTTTTATCGGGTCAACGCCCTGTCGCGCGAGCTCGAACGGGCTCTCACGCGCTTGCGAATCCCTTACCAGGTTGCGGCGGGAGTCGCGTTCTACGAACGGGCCGAGGTGAAAGACCTCTTGGCCTATCTGCGCCTCATTCACAACCCGGCCGATCGGGCGGCGTTTCTGCGCGTTGTGAATGCGCCTCCGCGGGGCATCGGCAAGACCTCGCTGGGAAAGCTGAGCGCCTGGGCCGACCGTGAAGGGCTGACGCTGCTCGCGGCCGCCCGCCGCGCCGGCGAATTTCCCGGCCTCAAGGCACGGGCTGTGAATGCCCTGAAGCGGTTCGCCGAATTGATCGACGAATTCGCGAGCGGCTGCTTCGGAAACGTGTCGGACCTGTTGTCAGCCGTTCTCAACCGCACGAACTACGGCGCCGAATTCAGGAGCAGCACGCACGAGACCGACGTGCAGCGTGCGGCGAACGTGGATGAATTGCAGACAGCCGCCCGCCAATACGACGAACAGCACGCCGAAGACCCCACGCTGGAGGGCTTCCTGGAAGAAACGGCGCTGGTTTCCGACGTCGATGCGCTCGATTCAACGTCGGGGCAGGTCACGCTGATGACTTTGCACGCCGCGAAGGGGCTGGAATTTCCCGTCGTGCATATCGTTGCCGTGGAAGAAGGCCTGCTTCCCCATGACCGGGCCACCCGCGATGGATCGCTCGGCGAAATGGAAGAAGAGCGCCGCCTGCTGTTCGTGGGGATCACCCGCGCACAGCAAAAGCTGTTTCTGACGCGGGCCGCGGTGCGCACGCTGCACGGCAAAGAGATCCCCAGTCCACCCAGCCGGTTCCTGACCGAGATTCGCCTGACCGGCAGCGGGGCCGGGCGGGTCGGTTCTTTTACGCTTCCGCGTTTGCCAAGTGAGACGTCGCAGGCAGACGCGCGGGAAATGCAGAGATCGCGCAGGATCGACGAAATCGTCAGGCCCCTGCTGACGACCGGCGCCGAACTGCTCCACGGCACGCGAAATCCCGTGGAGTTTCCGGCGCTGTTCTCTGTGGGCATGCGTGTCCGGCACCCGCAACTTGGCCCCGGCGAGGTCGTCGAAGCACAGGGCTCGGGCAAATGGCGTACGGTCAGCGTCTCGTTCGCGACCGGCGAAACAATCTCGTTCGTCGTGCACAAATGCCCGCTGCAACCCGTTGGTGCGGGGTAGACTCGACGTTGATGCCACCCGCCGACCCGCAGAACGATCGACAACTCCTGGAAGACCAGATTCGCGCGGCCTGCATTCTCGAGGCCACGGCGCGCAAGGCGGGCAACGTTCATCCGCTCAGGTCGTTTTCGGATTTGACGTACGACGACTTTGTCGGATCAGCCAACGTCGTGGCGCCGATTTTGGCACGGACGGCCGAATCGGGAGTCGGCCTGGCTGTCCGGGATGCCGTCGCGGCCACGCAAAAGCGCGTGGGGCGCAACACGAACCTGGGAATCATGCTGCTCCTCGCGCCGCTGGCGGCCATGCCCCACGGAGTGCGACTGGTCGACGGCATTGAAGCCGTTCTGGCTGGTTTGACGCGCCGAGACGCCGAACTGGTCTATGAAGCGATCCGCCTCGCGAATCCGGGAGGCCTGGGCCGGGTCTCTGAACAGGACATTGCGGAACAGCCCACGCAATCCTTGCGCGACGTGATGGCGCTGGCCGCCGATCGGGACTTGATCGCCCGGCAATATGTCGAGAATTTCTCGCTGGTGCTCGACTTCGGGTTGCCATACCTCGCCCGCACGACCGATTTCGCGCAGCACTGGGAGCCGGCGATCGTGGGTCTGCAACTGGAAATCATGGCCCTGCATGCCGACAGCCTGATCGTGCGCAAATGCGGTCGAGAAGTAGCCGACGAAGCCTCGCAACGGGCGAGGGCCGTTCTCGCCGCCGCGCAGCCGGGAACCCGACAGGCACAGGAATCGTTGATCGAGTTCGACCTCTGGCTGCGCGCCGACGGCAACAAGCGCAACCCGGGGACTACGGCCGATCTGATCGCCGCGTCGCTGTTCGCCGCCTTCCGCGACGGCGGTATTCCTACCAGAGTGATTCCGCAGCCGTTGGGGCCGTTGCTTTGAGCGCGGGTCACATGGAGCGATCGACAGACCGACGAGCCGTGGTCCATCTATCGCAAATAGCCAGTCTGCTCTATATTTCTCTCGCAGATTGCCCGTCCGTCGAGCCAGGAGGCAAGGATGCCGGATCGTTTGAAGAAACCGAAAGTGGTTCCAATTCCAACATACGCGGTGGAGTTTGAGCGGGCTTGCCGCCACAGGGAGCGCGCGACGGGCAAGTCGCCGACAGTGACACACACAACGCGACGTTCCGGAGCGGTTTGCAAGTGGACGCTGCGAGTTTGGGCGCTGATCTTCGCCATTGCATGGCCATTGCAATCGTGGGCTGCCGACAGCGACGAGAACGTTCTTGCAACATTTAATGTTGCGAGACGGGGAGACGCTCTCCTCGTGCCGGTCGTGCTAGACGGTCAAAGCTATCAATTCCTCATTGACACTGGATGCACGGCGTCTGCTGTCGACGAGTCCCTGAAGCATTTGTTGGAGACAACGCCGCGGACTGTGCGCGCTGGCGGGAATGCGCGAGCGAGAGTCTACCGATTCATCGGAACGCTCGGCGGCCACGCAGCACTACAAGTGACAAGCGAGGCAATATGCGTGGATCTTTCGCGTTTGAGCGAGGCATTTGGCCACAAGATCGATGGGATCCTGGGTATGTCGATATTGAAATCACATATTATTCAGGTCGATTGTGACAGTGGTACTCTCGCATTCCTGCGAGCCGTACCGAAGACGGCCCGCGAGGCCCTTCCCCTTTCGTATGACAGGTTAGAGCGTCCGATCGTGCATATTGAACTTGAACCGGGCGAACCCGTGTCATTCATGGTCGACACGGGACTGGTCGGCGGAGCTGCCCTGGTGTTTCGGCGTTTTCGATTTAATGGTCTCGTTGAGAGTGGACGCGTGATACCAGTCGGAGCCCCGATTCTGGAAATTTCGCTGTTTAAGGAAAACAGATTTCAAATGGGGCGACTCGATCACGTGGTGATTGGCCCGTTCAGGCACGAGCGCATCAGGGTTAGTGAAGGAACGGATAACGCAGTCGGCCTGAATTTGTTATCCCGGTACATCGCAACTTTGGATTTTCCACACGACCGACTGTTCCTGCGACAGCAAGAACAATCGAATGCCACCGACGAATTCTACGATACAGGAATCACGATCATTCGAACGGCTGGTGAAACGATCGTGGCCGAAGTCGGCCCGGATAGCGCCGCGGAGGCGGCAGGCGTCGAAGCCGGGGACAGGATTACCATGGTCAATGGAAAGAGCGCTTCGGCAGGCACACTGTTCGAATTGCGCGGCGTCCTTGCAGGCTCGGAACGTGAGGTTGGGCTCGAAATCGCTGGAAAAAAGGGCACACGAGAAATTACCGTGCGCCCTCGAGATAATTCGGTCAGCAAGATTCGACCGACGAGTCGCAACTTGCAAGAAAAGGATTGAGCACAACGTTTTTGCCGCATGCGGAGCACATCGACCGGGAGCGACACCCCCCTTGCCCCCCTTACGAAGGGGGGGACAAACGCGGCTTTGCCAATCAGCCCTTTTTCAGTTCTTTGCGCAGCGCGTCCAGCTCGGCTTCGATCTGGGCGTCGCGGGCGCGGTCGATCGTCGGCGGGGGCTTGCTGCCAGAGGGGCCGCTCGGGCTGGACTTGCCGGGGAGTGGCGGCGAGGCGGGGAACCGCAGTTCCTGCTGGATCCGCTGGGCTTCCGCCAGGCGGGCTTCGATCGCGCGCATGGTCGTGCTGAGGTGCATCCGTGTCGAGCCGGCCGCGGCCAACTGCTGTTCGATTCCGGCCACCAGGTCTTCGGTTTCGCGCTTTCTGAGCAGTGCCTGGCGGGCGGCGTCTTCATGACCGGCGCCCAGCTCTTCCCGGGCCTTGTCGCCCCACCACGAGGCCTGTTTTTTGCGTTCTTCCAGATCGGCTTTCAATCGCTCTTCCGAATTGCCGGCTGCGGTCACGCTGCGCCGGGCGCCGGACAGTCCCTCTTCGATTTCCGATATAATCCGCGCCATCGCTGCAGGCGGATCGGCCTGATTGGCAAGCAGATCGTCGAGTTTGCAACTGACAATGTCGCTTAAACGGCTGAAAAAGCTCATTCTCACATCTCCCGTACGGTCAGTTCCCCAAGGCGGGGGCTGGTGAAGCGGACCAACGAAGACAGAACGAAAAATCTCCCCGGATGGTTCATCCTTCAACGCCGCGAGCCGCCAGTTTTTCGCGAAGTTTCTCGCGCGCCAGCCGCAGGCGGCTCTTCGTCGTGGCGGTGCTCGATTGCATGATTTCGGCCACTTCCGGCAGGCTTAACTCGGCAAAATGGTGCATCGTAAACGTCAATCGCTGCTCTTCCGGCAAATCCTGCAGCAGCTCGTCGACCAGTTTTGCCATTTCGTGCTGGTCGGCCTCGTCCTGCGGCGAGCGGATTTCTTCGGCAAGGCCCGCCAGCACGCAGTTTTCATCCCCGGTGCCGCGGACCGAGCGGACGAGCGCATCGTGCGAGCGGCGGCGGATGTTGTCGATCAGCAGATTGCGGGCGATGCGGAACATCCAGCCCCGAAACCGGCCCGTCGGCAGGTAGTCCCACGCCTGGTCGTACACCCGCAGCAGCGTTTCCTGCGTGAGGTCTTCGGCGAACTGGCGATCGCGGGAATTGGTGAAGAAAAAATTGATCAGCGGCTGCTGATGCCGCTCGACGAGCGTATTGAACGCCTGCGAATCGCCTCCCTGGATGCCGATCATCAATTCGTCGTCGTCGATCATGCGCGTCCGAGGTTGCCAATTCCCGGCTGAGTTGAAATGATTCGCTGGTGCCCGCGTTTGAACAATTCCGGGCCGGAACCATCGTACTATACCGCCGCGAACGGGAAATAGCAGGCCCGCGGAATGCAGTCCCTCAGCTTCAAATACGGCCGCCAGCGGGAGTTTTCGTGCGAAATCGACCCGCGGCGGATCGTCGCGTGCCACGCCGGCCCCGCCCCTATCGCCGATCTGGCCGGCAAGGTGCACTCGGCGCTCAACACGCCGCTCGATTTTCCGTCCCTCGTGCAGGTCTGCATTCCAGGCGACAAGGTCGTCGTGGCTCTCGATCGTCACACCCCGGGTTCATCCGAGCTGATCGCCGGGATCTGGGAAATGCTCGACCAGCGAGGCGTGATCCCGGCCGACTTGCAGGTTTTGCAGCCGCCGGCGCTCGGTGGGATGACCTTGGCCGACCCGCGCAGTCTGCTGCCGGAGGGAATCCGCAGCGAGCTGAAATGGACAGTTCACGACGCGACCGACCCGCGCAAGCAGGCCTACCTGGCGGCGACGGCCCGGGGCGAGCGAATCTACCTGGCGCGAGACCTGGTCGACGCCGATGTGGTGATTTCCGCCGGCATGATCGCTTACGATTCCCTGCTGGGATATCGCGGGACGAACAGCGTGTTTTATCCCGGGCTGTCGAACGCCGAGGCGATTGCCCGGACGCGCGGCGAGGGGCACAGCGAGCTGGGCCCCGACGACGACCGCCCGCTGCGACAGTCGATTGACGAAATCGCCTGGCTGCTGGGGACGCAGTTCAGCGTGCAGGTGCTGCCGGCGGCTGGGGGAGGCGCCGCCGGCGTCATCGCCGGCGCTTACGACCGGGTGTTTCGCAAAGGCAGGAAAATGCTGGCCGACGCCTGGCGCGTCGAACTGGCCGATCGGGCCGAAATGGTCGTCGCGGCGGTTGAGGCCGACTGCGCCGGTCACGGTTGGGACCAGGTGGGCGCGGCCCTGGCGACCGCGCGGAACCTGGTGGAAAAAGGGGGCAAGATCGTGCTGCTGTCGGAGCTCGACGCCGAACCGGAAATCGGCATCGAAATCATTCGCAAGAGCGAGTCGGCGCGGGCTGCCCTGGCGCCGATCCGCAAGCAGGCGCCTGTCGACCTGCAGTCGGCGACGCAATTCGCCATGGCCGCCGACTGGGCGCGCGTTTATCTGGTCAGCCGCCTGCCGCCGGGCATCGTCGAAGAGCTGTTCATGGTGCCGGTCGAAAACGACCGCGAGCTGGCAAAGGTCCTGGGCGAAAAAGAACCGTGTGTGATTCTCGAATCTGCACAACATACTTACGGAACAGTGCGGCGCGCTTAGGCGCCCCAAGATCATCGGCTCACCCCGGACTTCAATGTGGATATCGTTGCGATTTCCCCCAACCGACTCCCCGAGGATGACACGAGAAAAGACACAGAATCGAGGACCACATGACTGAGCCGCGTGCTGCTGTCTATGATTCTCTGGGAAGCGAATACGACCGGGCGTTTGCGGTGTTTCTGGCGCACACCGATCAGAAAGACAAGGCGCACGCCTGGCTGGAGGGGGCCGTGGCCGGTCTGCCTGCCCGGCGATTGTTTATCGATGCCGGAGCGGGCACGGGCAAAGTGACGGCGTGGTTCACCGGGAAATTCGAGCGGACGATTGCCATCGAACCCAATCCGCACCTGCGGGCCCATCTCGAACGAAATTGCCCCACGGCCAAAATCGTTCCGGCGCCGATACTCGACTGCGTCTTGCCGGGGCAGGCCGATTTCGTCCTGGTGTCGCACGTCTTCTATTACATTCCGCCGGCCGACTGGCAGCCCACGCTCGACCGGCTGGCGTCGTTTGTCGGGCCGGCTGGCATGCTCATCCTCGTGCTACAGAACCCGGGGACTGATTGCATGGGGCTGGTCCAGCATTTTCACGGGCGCCGGTTCGACCTGCCGGCGCTCTGCCGGGATTTTCAAACGCGGCACGCCGGAGCGTACCGCTCGCGGATCGAGACAGTCGCCTGCCACATTGAAACGGCCGAGTTCGATCCGGCCTGCACCGTGGCCGAATTCATGCTGAACCTGCTGCCGCTTGACGAGCCGCCGCTGCGCGCCGACCTCGAAGCCTACGTTCGCGGCAACTTTGCCGCTCCCGGCGGAGGCTATCGCTTCTCGTGCTCTCAGGATTTTCTGGTGATCGAGCGCCACAAGTAGGTCAGGCTTTCCAGCCTGACAGCAGTGTGCTTGCGATTGGAAATTACGATCACCAGCCCTGAATTCCGCCACCGCATTGAACAATTTCCCGTACCCGACGTGTTGAGCATTGGCCCGCAGTCCTTTTCTTTCGACGACAGCACAGCGCTGTCAGGCTGGAAAGCCTGACCTACATCAGGGCGATCACCTCTGCCAGGCGTTCGAGCGGCACGCCGATCACGTTCGATGCGCTCCCCTCGATCTGCGTGACGAACGGGTCGTGCGGCCATTGGAGGCCGTAGGCCCCCGACTTGCCGATCCATTCGCCTCCCTCGAGATAGGCGTCGAACTCGGCGCTGGTCCAGGCGCGCATCGTGATTGTGGTCGATTCAACTCCGCAGACGTGCAACTCATCGCGTGTGCGCAACAGGCACCAGCCCGTCAGAACCTGGTGAACGGTGCCGGAGATGGCTTCCAGCATCCGGCGCGCATGGGCGCGATCGGCGGGCTTGCCGAAGACGCGGCTGGCGGAAACGCCAACCGTGTCGCAGCCCAGGATCAGGCCGCTGGCCCCGCCCTTCGCTGCGGCGCGGGCCTTCAGCGTCGCGACATGAATCAGACCCGACTCGAGATCGGTGAATGCTTCCAGGTCAGGCTCAGCGATGCGCGCCGGAACGGCGTCAACGTCGTAACCCGCGTTCCGCAGAAGTTCCAGGCGAGAGGGGGACTGGCTGGCGAGAGTCAGGCGTGTCATCGGCTGGCCAATTCGACCGGCGGAAAGACGTCCGCCGGTCCCTCAGATCGTGCGCGCCCTGCCGCGCTCGTCAATAATTCCGGCGGCCGCGGCCCCCGCCCCCGTAACCTCCTCCACCCGACCGCTCTTCGCGCGGACGGGCTTCATTGACCGTCATGCACCGACCGTCGTGCTCTTTGAGGTTGAGGTTCGTGATGGCCGCCTGCGCCTCGGCGGCGTCTTTCATTTCGACAAACCCGAAGCCCTTGCTGCGGCCGCTGAACTTGTCGTTGATGATCTGGGCGCTCTTCACGGTGCCGTATTCCGAAAACAGCTTTTCGAGATCGGAACTGGTGACATTGTAACTCAGATTTCCCACGTACAGATTGGTTCCCATAACTGGGGCCTGTCCTTCCTGCGAAAACCGCGCGGGCCGCGTCGCGATGCGGCTCGCCATATCAATCAGGGCTTTTCACGACTGCCCGATGGTCTGGAACACGAAGCGGGCCAGCGAGTTTCCCGGTGCCAGCCCGGGGAGCCGTCTGTTGCGCGGTCGATGCACCAACAGACCCTATCATAGAGAGTCCGATGGGGCCTGCCCAGCCTGCGGATCGCTGAGCACCGCCCGGGAGCATCCGTTTTGCGGCGATGGTGAGTCGCCGGTGTGCCCCGGCCGCCAAAAAAGCGGCCGGGGCACGGTCGGAGAACGCCACTCGAGCGGAACCGGCTTCCCACGGCCTGCCGACGCGGTATAATCCACCCCGCGGTCGCAGTCCTGATTCTCGCAAAGCAGGTCCATGAGCGTTTATTCGCTGCAAGTCTTCGATGGCAAACGGGAAGTTTATTCCGGAGAACTCGAAGGCGTTTTGGAGATCGGCCGGCAGCAGCCGAACGAGCCCAATCCGTTCGAATTGCTGGAAACCGGTTCCACCAGACGGCTGATCATTGCACCGGTCGAAGAACGCACGATCGCGAGAAGGCAACTGCTCGTCCGGCTCCGCGACGACGATCAGTTCGAGCTCACGAATTTGAGCAGCGTTTCGAAGGTCGCCCTCAAAGGATCTGAACCGCTTGTGCCGGGCGCCACGACGATCGTCGACTTGCCCGTCAGGCTGGGGCTCGGCCTCAATCTGGAGCTGCTGTTCGAAATTCCCGCCAGTTCGGAAGGCCTCAACAGCCTGGCGCAGGTCACGCTCAGGCCGGGCTGCTCGATCGCCGACTTCGATTCGATTCACGTCAAGGAATCGTTCGAGCAGCGGCCCGACGAGGGCTCCGAAGAGCTGATTCGCGCGCTCGAAATGATGATGGACGTGTTTCAGATGGCGCGCACGTCCACTGATTTCTACACGCGTGCCTGCAAGGCGGCCATCGACCTCGTGGGCCTCGACAGCGGCCGCGTCCTGCTGAGAGACGGCGATGCGTGGAACACGGTCGAGCAATACGCTCCCGGGGGAATTACGATCCGCCCCGTCAGCCGCTACGTCGTCGATCAGGTGTTGCGGCACCAGAAGACATTCTGGAATGCCGGAACGCACGTCAGTCGCTCGACCGAGAGCCTGCGCGCGGTGCAATCGATCGTCGCGGCGCCGATTCTGAACAGTGCAGGCGAAGTCAACGGAATTCTGTACGGCGAACGCATTCAGAGGCCGGCCCTCGCGAAACACCCGCACGGCGAGATCACGCGACTCAATGCGCTGCTGCTGGAACTCGTGGCGTGCGCCGTGGCCTCGGGGCTGGCGCGCCTGCAGGGCGAAGACGCGGCCCGCCGCCTGCGGCTGCAGTTCGAGCAGTTTTTCACCTCCACCCTGGCCCAGCATCTCGAGTCGCATCCCGACATGCTCGCCGGCCGCGACGCCGACGTCAGCGTGCTGTTCGGCGATATCCGCGGATTCAGCCGGATCGCCGAAAAGATCGGAGCGACCCGCACCTTCGACTGGATCAACGACGTGATGGGAACGCTGTCGGAAAGCGTGCTCAAGCACAACGGCGTGCTCGTGGATTACATCGGCGACGAGCTGATGGCGATGTGGGGCGCTCCCGAACAGCAGCCCGATCATGCGCGCCTGGCGTGCCGCGCCGCCATCGACATGATCGATCAGATTCCGATTCTCAACCAGCGCTGGTCGTCGATTCTGGATGCGCCGTTCGACCTGGGCATCGGCATCAGCTCGGGGCCCGTGCGGGCCGGAAACATGGGGTCGCATCGCAAATTCAAGTACGGCCCGCTGGGCACGACGGTCAACCTGGCGAGCCGCGTACAGGGTGCGACGAAGTACTTCAAGTCGCACGTCATCGTCACGGGGGCCACGGCCGACGCGCTGGGCGACGATTTCCTGATGCGGCGGATTGCCTCGGTGCGCGTCGTCAACATGGATCAGCCGGTGCAGCTTGTCGAGCTTCCCTGCGGCAACGTCGCCAACGCGCCCGAGCTCTGCCGCGATTACGAAAAGGCCCTGACGAGTTTCGAAGAGCGCGACTTCCGCGGGGCGGCGCAGATGCTGACGACGCTGCTCACGTCCTATCTCGACGACGGCCCCTCGGTGATCCTGCTGTCTCGCGTCGTGGGCGCCATGCTCGAAGGCGCCGCCGCCGATCACCCCGTCTGGCAGCTTCCCGGTAAGTGATCACATCTTCCGCAGAGCCGCGCCCGTCAGGAAGCGGTGTGACACGACCGCTTCCTGACGGGCGCGGCTCTGCGACGGCTGCGTCGGGCACTGCACGCGAAACAGCGTGGATGACCGTCAAACGCAGACTGAAGTGCCCCGGCCGCTGCAAAGCGGCCGGGGCACGCGCGCGATCACTTATGACTGACCTGCAGCGGGTCGTACGTTTCGAACCAGACGCCGTTGAAGACCCGCACAAAATCGTCCAGCGGAATGTCGAAGTGGCCCTTCTCGACGGGATACCCGTGCTCGAGACCGTGCCGCTCATGCTTGGGCTTGAAATTGTACGTTCGTCCCCACGGGTTCCAGACGTGAACGAGGCGCCGCTGAGAATCATAGCCGAGCATGGCGTAGTCGTGGCCGGTGATGATGCCCGGGGGCAACTTCGTTCGCGGCGATGAAATACAGACCAGGCGCCGGTGTGCCGCCGCGTCGGCCAGCTTCGCATGCATGTGCTGGCGAACCGCTTCGACCTGTTCCCGGCTCGGTTCAGCGTCTTTCGCCTTCTTCGAATAGAAGGGATCCCAGTTGCATTTGTGACCCGTCAGGATCGACAGCGTGTGTTGCGCGTCGCCGCCGCGGGCGATCACGTCCAGATCGAGGTCGGCGAGCGTTTTGACGGCCTTGGGATTTCGCATCTTGATCTGGCCGTAGGCTTTCTCCAGCACGTTCAGCCACAATCCCTGATTGGCGGCCGACGACCCCAGCATGATCTCGGAATCGGTCAGCGCGGGGACTTTCAGCGCCTGGCCGTTGGGGAACACAATTTCGTTCGACCCGTCGATGTGAATGCGGAACATGTTGCGCACGGTTCGCGGATCGCGATGGACGGCCGCCCCCACGACGGCCACCAGATAGCAGTCGCCCAGTTTCCCCTGCGCGATGCCCTCGAGGGACGGAGCGTTGGCGACGGTGAAGATCTGCCGCGGCAACTCGTGAATATGCCTGTCGAAAGCCGCATAGTCGGCCGCGAAATGGAACTTGTGATCGTCTTTGTCTCTCCGTTCGGATTCCTTTTCGCTGTATTGCAGGAGGTCGACCTGCGAAAGCCGCGCGGGCGACTTTTCTCCACGGAAACAGATATGAATGGCGGAGACCGCAGCGGCCTCGAACCCTTTGACGGCCGGGTTCTGAACCTGGCGGTCAATTTCCAGCGGCGACAGGACCCCGTCGTGGTCCTGGTCCCAGGCGAGGAAATGCTCTTCCACGACTTTCTGAAAGCTGACCGCGGGATTGGCGGCCCGGGCGGATGCGCCCCCGAGAAGACAGACGACCAGCGCCGCAAGAACGGCGACAACGTCCCTCGAACGACGATGACCATGAAGCTGCGACATGACAGCAACACCAAACGCAGGGTTACGAGGCGTCGGCCCGTGAGGGCCCCGGAAACACCATGTGTTCATCGTGAACATGCGCGTCTGACCTCAAATTACACACATCACCCGACACGGTTTCAATGCCAATCGTAGCAGATCTCGCCAGGTCGTCGCAGAACTCGCCAGAGTTCTGGCCCAGTCGCCATCCGCGCCCATCCGCGGTCTCTCTCTCTTATACTATTCTCGCTTCCATTCCCGGAAAGTTGCCTCCGTTTTCAGCCAGTTTTCATCCGTGGGATTGCCACGCCATCCGTGGGTTACATCAGTCGTACCGGGTGCTCTCCGCCGGGCCGCTGCCCAGGTGGAACGACGCGCGGTGGCCGAACAGCCGCTGTAGCCAGTTCTGCGGTGGTGTGAATTCGGCCAGGGCCGTCCGTGCAGCGGTGCGGCCGGCGGCGATCATCGTTTCCGGCGACGTGAAATCGAACCAGTCGACGCGGCCCACCTCGGGCAGAATCACGAGATCGGCCTTTTCGGGGACATGCGCGCGGAACAGCGCAGCCCCGATGTCGTTCATCCGCAGCAGAGTCTCGACGGCGCTGGGCGCTCGCGCGATCGGTCGCAGGCTGGTTCCCACGTCGACCGCGAACAGCAATTCGGGTGAGAACGTGCGGGCCACCCCCAGGGGCAGCGCGGCAAACCCGCCGATGTCGACCAGCAAATGCTGCTCGTGCGCGACAGGGGGAAAGATTCCGGGGACCGAAGCCGAAGCGCGGGCAGCGACCCGCACCGGGCCTTTGTCGAGCACGACCGGGCGACCGGTGTGCAGATCGACCGCCACGATGCACAGCGGAATGGCCGCGTCGCGGATGTCGGCATCGGGAAGCAGATGATTGACGACCTGGTCGAGCAGCTCGCCTGGAATGAGCGACGTGCGCCGGACGGCGCGGTACAGCATGCGATTGGCCCTGAGTGCGTCGGCCAGGCGCCGGTAGCGCGTCACGATCGTGCCTGTCGTGGGGGCCGAGTCGCGGAACCGCGTGCCGAACAGGTGCTTCTGATGCCGCTGGAACTCGGGAGACTGCAGGAAGTCGCCGGCGAGCTTCTGCACAAGCCTGATTTCGGGACGGAACGCGTACAGCGCTCCCACCAGCGCGCCGATGCTGACGCCGACGATGCGTTCGACGCCATAGCCGGCGCTCAGAACTTCTTCAATCGCGCCCAGATGCGCGATGCCCCGCGCGCCGCCCCCGCCCAGGGCCAGCGTGGCTTTTCCAATCGGTTTGACCGTTGTCGCATCGCCCATACGTTCACAAATCCTCTATCTGCGAGATCGCTTCCGTCAAGTCCCAATCTGCCGATTTTGCGGCGTGCGCTTGCCGGAATTCGCGGCGCAAAGTTGTTGACCTGCCTTCCACGCAACCGAATAATTCCCTATCGGAAAGAGCCGGCGGAAAACGAGAGAAGGGACGTTCGCGGCGTCATTTCCGGGGCTGGAAGGTATTCAATGCTCGCGCTCGGCACACTGTGGCCGTTCGGAGGAAAGCGCCGCCCGTCGTGGCTGGACCGCTACCCCGCCGAGGTTCCGCCCACGCTCGACTACCCCAACGAGCCGCTGCACTGGCTGCTGGAGCACGCCGCGGCCCGATTCCCCAACCGCGTTGCCTGTTTCTACTACTCGCAGCGAATCACCTACTCTGAGCTGCTGTCGCAGTCGCGGCGCCTGGCCCAGGTGCTGGTTCGCGAAGGACTGCAGCCGGGCGATCGCGTGGGCGTGTTGCTCCCCAACCTTCCGGAATACCTGGTCGCCCTGTTCGGCACCTGGATGGCGGGCGGCGTGGCCGTTTCCTTGAGCCCGCTGATGGTGGCCGACCAGGTGGGCGCGTTCCTCCGGTCGACCCAATGCCGGGTCGCCATCACGCTGGATGTGCTCGCGCCCCTCGTGGGGGGAGCCGGCCAGGCGCCGGAGCTTGTGCTACTCTCGTCGCTGGCCGGCCGCTTGTCGCGCCTGGAAAAGCTGGGATACGCCTGGGTTCGATTCCGCCGTCTCGGGTTCAGCCAGGCCTGCGCGGGGAGCAAAGTCCTCGAATTCGAATCCGCCCTGGGCAACGCCCACGAAATCGCCACGCCGGTAATGACCGACGTCAACCGTCCGGCGTACATCCTGCCGACCGGCGGCACGACCGGCGCTCCCAAGGCGGTGACGCTGGCCCATCGCAATCTGATGGCGAACGCCTGGCAGTTATCCCACTGGTCGCTCGGGCAACCCGGCGAGGAAACGCTGCTGGCCGTCCTGCCGTTCTTTCACAGCTATGGTCTTTCGACCTGTGTGTTGTGCGGGATGGCGCTCGGTGCGACGCTGGTTTTGCATCACCGGTTCCGTCCGGCGTCGGTGGTTCGCCTGATCGAGCAGCACCGCCCGACGCTGTTTCCGGCCGTGCCCGCGATGCTGTCGGCCCTCAACACGCAGGTGCTCCGCAAGAAAAAGTACGACCTGCGATCGCTCAAATCGTGCATGTCCGGGGGCGCGCCGCTGCCGCTGCGCGTGGCCGATGAATTCAGCGAACACACCGGCTGCCGGGTTGTCGAAGGCTACGGGCTCTCGGAAGCCAGTCCTGTCACGCACGCCGGGCCGCTGAACGGCACGGCGATACCCGGCACCATCGGTTTGCCCCTCCCCGACACCGACGCCCGAATCGTCGACCAGGCGACCGGCACCGAAACGCTGCCTGACGGCGAGGTCGGCGAGCTCGTCGTGCGCGGGCCGCAGGTCATGCTCGGCTACTGGAACAACGAGACAGAAACCCAGCGCGTCCTGCGCGACGGCTGGCTCTATACCAGCGATCTGGGGACCTGCGACGAAAACGGGTTCTTCAAAATCGTCGATCGCAAGAAAGACCTGATTATTACGTCGGGGTTCAACGTCTACCCGGGAGACGTCGAATCGGTGCTGCGGTCGTATCCCGGAGTCCACGACGTGGCGGTGATCGGCGAACCGGACGAGGCTGTCGGAGAGCTCGTGCGTGCGGTGCTCGTCATGAACAAGGGCATCAAGCTCAACCGCCGCGACTTCGACCTGTTCGTCAAACAGAAGCTCGCCGCGCACCAGCGTCCGCGCATCGTCGAGACCCGCACCGACGACCTGCCCCGGAACTTCCTCGGCAAAGTCCTCCGCCGCGAACTGCGCGCCGCCCTGAACGCCAGCCCCAAACTGGCCGCCGAAGGTTCTGCCGCCGGCTGAAAAACCAAACCGACGCAGAGCCGCGCCCGTCAGGAAGCGGTTTTTCACCCAATTCCGCTTCATCCATTCCGCTCCC
>JACQFH010000408.1 GCA_016200145.1 Planctomycetia bacterium | reverse complement strand
TGGAGAGCGTCGTCGCAAAGTGAGTCGACCTCTGGGAGCGGCCGGGGAACACTTGCGCTGCCTTTTCGAATCAGGACACCACTGCCTTTCGCCCGCGACTTGACAAGCCCGGCGTCGGCAAATGAGAATTGCCTCTGAATTATCGAAAACGGCAATCACAACAGACGCACAGCAGGAGCTGATTTCATGGGCGGACCGATCGTTCGGACAGGAACCACACCGGCCTTCTGGCAGAATTGGGAAAAGGCCTTCGGCAAAGCGGCCGCGGCGGCCAAAAAGGGCCCGACCGGCAAGAAAGCCAAGAAGAGCGCCAAACCCAAACCTGCCGGCAAAGCCAAGAAGAAGAAAAAGAAGTGATTCGAGGCCGACTCGCGGTCGCGGCGCTCGTCTTCGCCTGCTTTGCCACCTTCGCCCTGTGGCGTTCGCCCGTGCCGGGCGTCAACGAGCCGCAGTATCTCTGCAAAGCGAAACATTTCTACGCCCCGGACTGGTGCGCGAATGACATGTTTCTCAATTCGGCGAACGCCCACTGGGTCTTTTACGCCCTGGCCGGCGCCGTGACCCGTGTTGCCTCGCTCGACGAGACCGCCTGGACTGGGCGGATTCTGCTGTGGGCCGGGCTGGCCTACGCCTGGGTGCGGCTGGTGCACTTGCTCCTCCCGGGCAGGTTCGCGCCGCTCTGGGCGGCGTGCCTGTTCGTCGCGCTGCAGGCGCTGGGCAATCTTTCCGGCGAATGGCTCATCGGCGGCGTCGAGGCCAAGGGGTTCGCCTATCTGGCGCTACTCCTGGCGATCGTCGCCGCCTGCGAGAATGCTCTCCGGCGGGCCGGTGTCGCTGTCGGAATCGCGATCAGCCTGCACCCGGTCGTCGGCATGTGGGGAGCGCTGGGACTGGCCGCCTCATTCATCGGTCGTGGCATCACGGCGCGTCGTGCCCGCCTGTCTTCGACGGAGAAGCGCCCGGCTTTCGGTCGGCAATGGATACCAGGTGAACTGTCGCCCTCAATGGATTCTTCGTCGTGGACGTCGCTGGCGATTCCGTGCGTGCTGGCTCTGGTGATTTCGCTTCCCGGACTGATACCGGCCATCACCGTGGTCGCGAGCGCACCGTCGAAGTCAGTGGCGCAAAGGGCCGACAGGATTCAAGTCTTCGAGAGGCTCGCTCACCACCTCGATCCTGCCCAGTTTTCTCGAACCGGCTATCGAATGTACGCGGGACTGTTGGCCGCCTGGCTCACCATGACCGTCTTCGACAGGCGATCCGATTCTCAGCGGTTCTTCAGCCGATTTGTGCTGGCAACGCTCGTCATGGCACTGGCTGGGTTCGTCGTCGGATTCTGGCTGCGGAAACCGGAGCTGATGAAGTTCTATCCGTTCCGATTGTTTGATGTGTTCCTGCCGATCGCAGTTTCCGTGACCGTTGTGGGCCTGCTCGCGCGGGCGGGCCAGGCCCAATTGAGGGGCAGCAAACGACTGCAGCGCGCTATCGGCCGGGTCTTGGTGCCAGGGGTGGCATTGGCCGCCCTCGTTGTGGCGTTTGTCGCTCCCGGGCGCGATCCAAATCCCGGCAAGATGTATCCGCAGAACTGGCTGGCCTTTATCGACGCCTGCGGATGGATCGAGCGGAGCACTCCGCGCAACGCGCTGTTCCTGACGCCGCGATCGAAATCGGTCGGCTTCAAATGGTACGCAAACCGCGCCGAGTACGTGACCTGGAAGGACTGCCCCCAGGATGCCGCCGGAATCGTCGCGTGGAAGGAGCGGCTCGCACGGATTGACGACTGGCGCGAGTCGCACTCTGAAAACGGCTACACCCGCGCGGAATTCGCAGCATTGGCAGAACAGACCGGAATCGGTTACGTCCTGACGTGGAATACCGAACCCTGGCATCTCGAACCGGTGTTCCGCAACCGGGCGTTCTCGATCTATCGATTGGCGAAGTAGTCGACCACCAGCACTTTGTCGATCCGCGGTCCGGCGATTTTGACGAATTCCTGATGGGCCGGGTGCGGCAGATACGCGTCGCGACTGGCCGCATCGCGGAAGCTGCCGCAGAAACAATGCGTGTAGCCGGCCGCCAGATTTTCGACGCTCACGTCGGTCCCCCACTCGAAATCTTCGATCAGGCTGATCTTGCCTTTCAGGCTGCCGAACGCCGTGACGACCTCCTGCACCTGTTCGGGCGTGACCTCGTGCTTGAATTTGAACAGCACGACGTGCCGCAACAGCTTGCCTGTCGTCGCGACGGCTTCGACCATACGCTCGGCGACGAACCGGTTGCCGGCCGCATTGAGGTGCACGCCGTCGGTCGTCAGCAGATTCTTTTCGGCGTTGTCCTTGTTCGCCGTTTTGAGATGGGCCACGAACTGCTTGCGCAGGTCGAGCAGGCGGACCTTCGTGTCGAATGCCACGCTGCGGCTGATCTGCGAATATTCCTCGAGCATCGCGTCGAGCGGGTTGGAACCGTCGTGCTTTTCTCCGATCATGCTGGGAGTGCACAACACGACGCGCGAGCCGGCTCCCTGAATCTGATTGATGATCCGCCGCAGCCCCTGTTCGAAATCGGCCTTCGAAGTGCCGCGGCCGTTGAGCGAGTGCCAGACATCGTTGATGCCGATATAGATGACGACCAGCGTCGGCTTTTTCGACAGGACGTCGCGCTCGAGGCGGGCCTCGAGATCGGGAACCCGGTTACCGCTGATCCCCGCGCCGATGACTTCGATCCCCAGGTCCGGATGCGCTTTCGTGATCGCTTCTTTTGCAATCGTGACGTACCCGCCGGGACCTGCACCGGCCTCGGTAATTGAATCGCCCAGGAAGACGACCCGCTCTCCCTTTTCCAGCGGCTTGTCGGCCGCTGCCGCGAACTTGTTGTGCATCAGGAGCCCTGTCGAGAGAACGAGAAATGCGGGGAACAGCGTTCGAAGGTTGAAAGCCATGTCGTGGGGGCCTTTGTCACAGGATCGATGGTTGGATCGCTCTGGCGATTGCCGGGCTTGAGGTCGACTGACAGTGCGCCGGTTTGAAGGTCAGATAGTAATCATCCGCCGTCATCGTGCTCAAGGCGGTCGGCGTTGTGACTGCCACGTCGGCGGAATATGATCAGGCGTCGCGCCATCCGTCTGGCGGAAGAATCCACTCGAAACTGCGGAGTCGAACAGATGCGATCCCCGCCGCCCGGGCACTCGAATCATCGACTGACCCGGCGCAACATGCTGCAGGCGGGAACGATCGGTCTCGCGGGGCTATCGCAGGTCGATGTAGCCGCCTGGCGTGCCGCTGCTGCAGAGACCGGGTTATCAGCGCCCACGCCCCGCTCGGTGATCTTCATCTTCCTGACGGGCGGGCCGTCGCAGCACGACACGTTTGACATGAAGCCCGAGGGGCCCTCGGAATTCAAAGGTGAGTTCAACCCGATCGCCACCCGTACCCCCGGGATCGAGATCTGCGAGCACCTCCCCCTGCTGGCACAACGCAGCCATCTGTGGGCCCTCGTCCGCTCCCTGACGCATACGCAGAACGGGCACCAGGAGGGAACTTATGTGATGCTGACCGGGCGATCCACAT
>JACQFH010000407.1 GCA_016200145.1 Planctomycetia bacterium | reverse complement strand
GAATAGCGGTGGTCCGACGGAGTCGGACCATTTGCCGGGAATCGTGTCGCGCCCTCCCCTTAGCCGGCCCCCGAAACGCCGTCGCCGGTAGCTCCGGGTTAAACGAACGGGCCGAAAAATGGCTTGAGGCACAACTTTTCCACGATACAAGTCATTGGCGGTCCGTGTTTAGGATGTGAAAATCCGGAGCATCCCGATGTTGTTAACCGCAGTCAGGCCAGTGGCTGAGCTCGATCGAGCCCGGCTGGAAGAAATGGCGGCCGGCGACGATCCTGAGCGCGTGCGGAGGGCGCGCATTGTCCTCTTGTCGCTCGAAGGCCGTAGCGATGCCCAGGTCGCCGCCACGCTGGGGATTTCCCGGAAGACGGCCTGGCGCTGGCGGATGCGATTCGCGGACGAGGGTTTCGAGGGAATCGAGCGTGAACGGCCGCGAACCGGCCGCAAGCCAAAGGTCCAGGATCGGGTGTCGCGCCAGATCATCGACACCACGCTGTCGACGGCGCCACCCCGCGGGTCACGCTGGAGCACCCGACTGCTGGCCGAGTTTCTGGGGGTGTCGCGCGCCATGGTGCATCGTGTGTGGCGCAAACATGGAATCGTGCCGCCGACTCGTTCGGCAGAGCCCGAACCCGCGTAATGTCTCAATCCTCGTCCCCACGCAGAGCATGGGAACGAGGTCCCGCCCGGCAGGCGGGACCTGCTGCTGATTCTGGCACCGCCCATTACGGGAGCTGTGCCACCGTCGCCTGCGCTTGAGCCGTCGAATCCGGTTCCAGCAGCGCCGTCGCGGCGGGAATGATCACAGTGATCGTCGTCCCCTGATCGACAACGCTATCCACTTCGATCCGGCCCCCGTGGGCAGCCACGATTGACTGGCAGATCGCCAGGCCGAGCCCCGTTCCGCGGCTGGGGCGGTCGCGCAAGCGTGATTTGTCACCGCGGTAGAAGCGATTGAAGATGTGCGGCAGGTCGTGCGCAGGAATTCCCGAGCCCGTGTCGCGTACCGCCAGCCGCATCGTCTGATCGAGGGGGTTGCTCCACAGCCGGATCGTGACGACACCTCCCGAACGGGTGAATTTGATGGCGTTGTCGATCAGGTTGTTCACGACCTGCCGCAGCCGCGCCGCGTCGCCGACGATGCGGCACCTTTCGAGCCCGGCGATTCGCAGGTCGATGGAGGCCGCTTCGGCCACTCCCAGGAACATGTCATAGGCCTTCTGCACGACCGTGTCGAACTGCACCGGTTCGGTTCCCGCCTGCAGTCGGCCGGCGTCGTTCTCGGCCAGCAGCAGGAGCTGGTTGACCAGCGTCCGCAGCCCACCGCACTCTTCCAGAATTTCGTCGAGCAGCTCACGATATTCCTCGGGTGTGCGGTCGGCATTGAGGGCCACTTCCAGCGAATTCTGGATCGCGGCCAGGGGTGATCGCAGCTCGTGCGCTGCGTTGGAGGTGAATTCGCGGTTCTGGTCGAGATACCGTCCGATGCGATCGAGAAACCCGTTGATCGTCGCCGACAGCCGGTCCAGTTCGTCGCGCGTGCCCCGCATCGGCAGCCGCTCATCCAGGCTGCTGGGGTGGAGCCGGGCGGTGGTGTCGATGATCTGTGCGATCGGTCGCGTGGCGCGGCCGGCCAGCCAGTAACCCCCCAGCGGAGAGATCAGCAACGCCACCGAACCAACGACCAAAAGCAGCCGGGTCACCTGTTCGATGTCGGATTCCAGGGGGGCGAACGACGTTCCCACGCGCACCTTCCAGGCGGGCATGCCGGGCCGCGTAAGCTGGAAATGAACCAGCCGGAACTGTCCGGCCGTCACCGGCTGCATGCCAAATTGAAAGTACTCCATGGAAAACGGCGACGGCGGCGCGTTAGCGCTCGTCATCAGCAGCGCGTCATTTTCGTCGAAGATGCGGATGTGCAGGCCGCGGTGCGTGTGCGTCGTGGCCTTGCGATTGATCTCTTCCTCAATCGCCGCGTCATTGAGATAGTTGCGCTCGATTGTCTCTTTAATCTCGCCGGCGTCTTCCAGAAGCTGGACGTCGGCTTCTTTCCACAGTTCCAGCCGCAGGCCTTCGCGCACACCCCACAGCGTCACGACCACCAGAACCAGCACGACCGCCGTGTTCCACATCGTCAGCCGGAATCGCAGCGTGCCGAAGAACATCTCCCTAGGATGCGCGAAGGGCATATCCCCGGCCTCGAATGGTCTGGATCAAAGAACCGTCAAATCCTTTGTCCAGTTTACCACGCAGCCGGTTGATGTGCACTTCGATGACATTCGTGGCCCCCTCCCAGTCCGACTCCCACAGGTGCTCGCACAACATCTTGCGCGTCACGAGTTGACCGGCGTGCCGGATCAAAAACTCCAGCAGGCTGAATTCGGTGGGAGTCAGGTCGATTTCGGTTCCCGAGCGGACGACCCGCCGCGTTGCCAGGTCGAGGCACAGGTCACCGGCCTGCACCGTCGGCGACGGGCGCATCCCCGACCGGCGGCAGACCGCTTCAATGCGGGCCATCAGCTCGGGGAACGCGAACGGTTTGACGAGATAATCATCGGCGCCGGCGCTCAAACCGGCGACCCGCTCTTCGATCGACCCCAGCGCTGTGAGCAGAACCACCGGCGTGCGTACCCCTTCGGCGCGCATCTCGCGCACAATCTGGAGCCCCTGCTTGCCCGGAAGCATCAGGTCGAGAATAATGGCGTCAAACTGCTGTGATCGTGCCAGCTCCCAACGGCGATCGCCGTCCTTAGCCCACACGCAGTTGTGACCGGCTTCCCGGAAGCCCTGGCGCAGGGCCTTCCCGATCACTGGCTCGTCCTCGACAATCAACAATTCCATGCGTCTGCACTCCTTGCGGCGCGCGGCACCCCGCGCAAGCCTCCACATGCAATTCTACCGCTGCCAGTCACGTTCCCCAAGCTGAAACACAAGCCATTACGAAAATGTAATCAACAATGTCGTAATGAGTTATGACAAACCAGTCCCATCCAGTTTTAGCATTCGACAGTTTGTGTCTTGCCGTTGGTTGTCGATGCGGCACCATGCCGCTACCATGATGACCTCGGCTGGACCCTGGGTATTTCGAGTCGACTTTTCCGGTCATTGAAGATGCGCAAACTACTTGAAGATCTCGAACGCCAGGTGCGTGGCGGAAACGCCGTCGCGTATACGGCGCTCGTCGAGACGCGCGGCTCGACCCCACAAAAGGCCGGGGCTTCCATGCTGGTTTTTCCCGACGGTTCGCAGTCGGGCACGCTGGGGGGCGGTTGCGTCGAAGCCGAGGTCAAACGCCGTGCGCTTGGTCTGATCGACCATGGCGCCGCCGAGCTGCTGACGTTTCAGCTCGACGATAATTACGGTTGGGACGACGGCCTGATCTGTGGCGGCCGGATGAAAATGCTGGTCGATCCGATTCGTCCGGGCGACGATTTTTCGTACTTCGAGGCCCTGAATCGGCAGGTCGCAGCCGGGACCGCGTGCACAGAGGCCATCGTCATCGACCCGGAAAAGGCCGGAGGCGGGTTCGCAGGAGACCGGTTCCTGCTGAACGACTGCGGCGAGATGATCGCCGCTCGATCACGTTCGCCCGTTCCGGGGGCGGTTGCAGAAGAGCTGCGGCCTGTGAAGCAGCGTCCGCGGCCGTACGTCGAAAAGGGAATTTCCTACTTGCCGTTTCTGGAACGTTGCCGGCTGCTGATCGTGGGCGCCGGGCACGTAGGGCAGAAGGCCGCCGAGCTGGCGGCGCAGGTCGACTTCGAGGTGTGGGTCGTCGACGACCGCGAAGAATATGCCAACAGCCGGCGGTTTCCCGCGGCGAGCCGTCTGGTCGTGGGGCCGGTCGACACGTCGCTCTCGGGGCTGGAAATCGACGGGCGAACGTACTGCCTGATTGTGACCCGCGGTCACAATCACGACGAAGAAGCACTGTACCATCTGGCGGAAACGCGTGCGGCTTACGTGGGAATGATCGGGAGCCGCCGCAAGATCAAGCTGATTTTCGACGATTTGCTGGCCGAGGGAGTTTCCCGCCAGGCGCTCGAACGGGTCACCGCGCCTCTGGGGTTCGACATTGGCTCGCAGACCGTACCGGAGATCGCAATCAGCATCGTCGCCGAGCTGATTGCGCATCGCAACCTGGGAGGGATTCCACCGGCGTACCGGCGCACGAGCCTGCTCGATGCCGCCCTGGCGCCGGAATCGAAATCGTAAGTCACGGAAGCGCGTGAGCACTTCGGGGTCCTGCGGACGACAAGCGACCGTCCTGCAGAGTGAGTCGACCGGGTTTGGTGTCGCTGGCAAGTCAGGGTCGTTGCCGAAACATCTGGCTGGGTCTGGCTGGGTAAGGCTGGGAAGTTGCCCCCTAAGGGGCGCCGGAGGGAGCAATCGGTGTCGATTGCTCACGGAGGCTTGACCTCCGGAAGAGTTCAGTCCTGTAACCCACTAAGGAGATTCAGCCATGAAGCTGCTGATGCCGTGCGCGCTCTGCGCGCTTGCCCTGACCAGCCCCCTGTCCGCGAGCCGCCTGTCGGCCGATCCACCGCAGGAAGAAGTCGTCGCCACCCCCGACATCGAGCTGACGGGATTCGGCACGATTCCCGAAGATGCCGCGCTGCCTCTGAAGATTCCGGCAGAAATGCGGATGATCGGCAAACTGGAATGGCACGTCGACTACGCGGCGGCTTACCGCGCCGCGCGCGAAGAGCGGAAAATGCTTTTCGTATTTTTCCGGGACGACGATCATCCGCGGATCGCCGACATCTATGAAAACGACGTGCTGGCGAGCAGCGAGATGACAGGCGCGCTGGAGAAAGTCGTGCGCGCGGCCGTCCCGCTGAAGGCCATGCGCCCCTTTCGTATCCCCGAGCTGGCCGACCGGACGCTGCTGTCGCACGATTCATTCAAGTACATGTATGGCCGTCAGGGAATCGCCATGATCGACCTCACCGACCCGGCGTCGGAATTGCACGGTCAGGTCGTTTCGGCCCATCCCTTCACACCGGGGCGACACTACACGGCACGCGGCACGAAGCTTGTGCTGGGCCTGCCGCGCGGCACCGTCACGCAGCGGGCGCTGATTTATGCCGTCCGTCTGCATCCGGCGGCGCCCGTCAGCACCACCGACGGCAAGTGCCACAGCTACCTCTGCAAAGCGGCCCGTGATTCGTCGCAGTTGATGGCGAGCTACGGCTCGGTCGGGCATCACGACTGGGGCACGCGGCAGGGTGACATCGCGGCCCGGACCGGGCGCTCGGCCATGGAGGTGGCCGCCATGTCGGGCAATCGCAACATGATCGAAGCGGCGATCGAGCTCGTCGACCAGTGGTACGGATCGCCCGCGCACTGGGGCATCATGAGTGCCCCGGCGGCGATCTTCGGCTACGACCTCGTGCACGACGCCGCCGGCAACTGGTGGGGGACCGGCCTGTTTGCGAACTGACGGGGTGGAGGAGTCAAAACGTCGAAAGGGTCGAAGAGTCGAAAAGTGATTGACGTGCCAGTGCAAATGTGCCCCGGCCGCTCGTTATCGGCCGGGGCACTGCGTGTTCCATATGAGACCCGACGCCGGCGGATAAGGGCAGCACATTGCTCCGAAGTCACCGCAGACGCTCGGGGGGCTCCTGATCGGGCGGCGGCGGGTTCTCCCGTTTGGGCGGCTTGCCGACAACCGTCGAAAGACCGGGACGCGAGGAGTCTTCGAGGGCCTTGCGGATCTCGGCTGCGGGATTGAGGAACAGAATCGTCGTCCCCGACTCTTCGGTCCCTCCGCCCAGCAGGCCGAGAACCTTGCCATTGATCCGACTGATGACCGGGGAGCCACTTTGTGATTGCAGCTTCAGCGCCGTGTCGAGCTCTACGCACACGAAACGCGTCTCGACTTGAATGACGGTGCCTGCGAGCAGGCGAAACCCTCCAGGCTCGCCCGGTTGCTTGTCGGGGAACCAGACCATTTCGCCGGGCTGCGGGCCGGGACGGTCATCCAGGTCCAGCACGTGCACAAAGCGTTCATCGACTGACACGGGAAGCAGAAATCGATCAGCCCGCAAGTCGGTGACGTCGTTTTCGCCGCGGACCCCCTCGCCCCCCGGCAATCCCCAGCAGATCGCCGAATCCGTGAGCGCCGTCGGTTCCGCGGCCGTGACGCTCAGTAAGCGCACGTGATTCAGCGCCGGCCCGTTCTGATCCAGGTAATGAGACGCCGTGACGGCCACGGTTGCGCCGTTCGGTGCACGGACAAAGAACGCCGTGCCCTGCTGGG
>JACQFH010000406.1 GCA_016200145.1 Planctomycetia bacterium | reverse complement strand
TCCGCAGGTTTCTCGGCGACCGGCATCGGCGCGGGGGTCGGCGCCGGCGGCGGGGCGTCTTTCTTCGGCGGGAGCGGCACGTCCACCCGCAGCTTGCCCGTTCCGATGTTGTGAATCACCGGCTCCCCGTTCTCGGTCACCACGATCTGACAGAACAGGTTGGCATGATTGCCCGCCGGCGTCGTCGCATCGGTCGCAATCTTGAAGATGATATCTTTGGTGTCTTTCGTCGCGTCCTGTGGAGCGGTGACCGCCTTGTTTGGCAGCCCGATCAGGTTGACCTTGGCAGTGCCGGGAAAATCGAACTGTTTGGTCATGTGCACGACGAGCTCGGTTTCTTTTCCCTGCTCGACCGCCGCCTGCTCGTACGCGAGGGTCATGTACATCTCGGCGATCCGCAGGCTGGCAAATGGCGTCGAGACCATCACGTTGCCATTTCCGCCATTGGCCTCGCCGCGGACTGCGATCTTCCAGGTCTGCAACTCGGCATTGCCGGCGGCGTTCATCGGAATCGCCGCTTCGGTCTGTCCCTCGGCGATCGCGATCGACCCGCTGGCCCCAATGCCCGGCGGGAGCCACAGCATGTCAATCTTGATCGGCGCCTTGAAGCCTTCTTTTCGCTTCGCGACGACTTTCAATTCCATCTGGCCGCCGCGGACGAGCGGCACCTTGGGTTCGACGATGACGATTTCGAACGGCGCTTCTTCGGCCACCACAACCGGCAGCCTGTTCGTGGCTTCAGTCCAGAATGGAATCTGGTTCTGGCCGCGCACCAGCACGATCGGCTGTTGTACGTTGCCTTCGATCTTGAGGTTTGGCTGGGCGGGGTCATTCAGCGAGCCGATGATGTCGGCCAGTTTGCCCGACGCGGCCGCTTCGGGGGTCGCGTGGAAAATGACCGGCACGACCGACGCATTCCCCGGCATTCCCGGCGATTCAACCGTCACGCCCGTGGGCAGGTTCTCGCCGCGGATCGCCAGGGGCCCGCCGAAGTCGTACCGGGCTGCCGACAGCACGAGGCCAAAGTGATTCCCCTTCGGGATCGTCACGGTCGGCTGCACATACTGCACAAACTCATTGGTCGAAAGGACCAGTTTGGGCTTGATCGGCGTCATTTCGACGCGGTACACGTACGCGGGCCCGCCGTTGTTCAGATGATCGCGAACGTTGATCACGTACTCGCCGTCGTTGGGCACGCCGAAGCGCAGGTAGCTGTCGGGCCCGCCGCTGTCGTCGTTGACGGCGATTGCCCCGCCGCCGGCCGCGCTGATCGCCAGCACCGGATCGAGAGGCGAACGGATACTGCGCGCGTGAACGCGAATGTCGTAGGCCTCGCCCTTCTTTGCTGTGAAGCGAAAGTTGTCGTTGTCGCCCGGCGCGCCGATCACGCCGTTAAGCGCCGTCGGACCGGCGAACCGCGTGGCGTTGTCGTGCGTTTCGTTGGGCTCCTGTTCGATGACGTTGGGAATGTCCGACAGGCGGAACCAGTTCTGCGAAGGTGCGATCCCCTTGTCGTCTTTGGCGAACACAGGGAAATTGGTGACCTGTTCGGTGGGCAGAGTGAATGGAGCTTCGCGGTCGCCCAGCACGTCGCCGATGAACTTCACCGGCAATGTTTCGCCGTAACGGCCCCCGGCCGGCAGGAGGGCGATTGGCCGGGGGAAATTACCGACATGCACGCGGTACAGGCAGGCCCCGTTGCCCGCGTACGAACTCTCGCGCACCTGAATGATGTATTTGCCGTCTTCGGGAGCGACGATCGACGCGATGCCGTCCTGCCAGACGAGGGCGTTGTCGTCGCTCGACGACAATTCGAAGCGGGCCGCGCTCATGATTGCGACGTAGACGTCGAACAGCGTGATCCCCAGCCGGATCCCTTCGACCTCGGCCGTAATCCGGTCTCCCTTTTTGGCTTCGACGACGAAATAGTCGACGTCTTCGTTGTCGGCCGTGCCGTTGACAGTGACGTTCATCGGAATCGGCTGAGGCGAAGCGAAATCGCTGTTCGGTTCTTTCTCGGCGATCTCGGGCAAGGCGCCGACGAAGAAGGGCCGCAGGTCGGAAACGCCCGTCGCCGTGCGGACCCGCAGGCGATGGCTCCCCAGCATGCACTCGGGTGCGATCTTGAACAGCACCTTGACCGTCGTGGGGTTCACGACCTCGAGCTTGGCGACTTCAATCCCCGGCTCGTAGAACAGGACTTCCTGCGCGTCGTTGAGCTGCCCACCGCTGAGGACGACCTCGATCTCGGTGCCGCGCTGCGCCCCTCGCGGTGTCAATCCCCCCAGCGAAGGAGATGCGGCCCGTGCCGCGCTGCCCCCTGTCACGAGCGCCAGAGCGATTGTTCCCAGGGAAACGATTCGCAATCGGTGAATTTTCAGCATAAGCACGCGGACTCCGATAGAACGATTCTGCATTGCGACCCCCGGGCGAGCGGCGAACGCAAGTTCGCCGGTGCCCCCGAGCGTCTCTGTTCCTGGGCTTTTGCACACTGGCGTTCACTCTCGGGCGAATGCACCCGGGGACTTACGTCCCCGGCTCGCCCGAAGAGCGCACTTACGCCAGCAATTCCTTGCGGACCTTCCCGCCGTCGATGATTTCGATGGGCCGGTCGCCGGGAGCCATCAGCTCTTTGTCGGCGACAATGCCGAGGCAGTTGTAAATCGTATAGAACAGGTCTTCAGGACCGATCGCGTTCTCTTCCGGCTCGGAAGCGGTCGAGTTCGACAGGCCGTAAATACTGCCGCGCTTGATGCCGCCGCCGGCCAGCACGACGCTGAAGACTTTCGGCCAGTGATCGCGGCCCGCCTGGGCGTTGATCTTGGGGGTCCGGCCGAATTCCGACGACACCATGACGATCGTGTCGTTGAGCAAACCCGTGCGTTCGAGGTCGGTGATCAGGGCCGCGAAGGCCTGGTCGAACGCCGGCATCTGGCCGCGGAAACCCTGCACGATCGCGTTGTGCATGTCCCAGCCGCCATACGTCAGGTTGACGAGCCGCACGCCGGCCTGCACGAGGCGGCGGGCCAGCAGCATTCGCGCGCCGGCCGTGTTCCGGCCGTATTCGTCACGAACAGGAGCCGGTTCGGCTTCGATATTGAAAGCCTCGCGGGCCGCCTGCGAGCTGATCAGGCTGTAGGCCCGATCGTAGAACGTATTCATCGCATTCAAGCCGTCGGCCTTCTCCTTCTTGTTAAAGTGCTCGTTGACGGCGGCCAGCATGTTCTTGCGGGTGGTGAACCGCGAGTCGTCGACTCCGCCGGGCAGGCCCAAATCCTGCACTTTGAAGCCCCCTGCTGCCGGGTCGCTCCCCAGGCTGAACGGAGAAAACGCGCTGCTCAGATACCCGGTGCCGGCATAGACGTTGGGCATGCTGGGGACGCACACGTACGGCGGCAGGTTGTTGCGCGGGCCGTACTCGTGGCTGATCACGCTGCCGATGCTCGGGAACTGCAGCGCCGGGCTGGGCCGGTATCCCGTGAACATATTGTGCGTGCCGCGCTCGTGGGCCGCTTCACCGTGCGTCATCGAGCGGATGACGGTGAGCTTGTCGGCCACGGCGGCGGTCTTGGCCATCGTTTCGCCGAACAGCTCGCCCGAGATTTTCGTCTGCACCTGTCGCATTTCGCCGCGATATTCGATCGGGGCGTAGGGCTTGGGGTCGAACGATTCCTGATGGGCCATGCCCCCCGGCATAAAAATGTGGATGATCGAGCTGGCCGTCCCCTTGAAGTGCTCGTAGTTCTTCTGCTCGGCCCGGGCCTTGCGCAGCAACAGTTCGGGAAGGGTCAGGCTCCCCAGCCCGGCCAGAGCGCCGACGGTCAGGAAATTACGTCGAGAGACCTTGCGGAAATGGGCGGGATCGTCGTTCCAGGTTCCGGTAATCTTCTTGGCGGCGGTCTCCATGCTGATGGTCGCTCCGTAGTGCAAGGGACGATGTTTGTCGGGGAATTCAGGGATCAGTTCAATCGTGGAAAATCCGTGGCATCCCGGAAATTCCGGGCACGCTCGGTTAATACAGTCGGTTACGGTGGGCGCTGGTTGGCGGCAAGGCCCGGTTGGGGCGGCCTTGCCCAAATCTAACTGGTCGCTGGCAGGCGAGACCGCCGGGTGGCGGCTGCTGCCGGGTCAATTTTACGCGCGAGCGCTGCGCGCGAAGGCAGGAAATCGCGGGGCGGCCCAAATTCTCCAAGGGTCGTTGGCACTCACATTCATGAACGCCTATATGATACCGACCCCCGAAGCTGCCGGTCAAGTTATCGGGGACAAAAAACGGTAGGTCAGGCTTTCCAGCCTGACAGCGCGGCGGATTCGTGCGTCACGCAGGCTGCTCTGCCAGCACGTTGGCGACCGCGCGGGTCGAGATTGGTGCTGGCGACGGCGCGCGTTGCACCAGGGCACCCTGCCGTCAGGCTGGAAAGCGTGACCTACCCGGCCTGGGCGAGCTGCAGGGGCTGCTGGGCGGCCTGTTCCATCGACAGCACTTCGACGACCACTCCCAGGTAGTCAGCCGCGCCGGGGGATTTTGGCGCGTATTCGAAGATCGACTTCCCATAGCTCGGGGCTTCGGCAAGCTTGATGTTTCGCCGGACCTTCGTCGAGAAGATCCGCGCCTGCGACCAGGGGGCCTCGGCGTCGCTGGCCGAGAGGAATTCGTTAAGATCGGCGGCCACGTCGGCCGCCAGGCGCGTATTCGACTCGTGCATGCACAGGACAATGCCGCTCACGCGCAGCTTGCGATTGAGGCGCCGCGTGACAAGCGCCGTCGTCTCGAGCAGCTTCGACAGACCATGCAGCGCGAGAAAATGCGGCTGCAGGGGGATCATCACTTCTTCGGCCGCCGACAGCGCGTTGATCGTGAGCACGCCGAGCGACGGCGGGCAATCCATGATGAGATAGTCGTACGATTCGGTCGCCAGGAATTCGTCGATCGCGCCGCGGAGAATCAGTTCGCGCCCCGGCGTGTCGGCCAGCTCCATTTCGGCCGCTGCCAGGTCGATGTTCGACGGAGCCAGCCAGAGCTGCGGAGCGACCAGCCGCCGAACCTGGGCCAGCGTCTTCTCGCCCGCGAATGCGTGGTACACCGTGGGGGTTTCCCCCACGACTTCAATCCCCAGGTGCAGCGAGGCGTGGGCCTGCGGATCGAGATCGAGTATGCAGACCCGTTTTCCCTGCAGGGCGAGCCCCGCCGCAAGGTTGACACTGGTGGTCGTCTTGCCGACGCCACCCTTCTGGTTCATCACAGCGATCTTGCGCATGGGGACTCCCTTCCCTGGAGTTTGGGATCGGGAGTATACGCCGAAGGCCAAAACAGCAAAAGAGGAGTTGCCGGCCCGTGTCCGGGCTACTTCGGCACCGCCCGCGCCAGCCCCATCGTGGCCCACGCCGTGGCGGAGTACGAAATCGGGCCGGTATTGTTCGGCTTGTCGTTCGACGGGGCCCCCACGACGGGTCGCGAGACCATCTGCCAACTACCGTCCTGTCCCTGCGTTTTGAGCAGCCAGGCGATGGCCTTCTGCAGTGCTGGATGATCTGAGCCGACCCCCGCAGCCTTCAGAACATACAGCGACTGGCCAGTGGCGAAGGCGTCGCTCGGACGGTCCCAGGTCTGGCGCCAGCCGCCGTCGGAATTCTGGCGGCGCAGGATTTCGGCGATCAGGGGAGCCAGCTCGTTCGCAGGTCGGCCGAGGCGCGTGGCAGCCAGCAGGCGCAACGCGACCGCCTGGTGCGTCATGCCGGGAAGCTGGCGGGCGTCGAGCCATTCCAGGGCCTTGGCGCGCACGGCGGTCAAATCGGCGACGTTGGCCGCATTCGCCGCCGGCGGAATCATCGTCAGGATGCCGAGGGCCGTGACTCCTTCAGTCTGGTCGAGAATGGGACCGCGGCCTCCGGGGCCGGCCCACGAGCCGTCGAGCGTTTGCTTGTCGCGGGCGTGTGTCGCGATGCGATTCCAGGCGTCGCGCGCCGTATCGTCCCACTGCGGTTGCGATTCGATGGCCAGCGCCGTGAAGACTGCCGAGAGCTGCAGGCCGACATAGCGGGGAACCGGCTGAACCGCGCCCGCCTGTGCACCCGGCGCGGCCTCGGCGGCCGGTTGAGTCTGAGCCGGCGGGTCCGGATCAGGGAATACCTTGGCGGCCGCGTCGGTCAGCGTGTACCGCGTCAACTCCGAGAGCACTTCACCGTTCACCGAGTAACCGGCACGGCGGGCTTCATTAAATGACCAGATCATCATCGGCACGTGGTGGCACGACGCGCACTTGCGGTCGTTCTTCCAGGCCAGTCCCTCGTCTTCCAGAAATTCCAGCGACTTGCCAATGGCGGCCTGGACTGACTCGGCGGGAACGGGGACATCGCCCAGGAGCGCGGCGACGAGCAGCAG
>JACQFH010000420.1 GCA_016200145.1 Planctomycetia bacterium | reverse complement strand
TTCATGTTCCTGATCGAGCTCGATTACCCTTCCGAAAGCGAAGAAATCCAGATCGCCCGCACCACGACGGGAGACGAGCTCCCTGCGCTGTCTCATCTGATGACCGGTGAAGACGTCCTCCGCCACCAGCACCTGGTGCGGCGGGTGCCGGTGCCCGATCATATTTATTCCTACGCGGCACGCCTTGTGCGAAAGACACGGCCCAACAACTCGACCGCCCCGGCCTGGCTCAAGCCGCTGGTCGCCTGGGGCGCTGGTCCCCGCGCCGTGCAGAACCTGATCCTGGGGGCCAAGGCCCGGGCCGCCCTCTCGGGAAGTTACATGGTCCGCCTCGAAGACCTGCAGGAAGTCGCCGCCCCGGTTCTGACGCACCGCATCATCACCACGTTTACGGCTCAGTCGGAAGGAATCGACTCGCGTAAGATCGTCCGCCGACTGATCGAAGAAACGGCGACGGAGGAGACTTAAAATGACGGGTGGCCCAAATGTTCCCTGACCGCCGCTCTCGCACCTTTCTCGACGCAGCCGTCTTGTCGCGGCTGTCGGCGGTGCCGTTTTTCTCGCGGAAGCCGATGCAGGGATCGGTCTCGGGCCGGCACCCCAGTCCGCACCGCGGGTCGAGCGTCGAGTTTGCCGAGTATCGCAAGTACGTCCAGGGCGACGACCTGCGCCGTCTCGACTGGCGCGCCTATGGACGGTCCGACCGCTTTTACATCAAAGAGTTCGAGGCCGACACCAACCTGAGGTGCTGCCTCGTGCTCGACACCAGCGGCTCGATGGATTTCGGCTCAAAGGGCATCACCAAGATCGAATATGCACGGCGGCTCGCCGGTGCGCTGGGTTACCTGGCGCTCCTCCAGGGCGACGCCGTCGGGCTCTCGTGCGTGGCCAATGGCATCGTCCGCAATATTCCCCCCAAACGGAATCCGGCCCACCTCTCGACAGTCTTCGATATTCTCGAGCAGGCCACGCCACAGGATGAAACCGAACTTGCGCCGGTCCTGCACGAGCTGGCCGAAACGATCCGCCAGCGGGCGCTGATCGTCATCATCTCAGACCTGTTCGTCGAACCCGAGCTGCTGCGCGGCTGTTTTCAGCACCTGCGGTTCCGCAAACACGACGTGGCCGCGCTGCACCTGCTCGACCAGCAGGAGCTCGATTTCAACTTCCGCCGCCCGATGCGGTTTCTCGACATGGAAGGAGGCCCGGCAGTCTTCGCCGAGCCAAACGAAATCGCCGAGCGGTATCACAAGGTGCTCGGCGATTACCTCGCGCAACTGAAGCAAGTCGTGCTCGAATCAGGCGTTGATTATCACCGGATCACGATCGACGAAGATTACGAAAAGGTCCTGATGCGGTTTCTCGTCGGGCGCACGCGCGTGAAAGGGGCCGGATGACGTTCATACAGCCCTTGCTGCTGTTCGGCCTGCCCCTGGTGGCCCTGCCGATCATCATTCACCTCATCAACCAGCGTCGGTATCAGACCGTCCGCTGGGGGGCGATGATGTTCCTCCTGGCGGCAAACCGGCTGTCGCGGGGATACGCGCGCCTGCGGCAGTGGCTGATCATGGCGTTTCGCATGCTGGCGATCGCGGGGCTGATTTTCGCGATCGCCCGGCCGCTGGCCAGCGGCTGGCTGGGGCTGACGGCCGGCGGACGCCCGGATACCACGATCATTCTGCTCGACCGCTCGCCCAGCATGCAGGAAACCGGCGGCGGCGCGGGAGGCTCAAAACTCGAAACCGGGCGGCAGCAGCTCGCTCGGACCCTCAAGCTGCTCGGGTCGGCCCGCTGGGCGCTGGTCGACAGCACGACAAATCAGCCCGTCGACCTGGAATCGGCCGACGCGCTGCTCCATTCCCGCGCCGGCGAGCCAGCCAGTTCGTCCAGCGACATCCCAGCGATGCTGCAGGCGGCGCACGACTACATCCAGGCGAACAAATCGGGGCGCACCGAAATCTGGATCTGCTCCGACCTGCGCGAGAATGACTGGAACGCCGAAGGCGGGCGCTGGCAGTCGCTGCGGGAATCATTCGCCGAATTTCCGCAGGGAGTGCGGTTCCACGTGCTCGCCTATCCACAGGCCGCGCCTGAAAACCTTGCCGTACGTGTGACCGACGTGCGCCGGGTACAGACGGCCGACGCGGCCGAGCTGCTCGTGTCGCTGAGGCTCACGCGCGAAACCGAAGCCGAAGCGCGAATTTCGGTCCCCGTGCAGTTCGAGATCGAGGGGGCGCGCTCCGAGCTGATGGTCGACATGGAAGGGGATAAGTTCGAATTGAAAGACCACCGCATTCCGCTCGAAGCCAGCCACGAGCGGGGCTGGGGGCGCGTGTCGATTCCCGCCGATGCCAATCCCGCCGACAACGATTTCTGCTTCGTGTTCGACAAACCAGTCCCGCGTCGGGCGGTGATCGTCGCCGACGACCCGCAATCGGCCCGCCCGCTGGAGCTGGCCGCTGCGATCAGCCCCGATCCGAGAGTGTCGGCTTCCGCTGAAGTCGTCACCGAAGACCAGTTGCCGTCCGTCGACTGGGATGCGATTTCGCTCGTGCTGTGGCAGGCGCCGCTCCCCACAGGGAACTCGGCCCAGCTCGTCAAAACGTTTGTCGAGCGCGGCGGCCAGGCGGTGTTCTTCCCGCCCCGCGCTGCGAGCGACAACGAGATTTTCGGCGTTCGCTGGCGGGGCTGGGTCGAAGCGCCCGAAGAGATTCCGGTCGAAAACTGGCTCGGCGATCAGGACCTGCTGGCCCGTACCAACAGCGGCGCGGCGCTGCCCGTCGGAAAATTGCAGATTCGCAAGTACTGCGAAGTCGACGGCGAATTCACGACGCTGGCGGGCCTGCGCGGCGGCAAGCCGCTGCTGGTTCGTGGTACGACGACGCGGGGCGGCGCCTATTTCCTGGCGACGACCCCGTCGCCTGCCGATTCGTCGCTGGCGACGGACGGAATCGTGCTGTACGTCCTCGTGCAGCGGGCGCTGGCCGCCGGAGCCGGAGTGCTGGGGAACACGCGGCAGCTTGTCGCAGGAGACAAGCCAGAAGGCAACCCCGCCACGTGGCAGCGGGCGACGGGTGACGACAAGGCTATTTCAATCGAATATCCATTTCACCGCGGGGTGTACGCGGCGGATGAGAAGCTGCTGGCGGTCAATCGGGCGGCCGCCGAAGACCATGCGGAGGTCTTGGCCGATCATCGGCTGAGGGAGCTGTTCAAAGGACTCGATTTTGCGCGGGTCGACGACCACGCGGGGAGTGCCGGCTCTTTGATCCAGGAAATCTGGCGCTTGTTCCTGGCGTCGATGATCATCGCCCTGATTGTCGAAGCTGCCCTGTGCCTTCCCAAACTCGCCCGCGCCATGCTGCCGCCACTCGGCCAGACGGCGCCGGCAGGGTTTGGATCAACAGCGAAGTGAGTAGTCATGAACGTATCCCAATTTCACTTCCTTGGCACCGGGTGGCACATTGCCGTTTCGGTCGTTGGGGTGATCGCCACGGCGGGGTTCTGCTTCGCCGCCTGGCGGCGCAGCGGCTATCGCCGTTCGCTGGGAATGCTCGAACTGTTGCGGCTGGTGATCGTCGGGCTGGCTGCATTCCTGTTCAACGAGCCGGAATGGGTCGAGGAGTTCCGGCCCGACGAAAAGCCAACGGTTGCCGTTTTGTGGGATGCTTCTACGAGCATGGAAACTCGCGATTTCCTGTTCAGCAGCCCCAGCGGCGCGCAGCCCACGACGCGCCGCGAGGGAATCGCCCCACTGCACGAGCAGTCGGCCTGGCAGAACCTCGATGCGAAAATGAAGGTCAGGATCGAGCCGTTTGCCGTCCCGCAGCCGGGCCGCGGCAGTAACCTGTTCGATCCGCTCGCCGAGGCCCCCGAGAAATACCCCAACCTGCGCGGCATCGTGCTGATGTCGGACGGAGACTGGAACGACGGCCGGCCGCCGGTCGAAGCGGCGCTGCGCTTAAGGCTCAAAGGCATCCCCGTGTTCACGATCGCCGCGGGCAGCCCGACCAGGCTTCCCGACGTCGAGCTGCTGAGCCTCGACGCGCCCACGTTCGGCGTGGCCGGCAAGGCGGTGCGCATTCCGTTCACGATCGAAAGCGCCATGCCGCGCGAATACAACACGACGGTGACGTTCCGCTCCTCGGACGGCGACGAAGTCACCAAAGAGCTGCGCATTGCACCGATGGGGCGCACCAGCGACTGGATCCTGTGGAAGCCCAAAGCGACCGGCGATTTCCAGGTCAGCCTCGAAATTCCCAAGCACGCGGAAGAGACCCTCACCGATAACAACAAACTCTCGGCCCCCATCGCAATCCGCGAAGAAAAGCTGAAGGTGCTGCTGCTCGAATCGTACCCGCGGTGGGAATACCGCTACCTGCGGAATGCTCTGTCGCGCGATCCCGGAATCGACCTGTCTTGCCTCCTGTTCCATCCGGGGCTGACCAAAGTGGGGGGCGGCAACAAAGATTACATCAAGCAGTTCCCCGCGGGCCTGGATGAGCTTTCCAAGTTCGACGTCGTGTTCCTGGGAGACGTGGGGCTCGACGACGGTCAATTGACGAACGAGCAATGCCGGCTCCTCAAGGGACTCGTTGAGCACCAGGCCAGTGGCCTCGTCTTCATGCCGGGAATCCAGGGGCGGCAATTCTCGCTGCTCGATACAGAACTGGGCGACCTTTGTCCCGTCGTTCTCGACGACACGCAGCAGAGCGGCTGGGGCTCGCGCACGCCCAGTCACTTCGAGCTCACCGAGCTCGGGCGGCGCAGCCTGCTCACGAAGCTGGCCGACACGCAGGACGACAACATCGAGGTCTGGGAAGGGCTGCCCGGCTTTCAGTGGCACGCGCCGGTCCGCCGCGCCAAATCGGGAACCGATGTCTTGTGCGTGCACAAGGATTCGATCAACGAATTCGGACGCGTGCCGCTGCTGGTTACGAAAACGTACGGCGCGGGCAAGGTGCTGTTCATGGGAACCGACGGCGCCTGGCGCTGGCGAAAAGGCGTGGAAGACAAGTACCATTACCGCTTCTGGGGGCAGGTGGTGCGGTGGATGGCGTACCAGCGGAATATGGCCAAGGGCGAAACGATGCGCCTGTACTACACTCCCGATCAGCCGCAGATGCGGCAGTCGGTCGCGCTGCACGCGATCGTCATGGAAAAAAGCGGCGAACCGCTTCACAACGGCGAAGTCTCGGCGCGGATCACCGCCCCCTCGGGAAAGGCTGAAACGGTCCGCCTGTCGTCCGCCGGCGACGAATGGGGTGTGTTCACCGGGCGCTTCCAGCCGGTCGAGCCGGGCAAACATCAAGTCATATTGTCTTGTCGACAGACCGATGCTAGTTTGGAGACGTCGTTTTACGTGCAGGGGGTAGCGGCCGAGCGAGTCGGTCGGCCGGCGCGCCCCGAGGTGCTGAAGGAAATCGCGCGGGTGACGCGCGGCGAAGCGATCGGTCCGGAGAAGCTCGAGCAGGTCGTGAAAAGCCTGGCCGAGCTCCCCGACCCGGATCCTGACATCCGCCGCGTTCAGTTATGGAGCCACCCGCTCGTCGCCGCGCTGATGGTCACGCTTTTGGGCGTGTTCTGGGTGGGGAGGAAGACGATCGGGTTGATCTAATCATTCAGGAGCCAACGATGAGCCTCATTCAAACCCCGGATCGGTTGCAGTTGCCAGGCGCCCTCGAGGCCCAGCTTCACGATTTCCGCCGGCGCGTCTGGTCGATCAAGATGATCGAGGCCGGGTGCATCGCGGTCTTCGGCCTGGTCGTGCCGTTCCTGGCGATGTTCGCCGTCGACCGGCTCTGGAATTCGCCCGTCTGGGTTCGTTTGGGGCTGTTCGTCCTGGTGGCGTGCGGCCTGGCCTGCGTGCCGCTGGCCATGCATCGCTGGATCTGGCGCAATCGCCGGCTCGAGCAGCTTGCACGGCTCTTGTCGCGCAAACACCCGCACGTGGGCGACCAGTTGCTGGGGATCATCGAGCTCGTCCATGACGAATCCGAACAGGCCCGGTCGCGGGCGCTCTGCGAGGCGGCGATCCGCCAGGTCGCCGACGACGCCGGAAAACGTGATTTCAGCGATTCCGTTCCCACGCCGCGCCATCGCCTGTGGTCGACCCTGGCGATTGCCCCCACCGTCGTCATGCTCGCGCTGGCGCTGCTGTATCCCGCCGCCACGGCTAACGCCTGGACGCGCCTGTTGCTCCCCTGGGGGAATGTGTCGAGATTCACCTTCGCCGCAATCCAACCCATTTCCGAGCGCCTGGTCGTTCCGCACGGCGAAGAGTTCCGATTCACGGCAACGCTCAAGGCCGACAGCCTCTCGCATCCGCGCCAGGGGACCGTGCAGCTTGGCGAGCAGCCGGCCGTAACAGCCACGCTCCACGACGGCGGCAAATATGAATTCGACCTGCCGCCGCAGATCGCGGGCGGCCGGCTCGACATCAGCATCGGCGATTATCGCCAGACCGTCGACGTCGAACCGCGCCTTCGTCCGGAACTGACGTCGGTTTCCGCCGACTTCACTCTTCCAGACTACCTGGGCCTGCCCGGCAAGCAGAACCGCGACGTGCGGGGAGGCATTCTGTCGCTGGTGAACGAAACGAAAGTCCAGCTCACCGCCACCGCCAGCCGCGAGCTGACCGGCGCCACGGTCGACGGCGTATCGCGTACGCCGCGCGGCGCGACCGTCACCAGTCCGGAAATCACCGTCAAGGGACCGCAGAAGGTGGAGTTCCAGTGGACCGACGAATCGGGCCTGGCGGGAAAAATGCCGTTTGCCCTGTCGCTGGCCGGCCGTGACGACGAAGCCCCGTCGTTGATCGTCGAAGACCTGCCGCGGCAGAAGGTCGTTCTCGATTCGGAAACGCTCACCTTTAAGGTTCGGGCCCGCGACGACTTTGGCGTGAAGTCGGTGGGGATCGAATGGCGCGGGGTCGAAAGCCCCGTCATGAAGTCCCCGGCCGAAGGCGAACGGCTGTTGTCGGCCGGCGGCCACGATCGAGAGTTTCTCGACGTCGACGGCACGTTTTCCGCAAAAATGCTGGGGATCGAACCGCAGCAGGTGATCGTGCGCGTCTACGCCGAAGATTATTTGCCCGGCCGCGGGCGGGTCTATTCGTCGCCGCACATGTTTTACGTACTCACGGCTGAGCAGCACTCCATCTGGATCACCGAAAAAATGAGCCAGTGGCATCGTCAGGCGCTCGAGGTTCGCGACCGCGAGCTGCAACTGTACGAGACGAACAAGCAGATCCGCGAAATGTCGCAGGACGAGCTCGACCAGCCCGAAACGCGCCGCCGCATCGAAGGCCAGGCCAATGCCGAACGGGCCAACGGCCGACGGCTTTCGAACCTGACGGCTAACGGTGAAGAGCTGGTGAAGCAGGCGATGCGCAATCCCGAGATCGGCGTGGGTCATCTCGAAAAGTGGGCGGAGATGCTGCAGATCCTGAAAGACATCTCGGGCAATCGCATGCCGTCGGTGGCGGACCTCTTGAAGCAGGCCTCGCAATCGCCGAGCCTGGCCCAGAATGATCCGCAGAAGAAGAGCCCTCCGATGGCCGGCCAGGTGCGGGCCACCGGCCAGGGACAGGGAGACGCCAAACCGCCTGACGAAAAGCAGAAACCTCCCCCCACCGTGCCGGCCATCGTCGACACCGAGTCGACGCAGCAGCCGCCATCCAAAAAGACCGACGAACAACCCGCCGACGAAGAAAAACCCAAAGGCCAGCCCAGTCTCGGTCTTGTGGCGACGACGCTGATCGGCAAGGCCGGAAAAAATGAGGCTTGCCCGGCCGGGCAAAAAGTGGAAGAAGCCGTCGAACGGCAGCAGGACTTGCTGGCCGAGTTCGAGAAAATCGCCGACGAGCTGAACCGTGTGCTGGCCAATCTCGAAGGCAGCACGCTGCTCAAGCGGCTCAAGGCCGCGTCGCGACTGCAATACAAGATCGGCGGCCGGATCGGCGACCAGCTCAAGGAAACGTTCGGCGTGGTGCCCAACCTGGTCGAGGAGACACCGCGAAAAACGATTGACGAGCTGGCCGTGCAGGAAAGCAAGGCCAGCCTCGACGTCTCCTACATCATGGACGACATGCAGTCGTTCTTCGAACGCCGCCATTTCGTAAAATTCAAGACGGTGCTCGAAGAGATGCGGCAGGAAGACGTGATCGGCAGTCTGCGGCAGCTCGGCGACGACATTCGCAAAGAAAACGGCATGTCGATCGCCCAATGCGATTTCTGGTCGGATACGCTCGATCGCTGGGCCGAAGATATGGTCGACCCGGCCAAAGGCGGCACCTGACCCGGAGCTAAATCGCGCGGCAGTTTGCCGCCCTCCATCGTGCTGGAAGTTTTGCAGATTCTCGAAGGCGAAGTCAACTTGCGTGAGGAAACACGTGTCGCGGAGCAGGCCCGGCCCGCACTGCCGACTGAAGATCACAAGCTGCAGGCGATCAAGCTTTCGGGGACGCAGGCGGAGCTCAAGGAACGCGTCGACAAGGTCATCGAGCGGATTCGCGAGCTGCCCGACGCCGAAGCGGAATTCGGGAAAGAGATCCAATTGCTGGGAATGGTTTCCGGCGTCATGAACGAGGCGGTCGAGATCCTCGGCCGGCCCGAGACCGGCTCGCCGGCCATCGCCGCCGAGACCGAAGCCATCGAGCTCCTCTTGCAGTCGAAACGCATCAATCCGAAAGCCGGCGGCGGGGGCGGCGGGGCCAATCCCGGCGGCGGCGGAGGCGGCACCACGCAGGATTCGGCCCTGAGCCTGGTGGGCAGCGGTATGAACGACAAGGAAGTGCGGGAAGATCGCGGCATCTCGCAGGCCACCGGTGACGCCGGGTTCGTCCTGCCCGAGGAATTCCGCGCTGGGTTGGACGAATACTTCAACCGGCTCGAGCGGGGATCCAGTCGTGACTGACCGTGGAGTTTTTCAACAGGTTTCCCGGACCACCGGGCGGTTGCTGGCGGCCGTCCTGTGGGTCGGGGCGCTCGCCTGGAGTGCCGCGCTGCCGGCCGCCGACGAAGCGCCCCCCCGCCGCGCGAAAACGATCAAAATCGAGGACAAGAAAGCCGAGCCCGACAAACGCGCCAATGACAAACGGGCCGTCCCCGAAGAGCCGCCGGCCCGCCAGAAGCAGGCAGCGAAAAAGGAGGCCTCGAAAGACGAAGCCGAGAAGCGCGCTGTCGATGAGCGCGCTGCGGCGCGCGACGCGCGCAAGGCCGAAGAAAAGAAGAAGGTCACCAATCGCATCCTTCAGCGCAAGCTGCAGACGCGCACCGACCTCGAATACGAGAACTTGCCTCTCAAAGAGGTCATGCAGAAGTTTGCCGAACTGCACGAGATCACGATTCGCCTCGACGAGGCCGCGTTCAAGAAAGTCGGCGTGGCCCCTGACAAGCGCGTGTCCGGCGCGATCCGCAACTTTACGCTGTCGCTGGCCCTCAAGCACGTCCTCAAAGACCTCAACCTGCACTACGCGGTGATTGACGGTGAGATCGTGATCGGCGATCCGCCGCCGCCTGAGCCGGAACCCGAGCCCCGCCCCGTGGCCGCAGAGCGGGGGCTGTTTGACCAGCTTGTCGACGACGTCGTCGTCGAGGCGGCCCCCGCGATGATCCAGTTCAATGGCATGGGAGGGCCCGGTAATGTCCAGCAGTTTACCCGGCAGTACAAATCGCTGCTCAAGGCCGAGCTGCACCTGGTCCGCGCCGCCTGCCAGCCAACTGACGAACAATGGGAAAAGATCAATGCCCGGCTTGACCTGGAGCTCAAGACCAAGCTCGGCCAGTTTCAAAACGATCAGAAGAAAGCCGCGCGTCAGCAGCGCGGCGGTCAGTTCGCCGTGGGCGACCCGCTGCAACTTTCGCGCGCGTGGGTGCTGAAAGCCGTGAAAGAGCACCTGACGGACGAGCAAGCGGCGCAATTCAAGCAGGAAGTCGACGAGCGAGTCGCCGACCGCCGCCGGGCCTCGGTCCATAATATTGTTTCCCGGCTCGATCAGGACCTGTACCTGTCGACCACACAGCGGGAGCAGATCTCCGCCAAACTCACCGAAAACTGGAAAGACCAGTGGTGTCCCTCCCTGGTGCAGTTCATGCAGATGGAGCAGTGGTTGCCGAACCTTCCCGATCCGTACGTCGCCGAATTCCTGGAACCGGTACAGCAAGAAATCTGGAAGTCAAACCGAGCGAGCCGCACAAACAACGTCGTCTTTGCGCCGGGCGCCTTCGTCGGATTCCTGGGGGGCATGTTCGGGGAAGAAGTGTTGTGGGGGGGCGAACCGCCCGCGGGGGAAGATCTCGATCTACCGGTCATCCAGCAGGAACGGGCGCCCTGAGAAATGTTGATTTCGGATTTCGGATTTCGGATTTC
>JACQFH010000419.1 GCA_016200145.1 Planctomycetia bacterium | reverse complement strand
GGTTGCGCCATCAGCCAGGCGGCCGCCTCGATTCTTACGCACGAGGTCGAGGGCAAGACACTCGACGAACTGAAAGACTTTCAGGCGCCGCAAATGCTCGATCTACTGCGCGTACGTCTGACCGCCTCGCGTCAGAAATGCGGATTACTCTGCTTCAAGATTCTTAAGACCATGATTTACACTCTCGATCATCCAGCATCGAAAGACGAATCTGTGTAAATCTGCTTTCCGCTGTGGCTGATCTTTTTCTTATGTCTTCGACAATGCTCGAAACCCCGTTTGACGTCGCGGTCGTCCGCCGCGATTTTCCGATTCTCGGGAAGCCGCTGCTCGGCGGCATGCCGCTCGTCTATCTCGACAGCGGCGCGACCGCGCAGAAGCCGCGGCAGGTGATCGACAAGCTCGTCGAGTGCCTCGAAAACTACAACGCCAACGTGCACCGCGGCATTCATGCACTGGGGGACCGGGTCACGACCGAAATGGAAGCGGCGCGCGAAAAAGTCCGCCGATTCATTGGTGCCGCCGAGGCCGAAGAGATCATCTTTACTTCCGGCACGACGATGTCGATTAACCTTGTCGCTAACGCCTGGGGCCGCAAATTCCTGAAAGCCGGCGATGAGCTGCTGCTCAACGAAATGGAGCACCACGCCAATCTCGTCCCCTGGCAGCAGATCGCCCGCGAGCGGGGCGCGACGCTGCGATTCATTCCGCTCACAGCCGACGGACGGCTTGACATGTCGTCGCTCGACGACGTGCTCACCGATCGCACGAAGCTCGTTGCCGTCACCGGACTATCCAACGTGCTGGGGACGATCAACCCGATCGATGCCATCGCCACCAAAGCCAAATCGCACGGGGCGCTCGTGCTCGTCGACGGCGCCCAGAGCGTGCCGCACGGCGCCACCAACGTCACCAGCCCCGACATCGACTTCCTCGCGTTCTCCGGACACAAGCTCTACGGACCCACCGGCATCGGCGTGCTCTATGGCAAGCGCCGGCTCCTGGAAGGCATGGATCCGTTTCTGTGCGGCGGCAACATGATCCGCCGCGTCCGCAAAGAGTCGTCCGACTTCGCCGAGCTTCCGTCGAAGTTCGAGGCAGGGACGATCCACATCGCCGAGGCGATCGGCCTGGGGGCGGCCATCGACTACGTCGAGTCTCTTGGTCTGGCGGCGATTGCCGCGCATGAAGAGGCGCTGATGCGCCGTGCCTACTCGCAGCTATCGAAAATCCCCGGGCTCACGATCGTCGGGCCGGGGCCCGAACATCGGGGCGCGATCGTCAGCTTCACGGTCGAAGGGGTCCACCCGCACGACATGGCTGAGTTGCTCGACCGCAAAGGGGTCGCCGTACGGGCCGGCCATCACTGCACGATGCCTTTGCACGAGCTTCTCAAGGTGACCGCCACGACGCGCGCCAGCTTCGCGCTCTACAATACGTCGGCCGAAGTCGACGCCCTGTGCGAGGCGATTCAGTACGCCCGCAAGGTGTTCCGCCTCGCGTAACGTGGCAGGCACACCAGCGTGGAGCAGGTCTCTGACCTGCTCGTCTTTGAAATCATGGCAGGCTGGAAGCCTGCCCCACGAAGCGCCTACGCCGGCACGATGAACGGGTACATGTTCTTGCGCGATTCGTCGCACAAGCCGGCGATGTTAAACGGTGCGATCGACCGTTTGACGAGCTCGTAGTAGTTCCGCACGTCGCCGGGGCCTGAATTTCCGTGGAGCACGTCACTGACCTGCTTATCATTGGAATCTCGGCAGGCTGGAAGCCTGCCCCACGAAGCGCCGGATGTCATTTCTAATAGCCGCCCATAGCACACGTCGACGGCGGCACGGAATTCCTGGTTATCGGCCATCAGGAAAGCGCTCCCCGGCCCCGCAACGCCGCGGCGGCGGCGGTCTTCGCTGTTGTGCGCCCCGGCGAAGTAAAACATGAGAAACGACGCGAACAGTTCAAAGTTCACGAAGCCGCGGTAGCAGCCATGGACGAGCTGGTCGATGAGGTCGATCTCGGCCTGCAACAACCGGTCGTGCCGCTGCAGGGCCGCGTACATTTCGTCGGTTGGCAGCCGGCGTTCGAGAATCGAAACCAGTCGCTCGATGCCGTGCAGCGTGTGTGAGTTGCCCGAGCTGTGCAGCGCATCGAGTGTATAGGCCGCCAGCGGCAGCATGGCCCAGTTGGGGCCGACTGTGCGGCGGGCGCGGCGCTGCAGACGCGGAGTGCGGCGAATGCCGCCGCACAGCGGGGTCAATTCGGCCCGGGCGAACTGATCGGCAATCGACGGATAGCGGTCGAGCCAGTCTCTCCATTCGGCTTCCGGCGAGACGCCGGGCTCGGGCGGGTGCCGGTCGCAGTCGATCAGAAACCCGGCGCTGGTCACGCCGTTGTTGAACCGCAGCACGTACATCCAGCCGCCGTCGACGACATGGTGCAGCGCCGCGTCGTCGCAGGGAAATGTGTGATCGGCCGTGTTCGCGCCGCGCGCGGTCAGCAGCCGGCTCCACGGTTCGACCCCCGTGAAATGGCCGAATACGGCCCGTGACCGCGTGCGCAGGCGATCCGGATCAAGCGGGATTCCGAGCTGCCGCGAAAGGAAGCCTCCTTCGCCGGAGGCGTCGATCAGAAAGTCGGCCGAGAGCGAATGGGATTCGTCACCACGACGGCACGACAGGCGCCACGGCTCTCCCCCGGACAGTTCCGTGACCTCGGTGCGGTCGAAGAAGGGGATGCCGGCAGCCTGTGCCTCACGGACGAGGAACAGGTCGAATTCGGGACGAAACCAGTGCGCGTCGGCGTCGGCGTCGGCGAAACTGGCGGCGATCAGCAGTTCGTTCGTGTGATCGGGGCAGGGCTCAAACGGCCGGTCGGGCAGATGCTGAAAATAACTGAACCCGCGCTTCAGCCCGCATGCATGATTCGGATAAGTGCGCTGCCACGTGCCGTACTCCGCCAGCGGCTCGACGCGCGGCAGACCGTACTTCTGCGTCAGCGATTTCAGCAGCATGTCGGCCAGGGGGGTCGACGACTCTCCCAGTACGAGTCGCGGGTGCTGCGCGCGGTCGATCAGCACGGGGCGCAACCCGACCCGTTCAAGGAGCAGCGCCGTGAGGCTCCCTCCAAATCCCGAACCGATGATCGCCACGTCGGCGTGCAGGTCTGTCATATCGCAATCTCTACGCACAATCGCAGTCGATCGGTGGAAGAATCCGCTGCGACAGGTTCATGTGTCGCAGCCGCTCGGCCCGCCGCAGACCGCAATGCGGGCACTGAAACAGCCGCTCAATATCCCACAGGTCGACGAGCACTCGCCCACGGGCCAGAGCGATGCCGCGCTCAAGCATGGCTTCGAGCGAGGCCAGCCGGGGCGGAGCGAAATCACCCTCCGCGGCGAGCCGATCGAGGATGCCATTTCCCGATCGCGTGGGAATGACGCAGCAGATCCGCACGCCGCAGTCGAACGCGAACTCGACCGATCGCAGCGCCCAATCGACGCACTCGTCTTCGACCATGAAAGGCGGCTTCAGGAGCACAAAGGCCCGCGCGGCGATGTCGTTCTGCGACAGAAACTCCCCCGCGCGCGTGAAATCGTTAAGTGTCATCCGCTTGTTGAGCCGCGGGAGCACGTCCGGATGCACCGTTTCGAGCCCCATCGCAATCTCAAGCTGCGGCGCCTGTTCACCCCGTACGTCGCTTGAGTACGGCATCCCGCGCTCCTCCCTCTCCGGGATTTGCCTCTTCGCTCCTGCCTTCAGCAAATCGCGGAATTCAAGACACCCAGCGCCGCACAGCGCCGGGTGATTCTCGACGATGACTGTGTGAAATCTCGCGACGCGATGCGCGATGTCTGAATAGTCTTCGTACGGAATCGCCTGCCGGTCGAAGAAGTTCCCGCTGTTGTACAGCTTGATGTGGCGCGCCGGCGGTAAACGGGCCAGCGCATAGTCGATCTGCCGGGGGATCGCTCCCGCCACAACGCGCTCGTCGGTCGTGTTCTTCCACAGGTCGCAGAACAGGCACCGATACGGGCACTCGCGATTTGTCAGAAAGACGGTTGCGACGTCTTCGACGTTGCCCGAGGCGGTCGGCTCGGGTTCCACAAGCCATGCGTACGGCAAATTCGGATCAACCCGGTTTTTCGGACCGCGGGCTCCCAGGATGGCCTGATCGGAGATACTCGGTATGTCGGACACAGGACCATTCTCGGGCCGTTGGCGCGATTCGGCAAGCGGCAGTGCCCCGGCCACTGACGAACGGCCGGGCCACTGCCGGGATGAGTGATCAAATGAGGAGACGTCCTGTCGAGGCGATTTACTCCTGGATTGGTTTCGTAATGTATGCTTGTATGGCAAGGTCCGATTTGAGCGAGCCTCCGGCCGTGCCCTGACGTTGCATCATGCCTGTCGCCACCGAATCTGCCCACGAGCTCAAAGAGCTGCCGCTGAATGCACAGTTGGCGCTTGCTGCACGCTGCGCGCGGCGCGTCGTCAACCTGTTCCGGCTGGAGCCCAACCACCCCGAGCTGGCCACGTGCCTGAAGGCGGTCGGGGCGGCGATCCGGATCACCGAACTGCTCGCCGGCGGGAACGAGGTCGAACCCGCGGAACTGGCGCACGCCGAAGAGGGAACCGTCCGCGCGGTCGTGGCCGCCAGCGAAATGCAGCCGCCGAACGAGCGGGCCGCCTATGCCGCGAACTCGGCGTATGCCGCACTGTGCGCCGCGAAAGCGGCCCTCGAATCTCAGCACGGCCAGGCCGACGGCGACGCAATCGACCGATTCGTCGAAGCGGTGCAGATCGCCCGCGACTCGGCCGCTTCGGCTGATGATCGCATCGAGCGCGCCGTCCGCCTCGACCGGGAAATGCTCAGCCGGATGTTTCTCGGGAGCTTTCCTGACTTTGGCGAGCCACTCGACGCCAGCGAGACGGGAATGCTGGGCCCCCTGTTTCAGGATCTCAGCCGCGGCCTCGGCAGCCCGCACCAGCCGGGCGCCGCCGACGGCAAAGATAAATCCAAAACCTCCGGCACAAGCCGCACGCGACTCCGCAAGGTGTCCGAGATTGAGGCCACTCCGCAGGCGAGCGCCACACCGGCGCAACTGGCCGAGATTGAAACGCAGCGCAGGCAGATCGAGGCCGAACGCCTGCAGGTTCAGACCGAGCGCGCACGACTCGCGACCGATCGAACGGCATTCGATGAAATGAAGCGGCAGTTGGAAGCCGCAAAGGCCGACTCAGACCGGCAGCGCGCCCAGGAGCAGCAGCAACGGGAGCGGATCGAGGCCGAGCGCCACGTCCTGAACGCCAAAACCGGCGACCTCGACGAAGCGCGCCGCAGCATCGAGAACGAGCGGCAGCGCGCGATCGAAGAATCGGCTCGCCTGGCAGCCGATCGTGCCACACTGGAAGGAAAGGTGCAGGCCCTGCGAGAATCGCAGCTCGCGGCCGACGAACAGCGTCAGCGCCTGGCGGACGATGCCGCGCAACTCGACCTCGACCGTGAACAGTTCCGGCGGACCTGCGAAGAATTCGAGCAGCACCGGCAGGCGCTCGACGGGCGAGAATTGATGATTGCCGCCCGGCGGTCCAGCCTGGACGCGCGGCATTCCGAGCTCGACACCTGGCAAGCCGGGCTGAACTCCCGGCAGGCCGAGATCGAATCCCGGAGGGCCGAGATCGACACCAGGCAAGCCGAAATCGATTCCCGCCGGGCGGGCCTCGATGCGCGCCAGATTCAGCTCGATCTGCACGAAACGTCGCTGGCCGAACAGGCGGCCGAACTCGATGCGTCTCGCAAACACTTCGACGACGAGATGCAAACTGCCCGCGTTCAGCTTGAAGCGGAATGGAACGAGTCGCGTGCCGCCATCGACGCCGAGCGTAACGAAGTGCGTGCCGCGTTCGAGTCGCTCCAGAACGAGCGCCGCGAATTCCTCGAACAGCGCCTGGCATGGAAGCCCGAGTCGCCGCAATCGTAGGTCGGGCTTTCCAGCCTGACAGCATTGCGCATGGCCAAAAGAAACGGGCTGCCGGCCAATTCTCAATGCCGTCGCGTGAGGGAACTTGCCCGAAACGGTGTCGGCGATCAGGGCTGGTGGTCGTGAATTTCGATCGGGCGCCCATCGCCGTCAGGCTGGAAAGCCTGCCCTACTCCGACCACGCAGCGGCACCAATCAGCGGCACAAAACTGCACGGGCAGACGTCGGTCGTGACGATCCCCTGCGCTGTGTGCATCACGACCTGCAACATCTGAGGCTGATGGGTACCGGTCGGAATCACCAGGCGCCCGCCGAATTCCAGTTGTTCGCAGAGCTGCGGCGGGACCTTCGGTGCGCCAGCCGTCACGATGATCCGGTCGAACGGCGCCTGTTCGGCACACCCCAGGCTGCCGTCGCCGATCAGGCATTCCACGTTCGTGCAGCCCAGCGACTCCAGCACCTGTTTCGCGCCCAGCGACAATTCGGGAATCCGCTCGATGGTGACGACGCGCCGGCAGAGCCTCGACAAGATCGCCGCCTGGTATCCGCTGCCGGTCCCGATTTCCAGCACCGTCTCGGTCCCCACGAGCACCAGCTCCTGCGTCATCAGCGCGACCATGTACGGCTGGCTGATCGTCTGGCCGGCAGCGATCGGCAGTGCCCGATCGGCCCAGGCTTCGGCACGGCTTTCCGCGGGGACAAACCGCCAGCGCGGAACCTCTGCGATGGCCGCGAGCACGCGCTCATCCCTGATGCCGTGTTCTCGCAGTTCGCGAATCAGCCGCTGCTGTTCTGAGGAATCGCCGATGATGCACCCGTTTGAGTGCGGGTCGCGCCTTCCGCCTGCCAGTCGAGCAGCTTCAGCTCGACGTTTTCCTGGCCGCGAAAGCGGTTGATGCCGGCGGCAAAGCTGATCGAGATCGGTCCCTGCACCGCGGCGATTTCGTCGGCCCATTCTCCGCGGCCGAAGGCGATCGCCCGCATCACTTTTCCGTAATGCCGCACGCGCAGGTCGAGGTGCCGTTCCCCCTCGCCCATCTTGCGAGGGCGTTCGGCCAGTTCGACTTTCGTGCTGGCCAGCACGGGCCGCGGATTGCCCCGCCCGAACGGCCCCAGCCGGTCGAGTTCGGAAACCGTTTTCAGGGTCAGATCGGCCAGGCGCACTTCGGCGTCGATCCGCAATTCGAGGTCTTCTTTGGTCACCTGCTGGTTTTCGGAAACGTGCCGGCAGAACGCCTCGCGGAAGGAAGCGATCCGCGCGCGGTCGATTCGCAGCCCCGCGGCCGCGCGGTGCCCGCCGAACTTCAACAGGTCTCCGGCACACACGGCGAGTCCCGCGTGCAGATCGAACTGCCCGAACGTGCGGGCCGAGCCCTGGCCCGACTGATCCGTTGCGGGAAGAGCGATCAGCACGGCCGGCTTCTGATACTGCTCAGCCACGCGGCTGGCGACGATTCCGATCACGCCGGCGTGCCAGTCGGCATGTTCCAGGACGAGGGCCGCCTGGTCGGCCCATTCCGGATGGGCGGTCACCAGTTCTTTCGCCTGCTTGAGCATCTTTCGCTCGACCGTCTGCCGCGCCTTGTTCTGCTCTTCGAGATAGGCGGCCAGCATCTGGGCCCGCTCGCTGTTGGCGGTGGTGAGCAGCTCGACCGCCAGCCGCGCCTGCCCCAGCCGGCCCGCCGCGTTGATTCGCGGCGCGATCGTGAAACCGATGTCGTCCGCCTCCAGAATTCCTCGATCGGCAAGGCCTGTTGCTTTCAAAAGCGCACGCAGGCCCGGCGACGACCGCTCGCAAAGGCTCTTCAGTCCGAATCGCACCAGCACCCGGTTTTCGTCGAGCAGCGGCATGACGTCGGCTACGGTCCCAATCGCCGCCAGCCCGACCGCTGACAGCAGAAACTCCCGCATCCGTGGCGTGGCTTTCTTACCATCTCCTATTCGCGTGCAGATTGCCCACGCCAGCTTGAACGCCACACCCACGCCGCACAGATCGCCGAACGGATAGTCGGTCCCCGGCAGGCGCGGATGGACGAGACAATTCGCAGCGGGCAGCTCGGGCCCCATCTGGTGATGGTCGGTGACGATCAACTCGAGGCCAAGCTGCCGGGCGTGCTGGGCTTCGAGGACGCTGGAAATGCCGCAATCGACCGTCACCACCAGCATCGACGGATCGCGCTCGTGCAGCTTCGACAGGGCCTCGCAGTTAAGGCCATAGCCTTCATCCAGCCGGTGCGGTACGTAGTATTCGACCTTTCCCCCGGCAAGCTGCAGGCAGTGCCAGAGCAGGCTGGTCGCGGTGACGCCGTCGACGTCGTAATCGCCGTAGATCGTGATCAGGCGCCCGCTGCCGAGGGCGGCGACAATCAGGTCGGCGGCCCGCGAGATTCCGGGAAGTCGTTCGGGGTCGTGCAGTTCGGACAGGCGCGAGTCGAGAAACGCCACGGCGCGATCGGCGCTTTCGAACCCGCGCGAGGTCAGAATCTGCGCCAGGACGGGCGAGATGTTGAGTCCGCCGGCGAGGCGGCGCACCTGCGCCTCGTCAAACGGCGAAAACCGCCACTCTTTGGGCATCGCGCGGCCTGCGGAGACCATCCCTGCGGAACGAGAAATTCGTGTCCGTCAGGAGGCCATTACAACAGACCGGGGTGCGCAAGTCAAAGTCTGGCGTGCCGAGACGGGCAATTGGCGACCAGCGCCGGCATGACGGCACGAAGACAAGGAGGACACGAATTCCGAATGTCGAAATCCGAATGTCGAAGGAAATCCGAAATTCGAAATCCGAATTCCGAAATGGCCTGGTCTGCCTCCAATCGCAATCAGACTCTTTATTTCAAAGTGCCTGCCTTGCGGGCCGGTGCATCCGCGCCATTGGCTGTGCGCTTCGGCGTCTCGGCCGGTGGGCCTTTCTTCGCGGCGGCGCCTGCCTTGCCATTTTTCGCCGAGGACTGCAGGTCCCCCGAGATCGCAGGCTTGTAGCCCCGCAGATTGAGATTGGGCTTGAACGGGTCCGGGCCCCACCATTCGCGCTTCGGATTGATTTCGACGTCCTTGAACACGTGCACGGTCTCGCTGCCGGTCGGGTCGAAGAGTTGCACGGCGTTCGGGACGAATTTCCTGGCATCGATGATCACAATCGCCTTGTCCCAGTTGCTGGCATCCGATCTGCGCACTGGAATCACTTCCAGCCAGATCTGAGTCTCTTCCCGCTTCAGGAGTTTCATCTTGTAACGCTTTTTCGCGTCTTCGGCCTTCATGCCGAACAGAAAGGGAAGCGGGCCTTCGATGATCTTCTGCCCCTGCGCTTCGGGAGGAATCGGGATTTTCTCGTACGACTTTTCCTTCTCATCGATGCGAATAATTTCTTTGCCGTTGCAGACCCAGCGTTCAGGGTCTAAGGCCTGCAAGGTGTAACGTTCGCCGTCCTTGCCTTTCTTCTTGCTCTTTTCCCCCTTGGCAATGACCGCTCCCTTCCGCTCGTAGTTGCCTTTGTCGGGCGCTTCATGCACGAAGGTGCCTTCACCCCGTCTTTCGATTTCAAACGTCGGGTCATACTGGAAGACGGAAAAGCTGCCCGCGAGCTTCTTGAATTGCGACGTCTGACGTTCCCATTCTTTCAAAACAGCTTCAAGCTCGGGACTGATTTTCTCGACGCGCATTTCCTGCGCTTCGGGACGCGAGAGTTTTCCGGTTTTGCTGCCGGCCTTGGCGCCGGATCCGGGCGATTTCGGGGCGGGCTCGTCGGCCGGCTCGGCCGCCGGTCGTGTCCGCGGGCGCGCGGGAGGACTTTCGGGTTCTTCCTCGGCATTCGTCCGCACGACCGCCGTTTTTTTCTTGGCGCCCGACTGGGCGGGAACTTCGGCAATGAACGACAGGCACAGGCTGCAGATGGCCAAACCGGTCGCGGCCGGTTTCAACATGCGAGACATCGAAGCGCGAATCCTTCCCGGCAGACCTCGATCGAGGAACGGAGCACGGGGGCGGATGCTATCAGAGGCTGCCGAATGCAGCTAGAGCGGTTCCACGCCGCCGCGCGGGCCGACCGGTCTGCCGTACCGGACCGCCGCGCGACAATTCCCGACCGTGAGAAATCAGAAAAACCGGTCACTTGACACTCTCGAAAAGCACCACTAGGATTCAGGCGCCCTCGGGGAAATCGACTCAAAAAGCGGGAAATTTCGAGAGAAAGGACAGAGTAATGACCCACGTTGTCGCAGAGCCGTGTTTTGGTTGCAAGTACACGGATTGCGTCGTCGTCTGCCCGGTCGAGTGCTTCTACGAAGGGGAGTCGATGCTCTACATCCACCCCGAAGAATGCATCGACTGCGAAGCCTGCGTCCCCGAATGCCCGGTGGAAGCCATCTTCCACGAAGACAATCTCCCGACGGAATGGAAGGACTACACGCAGCTCAACGCCGACCTGGCGAAGACGTGCCCCGTCATCACCGAAAAGAAAGAGCCCCTCGCCGGCAAGTAGCAGGCGATCTGCCGCGCCCGGTCCGACGACGCCGGTTCGGAATCTCGCAAGTCGTATTCTGGCTGCTGATTTCATGCTGTCGACTTCACGCCCCGCGCTCGATCCTCGAGCGCGGGGTGTTTTTATGCGCTCGCTGACGCGATTTGAGATCGCTCACTTGCGATTGGCCGTCTCTTGCGTCGATTCGAAGAACTTTTCCCAGGCCACGTATCGCGTCGTTTTGGCCTCGGCCTTGCGTTCCCAGTGCAAAATCGTGGCTTTGTTGTCGCCGTTCAATTCCCAGACGTATTTGTGCTCGGCACGATAGTGGATGCCGTCGGTGTTGCGCGTCTCCAGCGTCACTTTGGTCGGCAGCACCCGATGGCGGCGCAGCGCTTCGTTGACGGCCAGCCTGGGGCCGGGCAGCATCCCCCGCCGCCGCGTGACGTAGCTGAGCCGCGCAACCCAATCGGCGTATTCCAGGTACGTCTGCACGGCGGGCCATTCGTGCCGGGCACACTCGACGTGATAGTCCACGAGCACGCTGGTCATCGCCAGCTCGGGCTTCCCGCCGTCGGTGGAGAATTTCTCCTTGAAGACAGGCTTGAGCTGAAACCGGAAGAACTCAATTCTGTCGCGAGGCACTTTGCGCTTCTCGGCGTCGGCCAGAAACGCCTCGCCGCTGGCATGGTCGCGAATTAATCGATTCGTAATCTCGTCGAACGAGATCTTCGTCGCCAGGTTGCGTGATTCGTCGACAATCACGAACTGTTCGTGCGCCGGCTCGTAGATCGTCATCTGATTCAGGCCCCGGTTATGGTCGTAGGCCTTGCCGGCGTGAACCAGCGTTTCGCAGGCATCCATGAGCTGCGGGCGAGCGGCCTTCTTCGCCGCGTCCTTCATCCCAGCGGGTTTTTCGCCTGGCGGCGCTCCCTTCAGGTTGAAGATTTGTGTGTCGACGTGGAAGTCCTGGGCTGTCGCGACCGAGGCGCACAGCACGAGGAACGCGATTCCGGCCAGACCGGAAACCGGTTTGTGGAACATGGCGCTGCTTGGATTACGAGGGATTTTGAGAGACGAAGGGGGCGTACCATACAACAGGCGTGCGATTGCGGCAAGGCGAGTTTTTCAGGGCCCCGGCCGGCCCCGGCAGCCGGAAATCTTCACCCGAAATCCACAGCACCACCGCCTCGTCGCCTCAATCTGCCCGGATGCGGAAGAAATACACTTTGCCCGATTCGGCTTCGGTGTACAGTTTGGCCTCGGGTTTCACATCGGTGAATGTGCCGATGATCCAGCCGTCGCGGGTCGTTTCGCGCGCGGCGCCGATCGCATACACGCGGAACGGAAAGGTCTCGGCGCCCAGTGCAAAGTCGCGCCACGATGCGCCGTTGTCGGCACTGAAAACGCACGCCAGCCGCTTCCGGTCGTCCACCGTCGTGACGCAGTACAGGGGCGAATTCGCGGCACCGCGCCCGGCGATCAGGCCGGCGCTGTCGTTGGGCTCGGCCAAGCGCCAGCCGGCCAGCAGCGGCTCGCGGTCGATCTCGCGCTTCCCGGACGCGGCATCGTAACGCACGTAGTGCTGTCGCTGCGGCGAGTTCTTCGCCCAGTACACCAGATGCAGCTTGCCATTCCTGGCCAGGAACGCCGACAGCCATGAATGGACCTCGAATTCATCATCGAGCGAGATCCGATCAGCCGGTCCGGTGTCGTCCGCGACGATCGGGAGCTCAAGCGGCGCACCGGCCAGAGTCTGCCAGGTCGCGCCACCGTCGGGCGAACGCATGGCGTGGATGTCCCAGTACAGGTAGCGGTCGGGTGCGCTCGTGGTCCATGCGGCGAACAGCGTGCCGTCCGCGGCAACGGACAGGTGCGGATACTGCACTGCGGCGTGCGGCCCCGGCTTGAACAACGTCGTCGAGCGCAGGATCGTTCCCTCGAAATTAATGACCCGAAACTCCTGATTATGCGCCAGGTAATAGAGCTGTCGCCGCCCGGCATCAAACGCAGCACAATACTTGCCCGCTGAACCACCTGGAATCCGAGTCATGACGGGCTCGCGGTAGTCGGGAGGCGCGAACCGATACACGTAGGCGTGGCCGTCGACATAATCGGGTCGAAGCGCGAAAACTGTTCCTTGCTCGTCCGTCTCCAGCGCCGGGCTGCTGGTGGCGTTGGTCGCTTCATAGACGGTGGCAAACGACTTTCCGCCGTCGGTGCTGCGAGACAGCCGCCATGTCTGGGCCGTGTACTCCTTGTTCGCCTGCCGAATGTGCGTCATGAAGATTCCGTGGTCGTTGCTGACAACCTTCTGGTTATGACTCTGGAATGTCCCGTAACCGATGGCATGATCGTCGACCAGCGTCAGCTCAATCGGCGCGATGCGCGGCCCCGCAGTGCCCGGCAGTTCGCCAATTTTGCCTTTGGCCGCGCGCAGGACCTGATCGAACAACTGGTACGCCAGCTCGCGCATCGCGGGCGGGAAGTCGTGAGGACAGTCGGGGTGTTCGATCCGCAGCCGCTCGGGAACGTCGTGCAGCCGGTACACCTGGGCCGCGGCCCTGCCGACCTCGTCGACGCTGCGCCATTTGAAGTTGTCGTCGTTCAACGGCGCATTAATGAAACAGTGACGCGGCGCCAGCGCACCCACCATTTCGTGAAAGTCGAATGGAATCTCGGGCAGGCGGTCGCGGAATTCGAGCAGCCGCGGCATGTACCATTTGCTGGTCCAGCCGCGAATATCGCCGTTCTTGTAATCGACGTAGGAATCGAGGCCGCAGCTCGTGACGGCCACCTTGATCCGCTCGTCGAACACGGCCGTGTACACGGTATTGTGTCCGCCGAGCGAATGGCCGACGGCCCCCACGCCCCCGCGCTGCACCCACGGAAACGATTCGAGCAGGTCGATGCCGCGGATGTTGTCCCAGATGGCCTTCATCGTCGTGCTCTGGTATCCCAGCTTTTCCAGGTCGGGCTCGTATCCCCCCATGCGCGGATAGCAGGGGGCCAGGCACACGTAACCCCGTTCTGCCAATTCGCGCGCGTAGGGCATGTCGTTCTTGGCTCCCAGCCCGACGACCGTCCTGGGCCCCAGCTCGAGGTGCGTCGGATGCGGGCAGAGAATGGCCGGCGCCTGGTGCTTGCCATCCAGGACTTTCTTGGGAACCAGGAGGTAAGCCGGCACGCGCCCGCCCGGCTCGGCGGCGTATGAGATCTGTCGGCGAACGAATTTTCCGCAATCGACTTCTTCTTCGATTTCGAGCGCCAGCGGACAGCGTTTTTCGTCCCCTGGAAGTGGTCCCATGATCTTCGTCATGCCGGCGAGCACCATCGCCCGGCGCTTCTGCCAGTCGGCCGCCGATTGGACGGGGCGGACCGTGCCGTCGGAATCGCGGTAGATCAGCAGATTGCTGCGATCCAGCCGCCCCTGCGCCGGTGAATCATCCGCGCCGCAAGGTTGAAGATATGAAACGATTCCGAGTAACAGCGCGGCACACCGCAAGCATGTCGTCATGGCGATTCACCCGGAGTCCTTGAGTCTTGCCGTTGCCGACGGATCCGCCGTCAGACATACGTGCCAATTGTACTGCAAACCGGCATCGACACGAATCAAACGCCGGCAGGGCGGATTCCATTTTCAACCAGTCGGGGCTTCACGGACCCGTGTCAATAATCCCGCGGCCAGTAGCGCGGCGAGGGCGCCCCAGGCGAATGCCGCGGCGGGGCCGTACGTTTCGTACAGCCAGCCGAACAGCAGGCTCGACGGCAGGTTGGACACCCCCAGAACCGTGTGAAACCAGCCAAATGCGGCGCCCGACTTGCCGGTGGCGGCGAACCGCGCCACAAGTTTCTTCTCCGCCGGTTCGGTGAGCGCGAAAAACGCCGCGTACGCCAGGAACAGCCCCCATGCGTGCCAGGCCTGCGTGGCGAAACCGAATCCCAGGTACACGGCCGCGTAATACGTCCAGCCTGCCAGAATCAGCCGGCGCGGCGATCGCCGATCGGCCAGGCGTCCGCCAAACCGGTTGCCCACGCTTTTGGCCACCTGCTGCAGCGACCAGAGCACCGGCAGCCAGGCCATCGTCACCCCCAGTTCGCGGGCCAGCACCAGCAGAAACGCATCGCTCGAATTGGCGAATGTGAACACGAGCAGCGAGATCAGGTACAGCCGGAATGGTCCGCGAGGAATGTCTCCCGACGCGGCGCCGCCGATCTGCACGTGCGACGCGGCCTCTCGCAATCCCCAAATCTGGAGGGCAAGAACAATCAGGCCGGGGATCACGGTGAGCAGCATCAGCGTTCGCAGACCGCTCGGCATCCACCACAGAAAGGCAGCCCCCAGAAGCGGCCCGACGGCGGCCCCCAGGTGGTCCATCGCGCGGTGGTAGCCAAATGCGAATCCGCGCTGCGATTCCGCCGTTGATTCCGTAATCATCGCGTCGCGCGGAGCGGTTCGCAGTCCCTTGCCGATGCGGTCGAGCAGGCGAACGGCGACGACATGCGCAACGCGCGTCGCAAATCCCAGGCACGGGCGCGAGAGTCCCGCCAGCGCGTACCCGACGACCAGAAACACCTTGCGCCGGCCGAGCCGGTCTGACCAGCTTCCGGTCCACAGCTTCAGCAGGCTGGCGACGGTGTCGGCGAGGCCTTCCAGAAATCCCAGCGCCGTCCGCCCGCCTCCCAGCTCGAGCAGAAACTGCGGCAGCAGTGGATAGACCGCTTCGCTGGCGACGTCGTTCAGCAGGCTCGCCCAGCCCAGCAGCCTCACATTGCGCGGCAGGCCCCCGGCGTTCGTTTCGGTCTCTGCGGCTTGTGGCGAATCGTGTGCGCTCATCGCTGGCTGTTAACAGATGCTTGCGGCGTCGAATCGTAAGACCTCGGCACGATGATATTTGTTGACGAGGCGGTTGATCCACAGATTGCGCAGATTTTCGCAGATTGATAAGTCCCTTTTCGTCGGTTGACTTCAAGATTCGCGCGCGGCATGCTGGGGGCGCATCGTTCCCTTCCAGGGCTCGATTCATTCCGCTCCGACCGGAGGTGCTTCATGTCTCTGCGCAAATCAGCCGTTACTGCTGGAGTCTTGTGTCTTCTCATGTCTGCCCTGGTTTTCGCCCAGGAAACCGGCCGCGGCAGGCGGGGCGCGACGGGCGACGCGCGCCGCGGGACGTCCAGCTTAATTCCGTTCCTGTCGCGACTCGAATCGTGGTCGGCCCAGGCGCTCGCCGGCATTGCCAAGGTCCGCGATGAACTGGCCCTGACGGCCGAGCAGAAGCAGAAACTCGACGACTTGCAGACGTCGACCAGTGACAGACAGCGCGAACTGTATGCCGAGTATCAGCGACGTGCGGCCGAGATGAACCAGCAGGTGGATGCCGACGTCCGCAAGTTGCTCGACGAGAAACAGAATGCCAGGCTCTCGCAACTTCAATGGCAGCGACGTGGCGTGGCGGCGCTCGCCTTGCCAGAAGTCGCCGAAAAGCTGGGGCTTTCGGCGGAGCAGCGCGAGAATCTGGCGACGCTGGCGCGGCAGGAATCGTCGCGCGGCTCGTTCTCCCCCGGTTTTGGCGACCGCATCGACGGGACAGCGCGGGGAGGCTTCAATGCCCCGGGTACACCCGGCGCCTTCGACTTTGGCACCGCGTCGGCGCGGGCCCGAGAAGCCCGCGAAAAACTCGCCGCCGAGATGATCGCCGTCCTGACGCCCGAACAGAAAACGAAATGGGACGAATTGCTGGGCGCGAAATTCGAGTTTCCGGCGGCAGGCGGTTTCGGCGGTTCCGGGGCGGCGGATTTTCAGATACTCGCCCGCGCGAGAAATTTCGAGCTGGGGCAGTTGCGCGGTTCGGCGCGTGGTCGCGCCACGGCAATACAGCGACTGGGACCAACCGGTCCGTTTCGCTATCAGTCAATCGTAGACGAGCTCAGCCTCTCAGAAGACCAGAAAGCCCAGATTCTGGCGATCGGAAAAGAAGACGCCGAGGCGATCGGACAGATTGGCGCCTCCGCTGGCGCCGAAGTCACTGCGAAAATTGAGCAGATCAGTAAGACAACCCAGGAAAAGCTCGACAAAGTTCTGAACGAAGAACAGCGAAACAAGCTCAAGGCTTTGCTGAATCCGCAAACGCCATGATCTTCCTGTTTCCACTGATTTTCAGCGTCGGCGGCGTCCTGTTCTTTTTGACGACAGATGCCGACTGGAAATGGAAAGCGCTGGCGGCGCTGCTCGTCGTCGTCGCGATTGTTTTACAATTCCCGTTCGGAGAATCGGTCCACTTTCTGGTGCCGCTGTTTATTCAGCTCGCCGTGTGCGGCTGGATGGCACTCTACTGGCAGATGGAATAACTCGGGTCATTCCTGTTCGGCCGTGTACGAAACATCATCCCAGTAGACGAGCTGGCTGTTGCCGTCGATCCACGACGTGACGATGCCGAATCGGTCGAACGTCGTGCCGCGGGCCTTGTCGCCCGGTTCGAGGTCGAACGTGCCCGACTTGCCGTCGAGGGTCACGACGATCCGGCCGCGACCCTCGGCGCCGGCAGGGTCGTACTGCATGCTCCAGTCGTGGCTCTTGCCGTCGGGGGCGATCGAAGGAAACTCTCGCACCTTGCCGAACGTGCTGTTGCCGCCACGGGCGCGTAATACAGGGTAAAATCGGAAGCCTTCGCTGCTGGGCCCCTCGATATGAATGCCGACCGTGCTTTCGGGAAGGCCGTGGCTCTGAGATTCGTTCTGCCGCATGCTCTCGACGGAATTGTAGAACCCGAACAGTGTCGTGCTGTCGCTGACGCCGCGGGTGATGGCGATTTTCCCCGAGGCCGAGAGCGGCTTGTCGAGCGTGAGCGGGCCGACCCGGTCCCCATAGCAGGCCATGCGGTCGGGATACCGGCAGTCGCCTCGAAAAATCTGCCCCCCCAGTTCGCCGCGCCCCTTGCCGCGCGCGATTTGCGTCTCGCTGAATCCGAAATCGAACCAGGGACGAACCATCGTCGATTCTTGCGTGCCCCGGTTGTTGCGGCCGTCCCAGTTCGGATCGCGCGTGAAGTTCTCGGCGGGCGCGCCATTAACGGCGACATCGTCGAACCAGACTTCCGAGCCCGAGTCGGCGCTTTTCGTGACGTTGAGAATCCCGAAGCGGTTGAATGTCGCGCCGTCGCGCTTGTGGGAACCATCGAGCTTGCACACGGCGGTGCTCTCGCCGATCGTCGCGGTGACGACGCCGTTGCCGTCGTTTGCCTGCGGATCGTATTGAAGGGACCACTTAAAACTCTGATCGCAAGGAAATCCGATCAGACTCCAGCGGCCGGTTTTCGGATCGGTGACCGAAGGAAACGGCGTGCTGTCTCCGCCGGCTCGCCACTTCGACGTGCAGTACTCGACGTAGGCGAAAAACTTCTCGCCGCGTCCGTTAAGCCGGATGGCGACCGTATTGGGCGTCCGCCATTCGTTGACAGTCTCGGTATTGAAAAACCCCAGCAGCAGATGCGTGCCGCCCTTCCCGATCGTCATGGTGCCTGACGCACTCAACGGACTCTCAAAGCTCGCATTCGTCAGCGTTTTGCCGTAGAAGGCCGCGTGCCCGGAGGGACTGATGTAGCCCCCCATTTCGCCCGGCGCGCCCCCGCCGGCGTGGCGGGTGCCGGCGCTGTATCCGAAGTCCTGGCGGATCCGCACCGGGTCGCGGAGCCGCGCGCTGCGGTTGTTGACCCCCACCCAGCCCGGATCGCGGTCGAACGACTCGGTCTTGATCTTCTGACCCGCCGGCGGAGCGCCCTGCGCCGGGGTGCTCAACGGTGCCAACAGGAATAGCCCGGCGAACAGCGCTCCCACGGCTGCGACGATCTCTGCTCTTTGCAAATGCATGGATCGCTCCCAGATGAAATGATTGCGACGATGACGCCCACATACTAACCTGAAGCGCAAGATCCGTGGGGTTGCCACGCCATCCGTGAGCCATATCGTGATCTGGCGCAACCCAAAGCCCCGCGGAATCAGTCATTCTGCACTCCGATTTCCGAACTCCTCCTTGTCTCCCCCTCTCCCGATCTCCCCCTCTCCTTATCTGCTTCCCCTGCCCCCGGATTTCATCCGCGCACCCGCCCTGGCCGAAAAACGAATCATTCGGAAACCCGTCCGTCGCGCAGCGTCAACACGTGATCCGAGGGCTGGATATGCGTACGGTCGTGCGTGACGATCACCACCGTCGAACCGTGTTCGTCGCGCAGCTCGCGCAGGTAGCGATACACCTCGGCCCCCGATTCGCTGTCGAGTTCGCCGGTCGGTTCGTCGGCCAGAACGAGTTTTGGGCGCTTGAGCAGCGCGCGGGCGATGGCCACTCGCTGCTGCTCGCCCCCCGAGAGCTGGCTGGGGCGGTGGTCGACTCGCTCTGCCAGGCCCACGCGCGTGAGCAATTCGACGGCCTGCGCTCGCCGCGCGGGCGATACCCCCTGCGGCAGGTACGGCACGAGCACATTGTCGACTGCATTCAGGTTCGCCAGCAGGTTGAAGTTCTGGAACACGAATCCCACTTCGTCGCGACGGTACGCGTCGCGCTGGCGCCGCGAAAATTGCGAAAGGCGATAGCCCAGGCACGTCACTTCGCCGCTCGTCGGCTGGTCGAGCGCCCCGAGCAGATACAGCAGGCTGCTCTTGCCGCTGCCGCTGGGACCGACGACGAACGCCATCACCCCCTGCGGAATCGTACACGACAGGCCCCGCAACGCGCGGACTTCGGCCGCGCCTCGCTGGTACGTTTTCGTCACATTGTCGACGTCGATCATGTCGGGAACGGCAAACAGTTATCGGAAAATTATCCGCGGCGAATGGCGTCCATCGGCAACATCCGCGAGGCACGCAGTGCCGGATACAGCCCGCCGAGGATTCCCAGCGCCGTGCTGAACACGACGCTCGCAATCAGCAGTTGCGGGCTGTAAATGGAAAACAGCGGATCGCCGCGCGTGACCTGCTGGCCGGCATAGTTCACCCACAGTTTTTCAATGCGCCCGCGAATGCGGGCCGACGCGCGCACTTCGCACGTTTCGTCGTGCTCAATCGACCCGACCGCGCGAATCTCGCGCCCCAGCAGCCGATAGATCACCGGCGTCGTCGCGATGCCGCCGAGCCGCATCTTGAACGGCGTGATTTGCACGCGGGCGAGCGCGTCCTCCGGCATCTTG